>CAZISX010000090.1:5900-12859 GCA_964542005.1 uncultured Spirochaetales bacterium
TGTTTGTCGGTCTAAAATATTGACCAATTGTGAGAATATCGCAATTAACAGCTCTTAAATCTCTCATAAGTTCAAAAACCTCGTTCTCCTCTTCGCCAATTCCAGCCATAATTCCTGATTTTGTAATAAATCCGGCATCTTTCATATATTTAAGAACCTGTAAAGATTGATTATAATCAGCTTCAGGTCTCACTTCTTTATATAACCTCGGAACTGTTTCAAGATTGTGGTTAAAAACATCAGGCTTTGATTTTATTATTTCATTTAAAGCTAAGTTGTTTCCTTTAAAATCGGGAGTCAGAACTTCAATTAAAATTTTGTCAGAAACAGCTCTGATAGAATTTACAACCTCGGCAAAATGTTTAGCACCGCCATCAGGCAGATCATCTCTTGTTACAGAAGTTATTACAACATAGCTAAGTCCCAGTTCTTTAACAGCATTTGCCACATTTTGAGGTTCGTTTGGATCGGGTAGGGCAGGAGATTTCACGGTTTCAATATTGCAAAATCTGCAGTTTCTTGTGCAGGTTGAACCAAGAATCAGGAAAGTAGCAGTTTTCTTTTTGAAACATTCTCCAATATTCGGACAGTGAGCAGACTCGCAGACAGAATTAAGATTGTGTCTGCGTAAAACCTGTTTTACAGCAATAACATCAGGCGATTTAAAAGTTGTTTTTTTCTTAAGATTCATTATTTTCCCTCTAATTCAGCAAATTTTAACCAGATTTCAGGCTTGTAGCCAGCGCAGGCTTTCTGACCGCACCGGACAACTGGTGTTTTAAATAATAGCGGATTTTCCATAAGTTTTTCTGTAATATCATAGCTGTAACCAGGCATTGCCAGTCCTTGATCTATCGCTATTTTTGAAGTTAAATCAATAAGTTCCTTTAATGGAACAGAGCGGGAAACAGACTGAATCTCGCCTTTTGACATCCCTTTTTCTTTCAAATCAATAAACTGAATCTGAATTTTTCGTTCCTTAAAAAATCTGACAGCTTTTTGCGAGTCAGTGCATTTTTTCGTGCCATAAATCTGAATAATCATCTAAAACTCCCTGGAAAAGAAATTCAGTTTTTGACAATAGCATAAAACACTCTATAATTAAATGTTTTTTTAAATAATGGAGGGGAAAACCATGAAAAAAAAATTACTAATTTTAGCAATTATTGTATTTCTAACTGGTTGTTCAGAAAGAGCAAAAAAGCCTGTAGATACTGGTGAAACACAAAATGATAGAGATAAAATTGTAGTTGATTCTGATTATGAAAATGAAAATGATTCCGAAATATTAGATCAATACAATCTCGATGATAAGGATTCTTTGGATGATGAAAATAGCGATTCTGATTATGATTCTGATTATGATTCTGATGACGAGATTCTGCCAGATTCAAATAGTGATTCAGAGACCATACCTCTTACTGATTCTGATACTGCTGCAAATTCGCTTTTTGAAAGATGGTCTGATTGTTCTGATGCTAACTACATGAAATTACAGAAAGAAATCTGTAATCAAACCGATAAAGAGAGTTCTATTGCAGTTGAATGCAACGATTCGCCTAATTGCCAGAATTATGATTTATCAAAAGGCGATATTTTGTGGGATGCTCCGCCAACAGGTCAGAGTTTATGTTACTTTTTTGAAACAGGGTGGAAATCGGGAGAATGTAAGTTTGTTGATTCAATTAAAAATCAGGACGGCCACATAAAAACAAATAAGAAATCGGTTGGAAAAGTTAAGATTAATAATAAGTTTGTCTATCTCGACCCGGTCACAAAATTGATGTGGCAGGAAGGAAAAAGCAGTGAGATAAAATATAGCGAATTCATCAATCCTTGCGAAAATCTTGACTATGCTGGTTTTGGCGATTGGAGAGTTCCGACACTTCATGAGCTTCGTTCTATTGCCGATTTTGGGGAAAACAAGATGGCTTTCTGGGATGATGACGGACAAAATAAAAAGTTTTTTTCATCAGATAAATCAATGGGT
The DNA here is from genome assembly GCA_964542005.1 of uncultured Spirochaetales bacterium. Lineage (GTDB taxonomy): Bacteria > UBP6 > UBA1177 > UBA1177 > CALOFP01 > CAZISX01. Next base: position 7,891 of record CAZISX010000090.1, read on the forward strand.
TTTGATTATTCTGCAACAGTTACTGTTGACTTTTCAACACTAGCCGAATCTTCTGGTTTTGTAAAATGTGTCAGGGATGAAAAACCGCCAAAAACTGCTGCCAACGGAGAAAACAGAGTTAAAAGATTCCAGGAAACAGAAGAAAATATTACCACCGATGTTCTTACAAATTTAAAGTGGTTTGTTCCGGAAAAATTAGGAAATTGGATAGATGCGATGGATTCCTGTAATAAAATGGCTGGCTGGCGCGTTCCTGATATAAATGAACTTGCCGGACTGATTGATTATTCTGTTAAAGCGGGTGATGACACAATTTCTACAAGATTTGAGCTTCTCGGCAAAAACACCTACTGGTCTTCAACAACAAATAGCGGCAATTTTGCGGAAGCAAAAGTTGTTGATTTTATTAATGGAAATATTATTAATGAAAAAAAAGATGCTTCAAAAAGTATTATTTGTGTAAAATCAGAGCTTGTTCCGGATCCAGTTTTAAATGGATGCCTTAAGAATATTCTTAGTTTGCCAGCTTCCTCCAAACTTGAAAAGAGTGATATTCAAAATATTGCCTATATCTCTGTGTATGATGGCAATAAATGTATTTCCAAAGATACAAAACAAAAAATTAGATCTATCCAAGGTCTTGAATATGCTGATAATTTGTTAATTCTTGTTTTTGAAGGACATAAAATCAGCGATTTGACATCTTTAACAGAACTGAGTTCATTGAAAACCGCAGGATTATACTCTAATCCTGTTGAAAATATTGCTCCACTAATTAATAACAATATAGAGGATCTCCAGTTAAATTATACTTTTGTAAAATACATTCCTGAAATTGTGAGCTCCAGCATTAAAAACATCTATCTTGATCAAATAGACAATTGTCCTGAAGAGAGAAAAATAAGAGATATTTCAGGGCTTTCCGGCGTTTCATCTCTTAATACACTTCATCTAAATGAAAATGCAGTAAGCTCAGGATTTGAAAGTTTATCAGGAAAACAGTTTCTGCAATATCTTTCTGTTGGAAGAAACGGGATTGATAATAATGAGCTTAGTTCTATTTGCGAAAATGTAAACGAATCTCTCCTTTCAATTGATCTTTACGGGAATAGTGATATACAAAATATTCAGTGTCTCAACAAATTTATAAAGCTCGATTATTTGTCACTAAATGGTCTTGCCAGCATAGATATATCAAATCTTTTTATGCAGGCTGGGGTATCTTTTACTTTTGCTGAATCTCTAAAAACAATTTATCTTAATGATACAGATACAGATACAAGCGAGGCAATCGCAAGTGCGGTTTTAAAAGGTTTAGTGCTTGGTTCTGACATAAATCTTGTTGAGCTTCATATTGCAAATAGCGGAATTAATTCAGCACAACAACTTCCATCTGCAAAATTCCAAAATCTTGAAATATTAAATGCCAGCAGTAACAATATAGGTGTTGAATTTTCCTCAATTTATAATTTTTTAGAACCATCCAAGCTTACCTATCTTGATTTTAGCAATAATAACATAACTGATATTTCTGCTATAACTAATTCTGAACTCCAGGATTTGTCCGCGAAAAATCCCGGTGCATTATATTTAAGTTGTAATACAGAACTTTCCTTAACTACTGAAGATTTAGAATTTTTTGAGACTATAAACTGGAATGTCTCTTTGGATAATGGAACTTGTCAAAGCCAAGTTTGGCAGAGCACATTTTATGAATAAAATAACTAATAATTAGAGGTTCTTATGGGATTTGTTTCAACGCTTATGCTTGCTATTGGACTAGCTATGGATGCTTTTGCTGTTTCTATTTCAACAGGAATCAGTATTAAAAAAAGCGGAATCAATCTGGCTTTAAAAATGGCTTTTTTCTTTGGTCTTTTTCAGGCCTTGATGCCAATTATTGGCTTTTATATGGCTGGTTATTTTTATGATTATATCTGTCATTTTGATCACTGGATTGCTTTTTTTCTTCTTTCGCTTATTGGTGGAAAAATGATTCTTGAGGCTGTCAAAAATGGAGATGAGTGTGAAACATCTAAAACTCTTCTTTCAATGAAAGAGCTTTTATTGCTCTCTTTTGCAACAAGTATTGATGCTTTGGCTGCTGGTGTAAGTCTCAGTTTTTTGTGTACTTCTGTTTTTTTTCCGGCTTTTTTTATTGGTTTGGTCACTTTTTCTCTTTCTTTTGCCGGAGTTGTTTTCGGGAAAAAGCTTGGCTGTGCTTTTGGCAAAAAAATGGAGATTATCGGAGGTGTTGTGTTAATTATTCTTGGTCTTAAAATTTTTATACCTGAATTTTTTTAAGAGGTAACTATGTCAAATTATAAAGAAATTTTTATGCGGACTGTTGAGCTTCTTTCAAACAGGGAGGAGAACAGCGTGATGGCTCATTTTGCAAAAAATGATATTCCAATGCCTTCACGAGAAAGTCTGGTTGAGATTATGGAACTTTTGCGTGCTGTCTTTTTTCCTGGATATTACGGAGAATCAGATATTACAAGTGCCAATATAAAATACTACACGGGTGCAAAACTTGATAAGGCATTGTTTCTATTGACAGAACAGATAAAAAGAGGCTTCTGTTTTTCCTGCAATGCTTCAAAAAATAAAGAATGCTCTCTTTGCGAGATTAAAGCAAAAGAGATTGCATATAAATTTTTAGAGACAGTGCCTGAGATAAGAAGAATGCTTTCAAAAGATGTTGTTGCTGCATATTCCGGAGACCCTGCTGCTGAAAGTTATGGCGAAACTATTTTTTGCTATCCCGGAATCAGAGCATTGACAAATTACAGAACAGCTCATGAACTTCATAAGCTTGGAGTTCCGATTCTGCCTAGAATTATTACGGAAATAGCTCACAGCGAGACAGGAATAGATATTCATCCTGAGGCACAGATAGGCTCTGAATTTTTTATGGATCATGGCACAGGCATAGTTATTGGCGGAACTTCGATTATTGGCAATAATGTTAAGATATATCAGGGTGTTACACTCGGCGCAAAGAGTTTTCCGCTTGACGAGCACGGAAATCCAATAAAAGGTATTCCAAGACATCCTGTTATTGAAGACAGTGTTGTTATTTATGCCGGAGCAACGATTTTAGGTAGAATTGTAATCGGAAAAAGTTCAGTTATTGGCGGCAATACATGGATTACAGAAAGTGTTGAGCCAAATTCAAAGATTTTTTATAAGTAGTCAAATTAATTGTGATTCTCAAGTCTTCTCAAAACAGATTCAAGCCGCTTAATTAAGTCTTCAGTCTGACTGACTGTTCCGAGGTTAATTCTGAAATAGTTTGGAAGCATGGAAAACGAACTTCTGTCACGGACAAATATATTCTCTTTTTCCATTTCTTCAACTAATCTTGAGAGCTCAGGATGTTGAACCATAATATAGTTTCCTCTTCCATTTACTGCATGGATATCGTGGTTATCAAAAAAACTTTTAAGCATTCTTTTTGAGGTCTGAACATCTTTTACATATCTTTTCATATATTCAACATCGTCGAGTGCTGCCAATGCTGCGGTTTGAGCAATTATATTGACGCTTTTCGGGTTGAAAATTCTTGAGAGCGAGCTTATGATGCCTGCAGAAGAAAGAATATACCCAATTCTAAGCCCTGCAAGTCCCCAGGCTTTTGAAAAGGTGCGGGTAATTATAAGGTTGTGATGTGTATCAATTAAATTCTGAACAGACATTCCTGCAAATTCAACATAAGCTTCATCCACAATAACAATCGAATTTGTTGCAAAAGTGCAGATTGTTTCAATCTCTCTTTCTGTTAAAAGAACGCCTGTAGGATTGTTTGGGTTTGTGATATATATAAGCTTTGTTGCTGGTGTTATTTTCTCGATAATACAGGAGATATTGTTTTCAAAAACATTTTCAGGGGTAGCTTTTTTAAGAATTGCGCCACGGGATTCAACATAAATAAAAAAATGGGTGTAGGTTGGATATTGTGTTACAACCTGATCTTCAGGATCGAGAAAGGTTTTGCAGATAAGCTCAAGTGCATCATCGCTCCCATTTGTAACAAGTATTTCGTTGTGTTTTCTCCCTGTATACTCTGAAAGCTTTGAACGGAGTGATTCACTGAAAAGTTCAGGATACCAGTTTAACATATTGTCATTTTCAAGAAGTGCTTTTTTTAGAGCTTCTTTTACTTTTGGAGATGGAGCTATTGTTGATTCATTCCAGTCAAGCTTTAATGGCTCAAGATTTGATTTTGAAGTTTCAATTTTATCCCTGCTTGATGTTGGAGAATATGGTTCTATGTTCTGAACAGAATCGGAAAGGAGCGATGCTTCTTTCCGAAGATAAGCAAAATTTTTTTTCATTTTCACCTCAAAACTATAAAAAAAACGGGCGCGTAATTAGCAAAATTCATGCCACTTAGAAAATTGACTACATTTAGGAAGTTATATTATATTTTCCGGTAAAATAAATTTACAAAAAACAGTTTCTGTAAAATAAGTTTACGGCCAATGAGGTTTTATTAAAATAAACAAAAGGTTGGTAAAAAAACTTTTGCATCTTTGATTTTAAGCCTTTGATAAAATTTCGACCAAGCCCTTGTTTCAAAAAATATTTTTTTCACAGTAAAAATTGTTTGACTTATTGTGAGATATTTGTTATCCAAACTAGACTCGAGTGTCATTTTTAAGTAACCGGAGGTATTATGAAGAAGATTGTTGTATTGGCTAAACAGGTACCAGACACAGCTAATGTTGGTACAAATGCAATGAAAGAGGACGGAACAGTAAATCGTGCCGCACTTCCGACTATTTTCAACCCGGAGGATCTCAATGCTCTTGAGATGGCTCTGGCGATCAAGGACAAAATAGGTGCTGAAGTTCATGTTGTAACAATGGGACCCGCAAAAGCTGCTGAAATTCTTAAGCATTCGCTCTATATGGGCGCAGACAAAGTTATGCTTATTTCAGATAGAAGATTTGCTGGCGCAGATACA
>CAZISX010000090.1:12869-16299 GCA_964542005.1 uncultured Spirochaetales bacterium
ATACACTTGCTACAAGCTATGTTCTTGCGGAAGCTGTTAAAAAAATCGGAAATGTTGATGTTGTTCTTGCAGGAAGACAGGCAATTGATGGTGATACAGCTCAGGTAGGGCCGCAGGTGGCGGATAAACTAAGCTTTAATCAGATTACTTATGTTAATGAACTCCGCGATGTAACAAATGAAAGCATTGTTGTTACAAGAAACGGCGAAGTTCAGACTGAAATTGTAAAAACTTCTTATCCAGTTCTTCTAACTGTTACTTCTGATGCAAACACTCCTAGATATCCTGATGCGAAAAAAATGCTCAGATATTTCAGAGCTGACATAAAAGATAATATTGGTGAATACGATATTGCAGCTGCAGAAAAAAATGGCTGGATTATCCCTGTTTTAACGGTTGATGATTTAGGAATTGATGAGGAAAAATGCGGATTTAAAGGCAGTCCAACAAAGGTTTTTGCGATTAAAAATATCCAGCTTGCAGGCGGAGATCTCAAAATGTTTGAGGCTGAACCAACAGGCATCAAGTCGCTTATCAGAGAAATTATGAAAGATTATGTTGAGGTAAACTGATGAAAACAATAGTATTTATCGAAAAAAATCCTGTAACTAAGAAGCTCCGCAATGTAAGTTTGGAGCTTGCATATAAGGCATACTCTCTGATGAAGCCTTTTAACGGAGAAGTTGTCGGCATTTTTGCTGGAGAAGAACTTCCTGAAAACACTGATGAATTAGCTGCTTGTGGCATGGATCGCATCCTCTTTTTTCTCCATCCTAAACTTGCTAATCTTCAGTCAATTGCTTACAAAAATGTTCTTGAAGCTATGATTAAAAGTGAAACTCCTGACATAGTTCTTTTTGGTGCGACTCATACTGGCCGCGATGTAGCTCCGTTAATTTCCAGCTCACTTGGAACAGGTCTTACCGCAGACTGCACAAATCTTTATATTGCAGAGCATCAGCAGACTAAGAAAAATATTCTTTATCAGGTTCGTCCAGCATTTGGTGGAAACATTCTTGCAACAATCATCACTCCAGAACACCGTCCGATGATGGCAACAGTTCGTGAAGGCGTTATGCTGATTCCTGAAGAGAAAATGAAAAAAAACCTCAAGGTTGAGAATTTTAAAATTGATTTTAACGAAGCATGGATAAGAAGCGAATTCCTTGATATTATTCCGAAAGAGATCAAAGTTGATTTCCACAGCGCTCAAATCGTTGTTTCAGGCGGTGCAGGCGTAGGCTCAAAAGAGACATACAAACTTGTTATGGAACTTGCAAAAGCGTTAGGCGGCGAATATGCAGCAAGCCGTGCTGCTGTTGATTTTGGTTTTGCAGAAAAAGAGAGACAGGTTGGTCAGACCGGTTCAGTTGTAAGACCTAAACTCTACATCGCTTGCGGAATTTCAGGCCAGATTCAACACCGTGCAGGTATGGAGGAATCTCAGAAAATTATTGCAATAAACAAAGATCCGAATGCTCCTATTTTTAAGATAGCGCACATGGGTATTGTTGGCGATTTAAAGGAAGTTATTCCTGTAATGTTAAAATATCTTAAGGAGGAAGGCTGATGTCTAACTTTTACAATAATGACAGAAAACTGAACCTTGAAATTCTTAATCTTGAAGAGATAGTAAAGGATCTTGAAAATAATTTCAAAGACGAAGGCCCGGACGCGCTCCGTTCCTACGAAGAAGCTGTAAAATGGTACAGTATGGTTCTTGAAAATGCAGGAGATATCTGCGGAAATTTCATTGCGCCAAGAGCTGAGGCTGTTGATGCTAAAGGTTGTACACTGATTGACGGCGTTGTTGAGTGGGCTTCTGAAACAAAAGAAAACATGAATACACTTGCTCAGGCAGGTTATATGGGAGGCACACTTCCAAGAAAATACGGCGGACTCAACCTTCCTGTTTCTATAAACAATATTATTGTTGAGATGGTTTCTCAGGCAGACGCAAGCTTGATGAACCTTTTCGGTCTTCAGGATATTGCTGTAACTCTTTACAAATTCGGTAACGATGTTCAGAAAGATAGGGTATTACCTAAATTCTGCAGCGGCGAAGTTAGCGGCTCAATGGCTTTAACAGAACCGGATGCAGGCAGCGATCTTCAGGCTGTTGAATTAAAAGCAATCGAAAAAGATGGCAAATACTATCTTGACGGCGTGAAAAGATTTATAACAAATGGCTGTGGCGATGTTTCTCTTGTTCTTGCAAGAACTGAAGCTGGAACAAAAGGCGGCAGAGGTCTTTCGATGATGCTTTATGAACGCTACCGCGACAACAAAATGATTGTCCGCCGTATCGAAAACAAGATGGGTATTCACGGTTCCCCGACCTGTGAACTTCAGTTCAACATGGCTGAATGTGAGCTTGTTGGAAAAAGAAAATTCGGTCTTATCAGATATGTTATGAGCCTTATGAATGGAGCGAGACTTGCTGTTTCTGCTCAGGCATTAGGTATTGCTCAGGCTGCTTATGAAGAGGCTGTAAAATACGCAAACGAAAGAGAGCAATTCGGCAAAAAAATCATAGAATTTCCGGCAGTTTACCAGATTCTTAAAATTATGCAGGCTGAGATTGAATCAACAAGAATTCTTCTCAACAGAACCTCTGTTGCGGTTGATTATCAGGATATGTACGAAAGAAAAGCTGAGCATGGAGAGAATGTAAAAGAAGCTCAGAAATATTGGGACACACTCGCAGCTTTCCTCACCCCGCTTGTAAAATTCACCGCAACAGAAATGGGTAACAAAGCAGCTTACGATGCAATCCAGATTCATGGCGGCTGCGGATTTATGAAAGATTTCCCTGTTGAAAGACTTTACCGCGATGCAAGAATCACAAATATTTACGAAGGAACAACACAGCTTCAGGTTGTTGCTACGATTGGCGCGATTACATCAGGCTTCTGCGCAAAAGAGCTTGAAAAAGTTCGTGAAATTGATGTTCAGGTTCTTAAACATGCAAAAGATCATATTCTTGAACTTACAGCTAAATTCAACAAATCAGTTGAAAAAGTTAAAGAGCTTGACAACAAAGATTTCCTTGATTTTGCAGCAGGATATTTGGTTGAGATGTCATCAATTCTTTACAGACTTATGCTTTTTCTTCCTGTTGCTGAAAAATACAAAGAAAAAAGAGAAGTTTTCAAATTTTTCCTTACAGAATCAGACTCAAGAATTGATTATCTGATAAAAAGAATCAGCAATCTTCAGACACAGTATGGTGCTGATATTGCTGAACTTAAAGAGGATTTCCTCAAAAAATAGTCCCAATCCAATAGGTCAGTTTAAAAAGGCGGTCTTAAGGCCGCCTTTTTTTATACCCAAATTTTTTGATTCTTGATTAAGAAGTTGAATTTTTTTGGCTCAAATTCAGAATGTGTGGAAACGCATATTCATGAGAGTTCCACATTTTTGCAAAATC
>CAZISX010000091.1:0-3446 GCA_964542005.1 uncultured Spirochaetales bacterium
ATTTTTTAACAAAAATTAGATGAACAGGCTATTGCTTAATTATGCAGGGGTCTTACTTTATGCCCAATGCCACAATTTCAATATTTGAGTCTGTATCAATATTTCCAATTGCAGGAGTTATTCGCGAGTCAATTGTTTCAGATAAAGTCTTTAGCAAAACAAGCTCATTGCTGGTATTAAATCCCAAAATCCTTATTTTGGCATCAAAGGAATTTGAATCTATTTTTTTTGTAACAACAATAATTTCAGGCTTACTAGTTGCTGTCCCTGAAATGTTAGCTATTAAAGGTTGTCCAACTATAACTTTATATTCAGGATAGTTGGCAGAATCACTGGCCGGAATAGTTGATGTGTTCCAAAGCTTCTGATAAGCCGTATCTGCAGCCGTAATGTTTGGCGTACAATTTACCGCCGCCGATAAATTCGATGCAACCAGAATAGTTGCCAGAGCTAAAATAGCTCTTGGTAAAGAAAATAGCTTCATTCTTAAAATTCTCCATCTAATATAAATAAAATTCCCAAAAATAATTTAAGCAATAAATACAGTTTCCAAACAAAAAAACCGAAACAGTAAGCCAGCAATCTCTCTAATAATCAATAGTAGCAAAATATAATATCTGTGAGTTTTTGTCAAATATGATACAAAGAGGGTTTTGTTAGATTGTCGGCCTGGTGTTTGTTATGGCTTTGTTGCTGGCAAATGCGGTTTTATTGTGGTTAAAATGTTTTTTTTTAATATTGTCGTTTTTTTTGTCAAAAAATCTGAAAAAAAAGCTGTTAAAATAATCAAAAAAAAATATTTTTCAGCATTGCTGGCTGCAACTGTCTGGATATATGTTTGTTTTTGCATTTTAATATCTGCTGAAATCTTGTCTGGATTTCTGTTTATTTTAGTTTAAATTGATTAAATTGTTTTCAAATAATATGTTGCTGCCTGGTAAGTTTTGGTGCAATTTTGAAAACAGAAGTCTGCCTCGGTTTGTCTTCGGTGAGAGATTCTTGTTTTCTTTTTAACTTTTCTTAACTTTTCCCTTGAATTCTTCTTTGCTTCGTGCTAACATCTCCAAACTTTTTGTAGTTGTTTCTTGCGGTAGATTCTTTTAGCTAAACAGGCTGATTTTATTGAGATATTTGCTTGGCTAAATGTGGTTGTTGTGAGAATTATTGCAGGGTAGGTTTTGGTTTTTTGTAAAACAATTGTATGAGAAAGACTATAAGTTGAGGGAAAGCGTATGAGACCTATTGTTTTTGTTTGTGTTTTGGTGGTTTTTCTTGCGGCAGGCTGCAAGAATGAGAAGGACTTTTTTGAAAAAGGCAAAAAGGTGAAATCGGGTTTTGTCTGGGAAAGGTCGCCGATTAAAGCTGATGAGATTCTTGCGGGAAAGAGTGTTAAACCTGTTTGTGAGGAGAATTTTGAGCGGGCAGAGTTTGGCGAAAAGTGGCAGATTCAGGGTGGCGAATGGAAGATTGAAAATGGTTGGGCTTTTTCTCCAAAGGCTGAAAACCGAAATTTGGTTTTCAAAGGCTGTCCTCTTCCGGAAAAAAGTGTTGTTGAGATGGATTTGCGGAGCGAAACTGATTTTGTTGATATAAAATTTAATCTTTATGGCGATGGAGGAATTCACGATCACGGTGATGGCTATTCATTTATTATGGGTGGCTGGAAAAACCAGATGTCTGTTCTTACAAAACTCCACGAACATGAGGAAAATCGTGTTGAGGAGCGGGAAACAAGGTGGAAACAGTCAACAGTTTATCATGTCAAGGTTATTAAGCTTAGTAAGAAAATTTACTGGTTTGTTAATGATGAGATTTTTCTTGCCCGTTTTGATGATGCACCGCTTTCTCCTGCTAATGATTACAAATATTTAAGCCTGGCTAACTGGAGAAGTCTTGTCTATTTTGATAATATCAGGGTTTCTTCTATTGAGTAATTTACTTGAAAAATCTTTCTTTCAGGTAGAGAGCCTGTCCTTTTAATTTCAAAGCATCGTGTTCTCCAATCATTTTTTCAATTGAGAGAAGTTCTTTTAAAAGTGAGTCAAGTGCTTCCTGGGTGGTAATGCTGTTTTCTTTTCTGAATTCTGGTGCAAGCTTGACAAATTTGTCAATAAGTTCTGGCAGATAGTTCTTTGCTATTTTTCTGACAACCCAATCAAGCTCGGTGGCTGAATGGTTCTTGGAAAGTTCAGGAATAAGAGTCCAAAGTTTATCTACAATTTCTTCTGTTTTTTGTAAGATTTCCTTTTCAAGACCTGGCTCAAGTCTTATTTTAAGATTTAAATCCTTTAGTTTTTCAAGAAACTCTTCGGTTGTCTCTCTTTTTTCAGCCTCAGGCTTTGGTGCTTGTTCTGTCTTTTTGGTTTTTTTCTTAAAAAACCAGAAAATTAATGTTCCAAAAGCTAACAGTGTAAGCACGATTAATAGTGTCGTCATAACATCTCCATATATTTCATGTTTTCAAAGTAATCGAATTTAATAAAAGGGAGTGGTTTTTCTATGGGAAGCTCTTCCCACAGGTTAAAAGGAAGAGACGCTTCTTCTTTCAGGAAATAAAGTGTTGAAAATTCTGCAGAAAAAGTGTTGTTATTCTTAAGAATTGTTACTTTCTTTTCTCCAAATATTGTTTTAAGTTCTGCTAAACAGTGTGTTTGGTTGTTTTTCTGCACAAGAAGTGTCTGATAAAAACCGTCTGGCGGGACAATTTTATTTTTGGCAGGAAAATCAAAGTTAAAAGGTGCTGCCTCTGAATTTTTGCGAACAAAGCCTGAAAGAAAATATGGAAATTCTGTGAGTTTTGAGCTTTTTTCAACTTCTCCTTCGGCAATGAGTTCTCTTACTGCGGTGGAGCTTATTCTAAGTCCGCCAATTCTGACAGGGTCAATGATGTTCACTTTTATTTCAGCACCTTTGCTCCACCAGTGTAAAAGTTCTGTATTGCCTTTTTGATTTCTGCCGAAAAAGAAGTTAAATCCTACAGTTATGGCTGTTGGCAGAGTGTGGTCGCTGAGGTAATTGAGAAAATCAACAGGTTCCATATTGACCATTTTTCCGAAAGGAAGAATAAAAACATTGTTAATGCCTAATACCTCAAAAAGAGATAGTTTCTCAGGTAAAGATGTTATAAAATGGGGAGTGAAATCGGGATAAAGATATTGACGAGGATGGGGATAAAATGTGATAACTGCAGATTCTGATTTTTCTGAGTCAATTGCTTTTTTTAAGATTTCACTGTGCCCTTTATGGATTCCATCAAAATTGCCAATTGCAAAAGAGAGCGGTTTTTTATGGGATTCTTCAAAACTTGTGAAAATATTCATTTAACCTAAGCCTGATTTGCTGAGCCTAACACATTGATATTTTTATGTTTATAGAGTTCTTTTAATGAATCTCTTGCAGGTCCGAGATATTTTCTAGGGTCAAATTCCGAGGGTTTTTCTGTAAGA
>CAZISX010000091.1:3456-16294 GCA_964542005.1 uncultured Spirochaetales bacterium
GCAATTCTTCCGTCAGAATCAATATTGATTTTGCAAACTGCTGATTTTGCTGCTCTTCTGAGTTCTTCTTCAGGAATTCCGATTGCGTCTTTCATTTTTCCGCCATTTTCATTTATAACTTTGACAAGATCCTGAGGAACGGAGCTGGAGCCATGAAGAACAATTGGGAAGCCTGGGAGTTTTTTCTCGATTTCTTCAAGAATATCAAATCTAAGTGGAGGCGGAACCAAAACTCCGTCAATGTTTCTTGAGCACTGTTCTGGTTTGAATTTGTTGGCACCATGAGAGGTTCCTATTGAAATTGCAAGTGAGTCAACGCCTGTTCTTGAAACAAAATCAATAACTTCCTCTGGATGAGTGTAGTGAGAATGTTCTGAAGCGACTTCGTCCTCAACGCCTGCAAGAACGCCAAGCTCTCCCTCAACAGAAACGCCGTGTTCGTGCGCATATCCAACAACTTTTTTGGTAAGTGCAATGTTTTCCTCATAGGGAAGATGGCTGCCATCAATCATTACAGAAGAAAAACCGCTGTCAATGCAATCTTTACAAAGCTCAAATGTATCGCCATGATCAAGATGGAGAACTATTGGAATCTTATGTCCAAGCTCTGCCGCATATTCTACTGCTCCCTTTGCCATGTGGCGGAGGAGTGTCGCATTTGCATATTTTCTGGCACCGCTGGAAACCTGTAATATAACTGGAGATTTTGTTTCTACACATGCTTGAATTATTGCCTGAAGCTGTTCCATATTATTGAAATTATAGGCAGGAATAGCGTATCCGCCTTTTATAGCTTTGGCAAATATTTCAGTGGTGTTTGAAAGTCCTAATTCTTTATAGCTTACCATTTATGCCTCCTATTCTTCTGCCTGTGAATCTTGGTTAAGTTCAACTCTTGTTTTCTGCATATCTCTGTGAATAAGTGTAAGTTTTTCAAGAACTGATTTTACATACTGCAGGGTGTCTCGGCTGCTTTTTACGAGGTCTTTAATTGAACTCGCAACAACAGCAAAGCCTTTGCCCGCTTCACCAGCTCTGGCAGCTTCTATTGAAGCGTTTATTGCAAGAATATCAATATTTTTTGTTATATTATTGAAATCTGTGATTGATTTTTCAATGTTTTTAATGTTTACCATAAAACTTTGCTCAAGACTTTCAAATTCTGTGTTGATAATTCCGGAAAAAATTGCAGAAAGCATTTCTGACTGTGCTGAATTAATGTAGACAACTTTTTCAGAAATATTCTGTTTAATGAGATCAACAATGTCTGGGCGACCGCCTGTTGTTTCAATTATGCAATTTATTTCAGGAAATTTTACCGCATCTATGATGTTTGTTGTAATCCTCATCTGTTTTTCTGCTGCATATCTCATTGCAACTGCGTCACGGTTCTGGTCTGCAATAATCGAAATCTCAAAATTAGGAACTTTTTCTAAAAATTTTACAAATTTCAGACATGTCTGTCCGCCGCCAACAAAGCTGATTTTCGTCGCCATGAAACTCCTCCTCTGAATGAATTGATTTGTGTTTACATACTAGCAGAAAAGATCTTTAGAGTAAATATTTTCTATTAATTTAGAATTTGCAGGTTTTTGATGTAAAAAAACGGGTGAAAACCTGAAAATAGAATTGTTGTTATAATAAATTTCACTAAAGAAACCCTTAATTACTTGACAAAAAGTGGACTCGAACCTATAAATAGTATGCTTTATAAGGTTAGCAATTAAAAACTAGGAGGCTTTTTTATGTCGATCTCAACATCAGATTTCAGAAAAGGAATGAAAATTGAAATGGAAGGTGTGCCTTACAAGATAATGGATATGGTTCATATTCAGCAGAAAAGACGCGCTGTAATAAAAACAAAATTAAAAAATATTTTAACAGGTGCTATTTCAGAAAATACTTTTCTCTCAGGTGAAAAGGTTGAAAGACCTGATATGGAAGAAAAAGAGATGGAGTTTCTTTACCATGATGGAGATCACTACTTTTTTATGGATAAGGAATCCTTCGAGCAGATAGCTATTGATTTTTCTGTTATTGATGATATCGTGCCATACATGAAAGAGAATGAGCAGGTTCAGGTTATGTTTTTTAACGGGAATCCGATTTCAGTTGAACTTCCTCAGTTTATAATTGGCGAAATCGTTGATACGGAGCCAGGATTTAAAGGAAATACAGTTACAACAACCTTCAAACCGGCAAAACTTGCAACTGGTGGCCAGGTAATGGTTCCTCTTTTCTTAAGCAATGGGGATGTTATCAAGATAAGTACCGAAGAATTTACTTATTATGAACGAGTAAAGGCTGGAAGGTAAAAAATTTTGGCTGAAAACACATCCAAAAAATCGGTGTTCGGGTTTTTAAAGAAAAACGCCGCAATAGACGAAATTCAATCTTTTATAGATTTAATAAAAAAAGAGCCTGAAAATGACAGGCATTACATTCGTCTTGCAGAGCTTTATGCCCGTGCCGGTGATGAGGAAGGTGCTGTTTCGACTTATGAAAAAGTTGCTTTGCTATTTGAAAAGAAGGGCTTTTTCAATAAGGCTAAGGCTGTTTTAAAACAGGCTCTTTCAATAAATCCGGATCATGGCAAGGTTAATGTTTTGCTGGCCGATCTTGATAAGCAGGATGGTCTTATAAAAGATGCAGTTCTTCGTTATCAGATTGCGGCCAATTATTACGCAAAAGCAGGGAACAGGCTCGCAGCAATAAATATCCTGAAAAAAATTGTTGATATTTATCCTGACAACATAAGCTATCTTCTTAAACTTGCAAATCTTCTTGTTGCTGAAAAGATGAACAATGAGGCGCAGAATATTTTAATGCCGCTTTCTGTGCGACTCAAATCAGGCGGCAGCAGTGATGATTATCTTGCAGTCCTAAAGCTTCTTTATTCTGCTACAGAAAACAGTGCATCTATCGGGAAGGATTTAGTAAATGCTTATATAAATTCAAAAAATTTTCCGAGTGCTCTCGCAATTCTTCACAAACTTGTTCTCAATGAGCCCGAAAGCAGGGAGCTCCTGGAGAAACTGGCATTTGTGTTTGATAAACTTGGAGAAAAGGATAAACTTATCTCGACATATAAACAGCTGGCTGTAATACACAACAAATCCAGAAATATTGATGCAGCTAATCAAATTTATAGAAAAATCTTAGAGATTTCTTCGAGTGATACTGAGGCTTTGCTGGCTTTAAACAAAGAAAGCAAACTGCGAGACATGATTGAGAGCAAAATCTCCAAAACAACAGCAGATATTAATGCTCAAGACATTGATGAGAGTGACGATATTACAATTGATATGGAGCTCTCCGATGATGAAGGTGTTAATTTAATTGAAGAAGATGATTATGATGATGCGGTAGACGCAGATTCTTCCTCTTCCAAAAAAAGTTCAACCCAGCAGGGTAGTGATTATAATGTTTCTGCAATAATTAAAGAAAGCAAGGTGTATAAAACCTACAAACTTTTTGATAAAGCTGTTGCAAAGCTTAAGTCCTTTCCTTCGTGGAATGTTGAATATGATGTTTTGGATCTTCTTTCTGAGATTTTTATTGAAATTGACAATATGGAAATGGCGAGAGAGCATCTCGGGCTTCTTCTTGACCTTATGATTTCAAAAGGAGAGATAGAGAAGGCTGCTACTATTTTTATGGATGTTGAGCCTATTATGGTTAAACATTCAAAATTTCAATTTTACCAAACATCTCTTTCTCAGCCACTTTCAAAATCAGAAGAATCTGTAGACACTTGGGAAAAAGATATTTTGACGCAGATTGATATTGCGGAGGAAAAAGAAGATCTTGACCCTCCCGCAAAACTGCTTGAAGAACTTGAGTTTTTTTTGAATATGGAGGATTACTCCAGCGCAATGCTTCTTCTTCAAGATCTTCTTGCTAAATATCCTGACTCCGAAATGCTTAGAGATTTTAGAGAGTTAATCCCGTCTAAAAAAGAAGAGGATATTTCTAATACATTGTCTCAGGTTAAGACAAACCTTTCAGAAACAATGAAGGGTGCAGAAAAAACAGCTGAAGATTTTTACAATATGGGAATTGTTCACCACTCAATGACAATGACGAGTGATGCTGTGAGCTATTTTAAGCAGGCTGTTTCAAAAGATATGTCAAATATTAAATACTTGATTGCTCTTTCCGATGCATATCGCGATATGGAGCATTTTGATAAAAGCACGGAAACTCTTGAAAAAGCTATAGAGGTTTCTCCTTCTTCTGAAATAAAAATAGATTTACTTGAAAAAGTTGCGACTCTTTATTATCATGTTAAAAATTTAGAAAAATATAATAACTCTCTTTTGGAAATTAAAAAGCTAAAGCGATGAAAAAAATAATTTTACTTTTGCTCATATTGGCTCCTTTTTCTCTTTTTTGTGGAAGAGTGGTTCTTACAATAAAAAGAATTCCACTTGATGTTCCTTCCGAAAAAGTTGCAGTTGCGGACAATTCATGGTCGTTTCAGGCTGTAAATACGAATACAGACAAAGACAGAAAATCAAAATACATCATAATTGAAGGGCTAGAAGAGCAACGGCCTGCGCCACAGCAGGTTTCTTTGTATGGTTTTGCGTTCAGCAGAAAAGAGATGATGCTTTCTCAGCAAAGCAAGATTATTTTTTTTAATAAAGATAAATTTGAGAGAGAGCTTGTTGTAACAAGGGGCGGGGAAATGGTTAACAACTCTCTTTTTGTTAAGCCTGGTGAAAAGGTTCCTTTTTCTTTTTTGTCGGCCGGAAACTACAAAATCAGTGATAAAAATGCTCCGTGGAGTAGTTTTGTTGTTTCTGTTATTCAGCCGAAGCGAATGTATAAAATTAAAAGAGCCGGACTTTCCCTTGTTTTAAATGGAATTATTCCTGGAACTTATGTGATTAAAATCTTTGATGGAGCACAAGCTGTTTATCAGGAAGATTTTTCTGTTGTAGGAGAAGCAACTTATTCTCTTGGTTATATTATGAAAGGAAATAAGGTCGAGCGGAGCAATTCAAGCGTGCAAGGGAAGAGGTTTTCCATTGTTCCGGATAAAAATGAATAATTTAAAAAATAGAAACAATAGAGGGGCCAAATGTTCAAAAATCTTGCACTAAAAGCAAAAGTTTTTCTTTTTATTTCAATTGTGTTTGTTTCACTCTCTTTTGTTTACTACAAGCTTTTTGCGGACTTGCTTGGAAAAATAAATACTCAGATTACCCCTGAAAAAAGCTTTAGCTTTGTCGAGGAAAAGCTCAAGAATTTCCAGTTCAAGCTGATAGCAAATTCGATGGGAATTACTTCTGGAATCAATTTTGATAAAAAAGGCGTTGTGACATTTGATGCGAAAAATATTAAAACAAGTTTTCCATTTGCTATTATAAATGAAAAAGGTGCTGTTGTTGGCGGAGATTCTAATTTGTTGAATAATTTCAGCGGAGTTCCTGCTGCAGATAGAGCTTTAAAATCAGGGATTGCTTCTGACGGCTTTATCAGTATTAATAAAAAACTTTATTTTATTGGAGCTATGCCTTTAAAGTCAGATACAGCTCATGCGGTTTTATCTATTGCGCCTGTTGATGCTATTTTTGCTGAATCTAAAATTAATCTTCCTGTGAAGATTTATTACAACAACGAGCTGGCATTTGAGTCTGAAAAGAGTGAATGGGAGAAAATATCTTCCTCAAAATATGGTAAAGATGTTGCAGGAGTAATTTCTAATCCCGATTCTTTGGCTGGCGCAGAGCTTAGTATTGACCGATGGAATAAGATAATGAAGTTTAGCTTGGGGGTTACAAATGGAGAGTTTAAGCATTCTCTAACTGCTCTTGCTGTGGTCAGTTATCTGCCTGGGCACGAAACTTATAACAAATCGCTTTTTTATATTGGAATTTTTGCGGCAGTTGCTATTTTTATTTCTCTTCTTTTTGCTTTTATTCTGACCTATGAGGTTGACAAGGTTTTTAGAAATATTGCAGCCGATTTGTCTACGATGAAGGTTGGCGAGAAGCTGATGCTTCATAAATATAGTCATGGTGCAAGCACTGTTATTTCTGCAATCAATCATCTAATATCCAGATATCAAAAGCACGGGGAAACAAACCCAGGGATTATGATTGGATCTCTTTTAAAGGGGGATTCGGAAGAGGATGAGCCTGTCCGGGAAAAACAGGCCAAAAAACCTATTTCTACATTTAAAAAACCAGCGACACCATCAATTCCTGTTCAGCCACTTGCTTCAGCATCAATTCAAGATGAAGAGGCTGATGAGCCTCATGAAAAAACTCAGATTGCAGAGATTTCTTCTTTAATAAATGACATAAATAGGGCTCCTGAAGCGACTCCTTATGAAGAGCTTTGGTCGGAATACAGAAAAATTAAAGTAGAAAATGGAGATTCTTTTGCACAAAATGAAAAGGAATCATTTCTGGCTAAGTTAAAAGCAAACAAAGCTGCTATCTTGTCAAAATACAATTGCAGAGATGTCTCTTTTTCAATTGAAGAAAAAGACGGCAAGCCTGTGATAAAAGCTAAACCACTCAAATAATTAGGTGAATAATGAAATTTGTTTGCAAAAGTTGTGGATTTTCTGCCTCAATTCCTGAGAAAAAAGATAATTGTCCTTTTTGTAAAAGCGATAATGTGTCAAATACAGAAGAGGAGAAAAGTGATGTGCAACCTCAGAAAAAAGAGATGCTTTCTCAATCAAATGAAAGAAAAGACAGGCTTACTTTAACAGATGAATTTTTTGAGCAGAAACCAAAAAATGAAGAGGCTGAAGTTTACGAGGTTCTTAAGGAATTGCACAGTCAGGAAGGCAAAAAAAGTGGTTTTCCTGTTAAAAGTTTTGCAATCTATTTTGTAGTTCTGTCAATTTTAGGTGCTGCGGTCTATGTTTCATACTCGTTTCTTTCGGAAGGTCAACCGAAGCTGGAAGAACTTAATGTTGCTGCGCAGTCAGAAGAAAGTAACTCAGGTGGCTCGGCAATAGGTTTGGTAAAAAATGAGGCTAATGGCGGAAATGTTGAGGCCCAAGGCGATGCTGTTGACAAAAAGCCTGAGAATTCGGTGAAAAACAGTTCTGAAGAGCTCGTAGAAAAGGGCAATAAAATGCTAACAGAGGAAAAAGCTGTTGAAGCTATCCGGTTTTATAATGAAGCTGTTGCACAGAATCCTGATTATGCTAAAGCGTATAGAGGCTTAGGAATTGCTTATGCTTCAACTGGGGATAAGGAAAGGGCATGTGATAACTACAGGAAATATTTGAAATTTTCTCCTGACACACCTGAGAAAGCCCAGATTGAAGATTTTTTAAAGTCATGTAAATAAATATCTGGAAGGAGGACACTATGACGCTTGATACCTCGATTAAAGTTTTGGTTGTTGATGATTTCGCTACAATGAGACGAATAGTCAAAAATCTTCTTAAACAGCTGGGTTTTGAAAAAGTTGATGAGGCAGAGGATGGGCTGAAAGCTCTCCAAAAGCTAAAAGCGGAAGGTTTTGATTTGGTTATTTCTGACTGGAATATGCCTAACATGACAGGAATAGAGCTCCTGCAGGCAGTAAGAAGTGATCCTAAGCTGAAAACACTTCCCTTTCTTATGGTTACGGCTGAAGCAGATAAAGAAAATGTTCTTTTAGCTATAAAAATGGGTGTGAGCAACTATGTTGTTAAGCCATTTACAGCTGATGTTTTACAGGAAAAACTGAAAAAGATTTTTGGTTAATGTTTCTTAGAATTACCTCAGGCCTTTATGGAGGACTTCGAGTTTCTGTTCCTGAAACGGAGATAAGACCAACCGAGGAAAAAGTAAGGGCTGCTATATTTAACATTCTTTTTTCAATGGTAGATTTTGAAGAGAGTTCTTTTGCTGATCTTTTTGCAGGGTCGGGTGCTGTTGGAATTGAGGCACTGAGCAGAGGCTTTTCTTTTGCCGGATTCTTTGATAATAATAAAAAAACTGTTGCTAATATAAGAAAAAATTTGAGTGCACTCAAAATAAAAGATGATTTTATTGTTGTAGAGTCTAATTCATTTACAATTGGTATGCTGATTGAGTGCGGCAGGATTTATGATGTTATTTTTATTGATCCTCCGTATAAAATGATTGAAAAAATCCCGGCTCTTATCGAAGAAATTATTGCAAACAGGATTGTTTCGGAAAATGGGATAATAATTGTTGAAACGGGAGCTCCATTTGCTTTCGTTGTTGATGGCTTCGGAAAAACGGAAAAAAAATATGGAAATACTTTTTTGAATTTTTACAGGAAAAATAATGAGAGAAATTAAAAGAGCTATCTACCCCGGGAGTTTTGATCCAATAACTTTTGGGCATATTGATATTGCTCAGAGAGGTCTTAAGATTTTTGATGAATTGATTATTGCTGTGGGGAAAAACAGGGAAAAAAATCCTATTTTTACCCATGAAGAGAGGATTGCAATAATTAAGGAGATTTTTGCAGATAATAGTGCTGTTACTGTGGTCAGTTTTGAGGGGTTGCTCGTTGACTTGTCAAGAGAATTAAATGTATTTACTGTTATCCGAGGTCTGCGAGCTGTTTCTGATTTTGAATATGAGTTTCAGTTTTCAGCCATGAATAGAAAGCTGGAGCCGAGAATGGATTTGTTCTTTATGATGACGAGTGAGACAAATTTCTACATATCATCGAGCGTTATTAAAGAAATATATAGAATGAATGGTAATATTGAAGCTTTTGTGCCAAAAACAGTGATAAACTATCTTGATAAGCGAAAGAACAATGGCTAAAATAACATCGCCGGCAAAGGTTAATCTTTCTCTAAAAATTACCGGGCTTGATCAAAAAACAGGATACCATTTTCTCCACTCTCTGATGTCTCCAATTTCTATTTATGATGAGATTTTTGTTGAATTTTCCGATAATTTTTCTGTGATAACGGAAGGCGTTGATGAAGATATTCCGACAGAAAAAAATATTATTTATAAAATTTTCAAAAAAACAGAAGAATTTTTAAATAAAAAACTACCTCAATTTTCTGTAGTTATAAAAAAAAATATTCCGACAGGTGCGGGGCTTGGCGGCGGCAGCAGTAATGGAGCCGCATTTTTAAGGCATATTAATTTTATCCTTAATCTAGGCATGGGAATTGATGATATGTGCGTCATTTGCTCGCAAGTAGGCTCAGATATTCCGTTTTTTTTATATCAGAGCGCAGCGGTTGTTGAAGGTTTGGGGGAAAAGATTACTCCCTGCAAAATTTCAGGCATTCCGGAGGATATTTTACTGATTTATCCCGATTTTTCTGTTAACACAAAAGAAGCTTATGCGCTTTATGACAAAAAAATATTGACAAAACTACCTGTAATAAATATAAATATTGGCCGTGTTGAAAAATGTTGTTCTTTGACTGAATGGAAGCAATTTGTTCAAAATGACTTTGAATATCCGGTTTTTGAGATGTTTCAGGTTCTTTCAGAGATAAAAAATGGACTTCTGGAAGAAAATGCTGATATTTCATTTATGACGGGAAGCGGTTCGACAATTGTTGGTGTGTTTTCTGATGCCAAAGCATTGGATAAAGCATTTGAAAAATGGTCGGCCAGATATAAATTTGTCAGGAAAGCAAAATTATTAATATAGACGGTGGGGCGTCGTCAAGCGGTAAGACACCAGTTTTTGGTACTGGCATCCGGGGGTTCGAATCCTCCCGCCCCAACCAAATTTTTTGGAGGAATGAATGGAAACCTATAAACTTGCAATGGAAAAAAGAATTCCAGGAAAAAAAGAAGTTAAAGCTACAAGAAATAGTGGCTACCTTCCTATCGAAATTTATGGAAAAACGCTTGAAACAAACATCAGCGCTTCTGTTATTCATAAGGATATGGTAAAAGCACTTCACACTCCTATGGGAAGAAATGTTGTTTTTGAACTTGATATCGAAGGAACAAAAGTAATTGCTATTCCTTGTGATATTCAAATTGATCCTGTTAAAAACAGAATCAGACACATTGATTTCAAATCAGTTTCACCTGATGAAGATGTTGATGTTATTGTTCCTATTTTCAGATCCGGCAGATCTCTTGGTGAAGTTGCTGGCGGTAAAGTTTTTCAGGTTTTAAATGAAGTTAAAGTTCGTTGTAAACCAGCAAATATTCCAGCTAACATCACAATAGATATTACAAATATGGAAATTGGCGACAGATTAAAAGTTTCGACTATTCCTTATCCTGATGGCGTTAAACCTGTATTTGTTCAGGATACTCCTGTAATAGTTCTGAATAAAGGCAGAGGCCAGGACGAAGCTAAATAATTCCTGATGGATTCTCCGATTTTATTTGTCGGACTCGGCAATCCGGGATTCAGATATGTAAATACAAGACACAATATCGGTTTTCTTTTTGTCGATATCATTCAATCCCTTTGCTCTTATCCTGAGTTTAAATATGACAGAAATTTGGCGGGTGAAATTTCCAGCCTAAAAACTGATAGCCGAGAGGTAATCCTTTTAAAACCTGATACTTACATGAATCTTTCAGGCAAAAGCGTTTTGGCTGCAATCTCTTTTTACAATGTTTTGCCGCAAAATATATTTGTTGTTCACGATGACATGGACTTTGATTTCGGCAGGCAGAAAATAAAAATTGGGGGAGGATCTGCGGGGCATAATGGTGTTCAGTCTATTATTGATTATCTTTCAAACCCAGAATTCTATAGAATCAGACTTGGAATTGCCAAGAAAGACGAAGAACGAGGAAAAGATTTTGTTCTTGGACTTTTTGCTGATGATGAGATGGAGTTTATTTCTGCTGGATGGGCATCAAGGTGGAAAGAGTTGTTTTTAACTATTTTGGAAGATGGTCCGGTAAAAGCGATGAATCTTTTCAATAAGGCTTGATTTTATGAAAGTTCTTATTGTTGAAAAGCCGTCCATGAGGACGAAGTACCGCGATGCGCTGAAATCTGAAACAGATCTGGTTGTTACAAACTCAATCGGCCACATTGAAGAACTTGTTCCTCTTGAAAATTATCTTTCTGAGAAATTCAAGGATAAGGATAAGGTTTTCTGGAGCGATTTACTCCCGACGCTTCCTTTTATTCCTCCTAATTTTATCCATAGAATTACTAATGAAAAGGTATTTGAAGAGATTGCGAGATATCTTACAAATGCGACAGAAATTATTCTTGGCTGTGATCCCGACCGTGAGGGAGAGCTGATTCACAGAAATATTATTGAAATCGCAATTGAAAAGGGTATTGCGAAAGCCTCTAAAATTACAAGAATATGGCTTCACAGCGAAACTGCTCCAGAGATTCAGAAGGCTTATGCGAAAAGAAGCGATTATCTTGATTTTGATGGATATTACCAAGCCGCAAGGGCGCGGGAAATTGTTGACTGGCTGGTTGGCATTCAGCTGACAATTCTCTACTCTGTAAGGTATGGCAAGCCTGGCAAGCCGCTTTCAATCGGCAGAGTTCAAAGTTGGTTGTTGTCTGAAATTGTTAAGCGATGGAAGGATTTTAATGATTTTTCGCCAAAAAAATTCTGGGTTATCTCATTTCTTTCATCTCACGGAATTGTTTTTAATCTTGTTGATGAAGATAAAAATATCCGCCGGATTTTTGATGAAAAAAGGGCTCTTGAAATTTTTGATGGAGTTCAAAATCAGCAGCTTGAGGTTGTCTCGGTAGACAAAAAGAAATTCAGCGAATCTGCGCCAAAACTTTATGATCTTAAATCGTTGCAGAAAGATGCGGCTAGAATATATAAATTAGCCCCTGACGAAACACTTGTAATTGCTCAGAATCTTTATGAAAAATACGATTTGATAAGTTATCCGAGAACTGATTGCGATGTTTTGTCTGCGGAAGAGGCAAAAGAACTTCGTAACGCAATGAACCTTATTTATAAATTTGATCAGTACAAAGAGCTTGTTCTTGCTGTGAAAAAACACAACAAAGAGCTGACTCTTGATAAAAAATATATTGGTAAACTGGAAGGTCACTATGCGATAATTCCTGTTTTAAGTTATGACAAATCAGATGTTCCTAATCTTCCCGATAGAGAGGCCAAAATCTTTGATCTTATTGTGAAAAGATTAATTGCTGCCCTTTTGCCTCCTGCCAAAGGAGAGAAAACCGAAATTACAGGTAAAATCAGAGAAGAAATTTTTGTGACAAGGTTTAAAAACTATACTGATTTTGGATATAAAGCATACACCGAGAAAAAAGATGATAAAAAAGAAGATGGCGAGGATGGAGAAGAAGCACTCCGCGATAATGTTAAAATCAAAAAAGGAGATTTGCTTGATGGCTCTTTTCAAATAAAAGAGGACTCGACCAAGCCGGAGCCTCTTTTTAATGATATGAGAGTTCTGCAAGTTATGGAAAAAGCTCATCTTTTAATAGAAGATGAATCTCTGCGAAAAGCTTTGAAAGAGGCTAACGGAATTGGTACGGCTGCAACTAGAGCCAGCTTTATTCCTCTTCTTATTAAACGGGGCTATATTGTAAAAGAAAAAAACGAGTATGTTCCGACAGAGATTGGAGTTTCTCTTTTTTCTATTCTTCCGGATGAACTTAAAATTCCCGATTTTTCCGCCAGGCTGGAATATGATTTGTCTTCATTTGTAAAAAAGACGAGCGAGAAGACTGTTCCTGAAATTATTGAGGAAACAAGAGCTTTTCTTGTGAAGGTGTTTGAGAAGATTCGGGGAACTTCTATCTACACATTCAGAGAGCCGACGGGAAATAAACCTCTTTCTGAAAAGCAGCAGGCTCTGATTTTAAAACACGGTGATTCTGTGGTAAAAAACAAACTTGAATGTCAGGAGTTTGATGAATGCAGAAAATGGATAGACAGCTA
>CAZISX010000092.1:0-1878 GCA_964542005.1 uncultured Spirochaetales bacterium
GAGCAGCCTCTTTTTTAAGAGATTCAAACAAATCCTCTTCAAACATTGGTTCAGGTTCTGGAGTCGGTATAATTTCAGGTTCTTTAATTTCAGGAGCAGCCTCTTTTTTAAGAGATTCAAACAAATCCTCTTCAAACATTGGTTCAGGCTCTGGAGTCGGTATAATTTCAGGTTCTTGGATTTCAGGAGCAGCCTCTTTTTTGAGAGACTCAAATAAATCCTCTTCAATTTCAGGCGTTGACTCAAGCTCCGCAGGCTGCATCATCAATTCATTTGTCTCTTTTTCCTGAATGAGTTCAATTTCAGGCTCCAAAATCTCAGGTGCGGCCTCTTTTTTAAGAGACTCAAATAAATCTGCCTCAAACATTGGTTCAGGCTCAATTTCTGTCAGTTCTGGCTCAAAAAAAGGCTCGTTTTTAACAATTTCAAGTTCTTTTTCGCGGAAAGGATCATCAGCTTCTGCCGGAGTCTCAAGCTCTTCCGGAGAAAAAATTTCTTCAGCCTTCAGCTCTGGAATAGGTTCTTCCTCAACCTCATCAAGCTCCAGAACTTCTTTTTTATTTTGTGTCGTAATTTGTTCGAGAATTGATTTAAAATCAATCTTTTCAGGATCTTCGTCCATCGGTTCCACAGCTGTTGTCTCAGAAAAAGACTCGATTTCATCAAGCATTGCATTGAAGTCAACAGGCGTTTTCTTAAAACCGAAAACATCGCTATCTTCTGCTTTTTTATCCGGCATAAGCATCATTGGCTCATCATCATCATCATGGCTGAGCGGCTCAATAATAAGAGGCTCATCATCTGTTCCAAAATCATCATTTAGCCCAGATAAATTTCCAAGCGCACGATTTAGTGATTCTATCAGCTCTGATGAGGAAAAAGGGCGGTCAAGATATCGTATTCCTTGAATATTTTCCTGTTCATCTTTTTTTGCACAAAGAATGACTGGAATATTTTTAGAAGAAATTTGTGAAAGCATATCTTCAGGAAACGACTTTTTCTCAAGAATAATAATGTCAGGGACAAATGTGGAAATTTCGGTAGGGACAAGCTCATGGTTCATCACTTTTTTAAGTGTGTAATCTGTTCCTCGAAGTGTCAGCTCAAACGCTCTTGAAAGCGTTATGCTTGTTTCGTACAAGAGAATCTTCTTTCTGGCCACAGCACCCTCCTACTTTTCTAAGTATTTTAAAATATTAGACATATCTTCAGGTAATTCTTGTTCAAAGAGGAAATCCTTCCCCTTAAGTTTAAATCCCAAAATACCGGCATGAAGCATCTGGCGCGGCGCAGAATCTATAATTTTATCAAATTCACGGTTCCCGGTTTTACGGAATCCGCCGTAAAGCTCATCGTTTACAATCGGATGACCAATGTGTTTCATGTGCATTCTAATCTGGTGAGTTCTTCCAGTTTCAAGCCTTACTTTTACGAGAGAAATATTGTGATATCTGGCAGTTACCTCATAAAAAGAGATAGCTTTTCTTGTGGATTTTGTTGTTGTTGAAAAGCGCAGTCTGTTGAAAATATCTCTCCCATGGGTTGTCTCTATTGTGCCGCAATCTTCTTTCGGGCTTCCCCAGATTAAGGCTGTGTATTCTCTTGCAATATCGTGTTTGGCAAATTTCCCGACAAGCTCCTCAAATGTTTCATGATTTTTAGCAATAACAAGAAGTCCGCTCGTATCTTTATCAATACGGTGAAGAAGTCCAGGTCGGATTGTTTCAGGAGAACTTTGACCTAAATAATATAAAATACCATTCATCATTGTTTTGTTCGGATGCCCTGGCGCAGGATGAACAACAAGGCCGGCCGGCTTATTTATTATGAGAAAATCGCTGTTTTCAAAAACAATATCAAGTGGAACAAACTCAGGTG
>CAZISX010000092.1:1888-16162 GCA_964542005.1 uncultured Spirochaetales bacterium
CAGGTGCCAGCGAAAGCTCATCAAGAGGCTCAATCTCAATCTCAACAATGTCTTTATGTTTGAATTTATTGAAAGAATTCTTCGTTATTACCAGATTGTTGACAAGAACATTTTCGAGCAGAATATTTTCCTGTATCCTTGTTCTGGAAATTTCCAAAATCGAGGAAAGAAGGCTGTCAGCCCGTTCTTTGCAATTCCCTAAAATGCAGAAAGTTCTTGAAATCTCTACCATATTTGGGATGCTATATATTTTTTCTGTTTTAAAAGAATGTCCACCACAGCCTCATAGAAGAAATTGGAGGATTCGTAAAGTTGAGAGTCAACCTTTGAGCGGTAATAAGTTTCGCCTTCATCAAGCTCATTTTTGAGGAATTCAAAGAGTTTGTCTGATTTAATTCCGTCAGCTATTTTTTCGGCATTGTAAACAGAAATATCTGAAACAATCACCCTGGCAAAGCGTCTTGCCTCTTCATTATTTTTGATTTTTTCTTCAGCCATGCACAACCCTATAAAACGATTTTTTGCTGAAGCAGTATACATTGAAGAGTAGCCTTTTGCAATTTATTGGAATATTTTCCCATGTTTTAAATAACTTTTTCATCACTATTTAAAGTTGTAAAAATAGTTGCTCTTTAATTTCCCAAAAAAAAATCTTTTATATATAATGACCTTGTTTTATCTATTTTATGTTGAGCAAACAATGAGAATCTACCCGATAATTAATTTAAAACCATCCGAAATTGTTGATGTAAATCTGCTTAAAGATATATTTCAGGTAAATCCTGACTATATCCAGTTAAGAATTAAAGACGGCGTTTATCGCGATTTTGAAGATAATTTTGAGATAATTTCCAAAACAAAAGAAACAAGCATGGCTGACACCAGGATTTTTATTAATGATATGCCTGATTTTGCAGAAAAACTGGGAGCTTGCGGTGTTCATATAGGTTATGAGGATGCAAGACCTGACTATCTCAGAAAAAACTATCCAAACCTCGCAATCGGCTGGTCAACTCACACGCTTGACCAGATTTTAGAGGCTAACATATTGCCGGTTGAATATATTGGTTTCGGGCCGTGCTTTAAAACAAATTCTAAAAACACTTTATGGCCTGAAGTTTTTGATTTAGTTAATAAAGCTGTGACAATTTCACAAAATCCTATTGTTTTTATTGGTGGAATCACAACAGAAAACTACGAACAACTCCCAATTTCAGATAAAAATTATTTTGCCGTAATCTCTGCTTTGCCCCAATTTTTAAGAGGTGAATAATGGCTTTTGCTAAATTTAAAAGACTCAGGCAGATTGGTTTTGTTCTTGGAAAATATGGACTTGGAACCTTTCTTCCAACACCAGCACTGAGAGTTCTGGGAATTGAAAAAACAGATGAAGAGGGCAAGGTTTTTAAGGAACTTTCAACAGGCGAAAAGCTTTGCAAAGCTTTTGAAGAGCTTGGTCCGACCTATATAAAACTTGGACAGCTTCTCTCAATCAGACGCGATATTGTTCCGGAGGAAGTTGCAGAAGAACTGAAAAAGCTTCAAGATCAGGTAACTCCGGTTCCTTTTGAGCAGATTAAGCCAATAATTGAGAAGGAACTGGCCGGAAATATTAATGAATTTTTTGCATGGTTTAACGAAAAACCACTTGCAAGTGCTTCAATTTCGCAGGTTTATGAGGCAACTCTTCTTGAAAGTGGTCAATCTGTGGTTGTCAAAGTCAGAAAGCCCGATATTGTTGAAGATATTAAAGGTGATATGGAGATTTTGTTTTGGATTGCTGATTTGATGCAGAAACATTCTTCGTTTGCAAAACGGTTTGATTTCCGCGGAATTGTTGAAGAATTTTTTCTTGCAATGAAAGAGGAGCTTGATCTTCTGATTGAGAAAAAAAATACAGAAAAATTTATTCGTAA
The DNA here is from genome assembly GCA_964542005.1 of uncultured Spirochaetales bacterium. GTDB lineage: Bacteria > UBP6 > UBA1177 > UBA1177 > CALOFP01 > CAZISX01. The sequence goes on from CAZISX010000092.1 coordinate 3,805, forward strand.
TTTTAGTGATGAATCGTGGTCTATGGTAAAATTTCCCGAAATGATTGACAGATACAGCACCTCCAGCATTCTTGTTATGGAAAAAATTGAAGGTGTTAAACTCTATGATTTTATTAAGAATTCTGATGAATATGCAAGAAAGTCGGCTGCAACAGTTGGTGCCAGACTTTTTATGAAGATGGTATTTATTGACGGATTTTTTCATGGAGATTTGCACGCTGGCAACCTCTTTTTTATGAATGACGGAACAATCGCAGTTATTGATTGCGGAATGACAGGCGCGCTTGATGCGTTTACAAGAGAAAAAATTGCTGAGATGTTTCTTGCTTTTGCGTCGAGAGATTATGCAAAACTTGCCGGAATCTATCTTGATTTAAGCAACTCTGATGTAGGAACTGAGAGAAAGCAGCTTGCAAAAGATATTCGGGTTGTTGTTGACTCGCTGCCTGAAAAGCTTAAAGATATCAATATTCAGCAGCTTTTTTCGCAGATTCTTTCCATACTTTACAAACACAAATTAAAGATTCCGTCAAGCCTGACCATGCTTATGAAAGCAATCTCTCACACCGAAGGTTTGGGCAGAGAGCTTGATCCTGATTTCGATTTTCTCTCAGAAAGCGAGGAGTTTGCGACAATACTTCTAAAAAGCAGATACACGCCGGAACGGATTGCTGGCGATATTTTTCAGACTTCAATGCAATTTATGGATATGGTTAAGAAACTGCCTGAAAATATTAACGATATTATTGAAAAAATAGAGAGAGGAACGCTGCAGCACAGGCTTCTTTTTCTTCTTTCTCAGTCTGAAAGACGGTTCTTTTCCAAGATAGCGACAAGAATTTCCTCAGCGTTTTTTATGACTGGCTCACTTTTAGCCTTCAAATCTTTTCACGATGCGGGATTTTCTGTTCTTATTATGATCTTTTTTATTTTTTCTTTTGCCTTGTTTGTTCTCACTTTTAGAAAGGAAAAAGAGTGAATTTTTATCCTTCAAAAGCAAAGCTATTATTATATTTTATAAGGGTTAAATTATCCTTGACTTTAAAATCCAAGAGGCAATAATCAGAGGCATGAAAGTTCTTCTTGGCGACATAATAATCAAAGAGGTAGAAAACCTTTTTATCAAACTTAATCTTGCACCTGACTCTCTTTCTGCAGTTACATTTAAAGAGCCTGATATGAGTGGAATTGAGGCATTTTACGCTTCAATGCTTGATGAAAACAAGATTATTGCGGCACAAGAATTCCGACCGTTGTGTCAGGATACAGGAATTGCCCAACTATTTGTTAAAATTGGTTCTTTTTGCAAATTTAGCGGTGCTTACACAATTGATGAACTTCTAAATGAAGGTGTCAGACGAGCCTATAAATCGGGCAAATTCAGAAAATCTATAGTGAAAAATCCATTTGAAAGAGTCAATACTGGCGACAACACGCCAGCTGTTATCCATGTTGAGGAAGTTGACGGAAACGGACTTACAATTTACGGCATGGTTAAAGGCGGCGGAAGTGAAAATGTAAGCTCACTCAAAATGCTGCCGCCATCAGCCGGAAAAGCCGGAGTTGCTGATTTTGTTATAGATTCTCTAAAAAATGCTGGCGACCGCGGCTGTCCGCCCTATTTTCTGGGGCTTGGCGTTGGCGGCACATTTGACACAGTTGCGCTTATGGCCAAGAAAGCACTCTTAGAAGAGTGTGTTGAAGACGCAGAACTTGCTGCAATGATTAATGAAAGGCTTAATGAGCTTGATTACGGGATTTTGGGTTTTTCCGGCAGAAATGGTGTTAAAAAAATATATATTAAGGTTGCGCCGACTCATATTGCGACGCTTCCGGCAGCATTATCAATAAACTGTCACAGTTTACGGATTGGAAAAATTGAGCTTTGATGATGAATGAGATGTTGAAAATACACATTGGCAAGCAAAACACTGATTTTGCAAAAGTTCAGTCAGGCCAGATTATTCTTCTTACTGGCGAGATGATAACGCTTAGAGATTTATCTCTTATGAAACTGCATGAAATTTATAGTAATAACAAGTTGATGCCTATAAATCTCAGTGGCGCAGTTATCTTTTTTGCAGGGCCGACCGATGGTTTTGACGAAAATAAAGGCTCAATCGGGCCGACAACTGCTTCAAGAATGGAAAAATTCTTTCCGATGCTTGCAGCTCTTGGCGTAAAAGCAATAATTGGCAAAGGTGATTTAAGCAGTGATGCAATAAAAATACTCAAAGAAAACAGCATGATATATCTTCAGGCGTTTGGCGGCGCAGGTGCTTATTACGGAAAAAAAGTTCTCTCAATTGAGACACTGTTATTCCCTGAACTCGGGCCTGAGGCTGTGTTTAAACTAAATGTGGAGGATATGCCGGCTGTTATTATAATTGATGAACTGGATGGTTAATAAAATTAAGGAGATTCAAGGTCATGGCTAAAACATTTAAAGAAGAGATTTTTCAAAATGCTAAGTGCAGTCTCCACATCGTGCCCGAGCTTTGCAAAGGCTGTGAAATCTGCATCGAATTTTGTCCTGTGAAAGCTCTCTCGCTTGACAAAAAAAGACTTATCGCAACAGCATCAGACATGGAAAAATGTATTGCCTGCGGTATGTGCGAGATGAGATGTCCCGATTTCGCGATTTACATTCAAAAAAAGTAGGGGGAACTATGAGTAACGAAAAATACAAATTTATTCAAGGCAATATTGCCTGCGCTGAAGGTGCTCTTTACGCCGGCTGCAACTTTTTCGGCGCATACCCAATTACGCCATCAACCGAAATAGCTGAGCACATGTCAGAAGTGCTTCCTCAGATTTCCGGAAAATTTATCCAGATGGAAGATGAAATTGCTTCAATCGCTTCAATTATCGGTGCATCTTTAACAGGCGCAAAAGCGATGACTTCAACAAGCGGCCCAGGATTTTCACTTATGCAGGAGCTTTTAGGATATGCCTGCATCGCTGAAGTTCCGATTGTTATTGTAAATGTTATGAGAGGCGGGCCATCAACCGGTCTTCCGACCTCACCTGCACAGTCTGATTTACTTCAGGCAAAATGGGGAACTCACGGCGACCATCCCGCTATCGCACTTGTTCCAAATTCAGTTGAAGAGATGTTCACCGAAACAGTAAGAGCTTTTAATATTGCTGAATATTTCAGAACTCCGGTAATAATTCTTTCCGACGAAATTATCGGCCACATGAGAGAAAAAATCCGCATTCCTGAAAAAGGCGAGCTTGAGGTTATTGACCGCTCAATTCCTGACACAAACGGTGTCTGCAAAGTTCCTTACGCAACAAAAGGAAAAAACCCTGCGTGCGTTCCAAACTTCGGAACTTCAAGAATTCATGTAACTGGTTTAAATCACGACGATACTGGATTCCCAACCATGGATCCTGATGTAGTTGCAGATTCAAACGAGAGAATAATCTCCAAAATCTACGAACAGCGCCATTTAATTGATAAATTCGAGACAAAATTCTGTGAAGATGCAGAAATCCTTATGCTTGCAGTCGGTTCAGCAGCAAGAGCAGCAGAAGATGCAGTAGCAACACTCCGCGAAAGAGGGGTAAAAGCAGGACTTTTCAGACCAATCACACTCTGGCCTTTCCCGAAAGAGGAATTCAAAAAATATGCTAAAAAAGCAAAATTTGTTGTAGTTCCTGAGATGAATTTAGGCCAGCTTAAAACAGTTGTTGAGCGATTTGTTGATGAAGAAAAAACCCCGATTATTCCGGTAAACCTTGTAAACGGTGAACCGATTGATCCGGATTTCATTATTTCCAAACTTAGCGAATGCATAAAAATATAGGGGGATGCCATGTTTGATTATTCAAATTTTTTAAGAAACGAAAAGCTTCCGCATATATGGTGTCCGGGTTGCGGTCACGGTATTGTTTTCAAATCACTTATCCGCGCAATTGAAAAAACAGGCTGGAACAAAGATGACATAATCCTTGTCAGCGGAATCGGCTGCGCATCAAGACTTCCTGGCTATGTTGACACAAACACACTTCACACCGCACACGGCAGAGCACTTGCATTTGCAACCGGAATCAAGCTCGCAAAACCAGGCTCACATGTAATAGTTGTTTCAGGCGACGGCGACTCACTCGCAATCGGCGGCAACCATTTCATCCACGCATGCAGAAGAAACATAGACATAACACTCGTAGTTTTCAACAACGGAATCTACGGCATGACAGGCGGCCAGTATTCACCTGCAACAACAGAAGGCGACATCACAGCAACAAGCCCTCACGGCAATATCGAACCAAGCTTTGATGTTGCAAACCTCGCAACAGCATGCGGCGCAACTTTCGTTGCAAGAGGAACAAGCTACCATGTTCCGCAGCTTGACACACTTATCCACAAAGGACTTATGCACAAAGGATTTTCTGTAATTGATGTTGCTGAAGCGTGCTACACGACACATGGCAGAAAAAACAGAAACAAATACAAATCCAACCTCGACATGATTAAATACCAGAAAGAAAACGCAGTTCCGCTTGAAAAAGCAAAAACTATGACAGAAGAAGAGCTTAACGGCAAAATCGTAACAGGCATTTTCTGTGAAAAAGAGAAACCTGAATATACAGAAAAATATCAGAAGATTATTGATTCCTTCCAGAAAGGGGGCAAATAATGAAATACGAAGTTAGACTTACAGGAAGCGGCGGACAGGGCGTAATTCTCGCAAGCGTAATATTGGGCGCGGCAGCATCACTTCACGAAGGAAAATTTGCGATTCAGAGCCAGGCTTACGGCCCAGAAGCAAGAGGCGGCGCAACAAAATCAGATGTAGTAATCAGCGACGCTCCAATCATGTACCCGAAAGCAAGAAACATAGATTTTCTCCTCTGCCTCACACAGAAAGCAGCAGATAAATTTATAAAAACAGCAAAAAAAGGTGCAATCGTAGTTATTGACAGCGACTTCGTAACACTCCCTGAATCAGAAAACTACAAACTCTACAAACTCCCGCTTTCCTCAACAACAATGGAAAAAATGGGAAGACTCGTGGCACTCAACATCGTATCACTTGCAAGCCTTGTTGAAGTTGGAAACATTGTTGATTTTGAAGCACTCAAAAAAGCAGTCTTAGAAAAAGCACCGAAAGGAACTGAAGAATTCAACCTCAAAGCTGTTGAAATCGGAAGAGAAATCGCGACAAAAGCGAAGTAATTCCATCTGATTACAGAATATTTAAGCCCTCCGTCCGGAGGGCTTTTTTTTTGACATATCAAAAATCAGAAGATTGAATTAGTTCCATTTTTTCACAGATTTTGTGAAGAGGAAATTTATTTTTAGCATTTCTCGGAAGATATAGTTGAATTAGATTTGAAGAATCTGCCAACAGTTTGTTTTCAGTTACAACATCTGAAAGATAATGTTCAAGAATACAATTAATAATGAACCTAGGATGAGCAGAAAAACTTGGATTGTCATAATCTAAGTTTTCACCCTTTTTAATCAAACCAATTTTTTCAATATCATCAAAATTGAGTCTCTGATTTCTTGCCTGGTCAAAAAGCTCAGGATTGTATGTCTTAAGAAAAGCTAAAAATGAGACAATCGCACAAGTTCTCCCTCCCCAACCATTTTTGTCTGTCATTGCATAATAAATTAAAATACTTCTGGCAATATCTTCGATTTGCCGGAGTGATAAATTATAGTGTTTCGCAAGCTCACAAACAAAAGGAGAGAGCATAAGCTGGTTGCCATGATTCAAGTTATTAGACGCAGGACCTGATTCATTGCCTTTCTTTTTCAAACTTGGAACCTCTATCTTATTAAAGTAATCTGAGCAAAAAGCGTCGTAATCTCCTGCACTTTGATCATTAGAGTAGCGTTCTTTTATAATTGGAAGAGAGCATTCCAGATTAATAAATTTCTGTAAATAAGTTTGAGCATTCACCCCATTTCCATAAACGCCCTTAACATACTCCTCCATTTGTTTTTTGTTCATAGAAAGCACAAAAACAACTCCGTCAACTTCAAAAAAGTGTTTTATTTTCTCAATAATTCCTACAGCATAATCAGGTCTGCATCTGTCAAGCTCATCAATAATAAAAACAAGTTTTCCCTCAGCTTCAACAAGCTTTTTCAAGGCATCCTTCATCTCTTCAAGTGATTTCTGGGCACCACTGTACTCTTTAAATCTTTCTTCGAAATAATTATTAATCAACTTTGAAGAACTTTCAGAAAGACTTTTTTTACACTCTTCAGAAAATGCATCAACAGAATTTGTATTCATAATACCCATAGAAGCTGATGATAACAAAGCTTTGAAACCAATGCCTAGAACAGTTTTTCCAATCGTTGAGACCTTCTCTTTGAAATTATTAAGCAAATTGCTGTTGTTTTTATCAATCTCTTTAAAAAAGCTGTAAATCTGAGCTGAAATCGCTACAAAAGGATCATCATTGTAATCATTTTTGAAAGCATCAAAATAGATTGTATTTATCTTGTTGTTTTTCAGCTCTTCCATCCATCTTTTCAGGAAAGTTGTTTTACCTGTTCCCCACTCTCCGTTTAAAGAAATGGTAAAACCATCATCAATCTGAGTTACAAGAGTTGTAAGATTTAATATAAGGTCTTTTCTGCTTTTGAAAAAATTTTCTGTATTGAGAGGGTTTTCTGTCGATATGCTTAACGGCTCCGGTTTTAATCTCATTTAAATCAAATCCTCCTAAAAAATTAACTGGATTATATATGAACACTGAAACAGACAAATCAAGGTTAATGTGTTAATATTTCTGAATTACTCTATAAAACTAATTACAATTATATATCAGTTTCAGGGCAACCCTCTCCTCAATCTTTTTACAACCAACAAACCCAAAAAACCAACACAGAGTGAGGAAACCACGCACCTGCTTTGACATTCAGAAATTTGTCTGATATAATCGGGCGAATTTTTTGGAGATTCCAATGAGAAAACAGCTTTCGACAAGTATTTACACATTCAGAGATGTTATTGGCGGCAACTGTATGTATGTCGATAAAACCAAAGAATATTATGAGCTTATCTCAAAGCAGAAAGGCCAGTTTTTTCTCTCGCGCCCAAGAAGATTTGGAAAATCGATGACTTTATCAGCACTTGAATCAATATTTCTGGGTGAAAAAGAGCTTTTCAAAGGGCTTTATATTTATGATAAACCTTTTGATTGGAAAAAATATCCGATAATCCGCCTCAGCTTAAACGAATTAACCTCAAAAACAGCGGAAGAGTTGGAAAAAAAACTCTGCTACGCTATTGAAGATGTTGCGGAAAGCTATGGAATTGAAGTCTTGAGAGATGGTGCATCTGAAAAATTCAGACATTTAATAACAAAGCTCTACGAAAAAATTGCGCCGGTCGTTATCCTGATTGATGAATACGACAAACCGATTCTCGACAACATTTTAGAAAAAGAGGAAGTCCAGAAAATCCGTGCACTTATGAAAGGATTTTACGGCATAATCAAAGGCTGCGAACGATACATCAGATTCACCTTCATCACCGGAGTCAGCAAATTCACGCAAGTCTCTATTTTCTCTGACTTAAATAACCTCACAGATATAACAATGAGCCCCGATTTTGCTACAATCTGCGGGTTTACTCAGGAGGAATGCGAACACTATTTTGCTGAGTGGATTGATGAAAACTATCAGAAACTTGAGATGACAAAAGAGGATTATCTCGCAAAACTTAAAGAAACCTACAACGGCATCCGTTTTACAAAAAAAGAGGTTTTAGTTTACAATCCAGTATCATTTACAAGAGCAATGGATGAATGTGACTTCCGTCACTACTGGTTTGAGACAGGAACGCCGACTTTTCTCCTCAAATTATTGCAGGAAAACGATTATGAGATTGTGAATTTTGAGAATTTGCAGCTTCGGGACACTATGTTTTCGAGCTACGATATTGACAAGCTGCGGATTGAGCCGCTTCTTTTTCAGACTGGCTATGCAACAATAAAAGATTATGACAAAGAGAGCGGAATCTATACACTTTCTTATCCGAATAAAGAGGTTCGCCAGTCCTTTGTTGAGCGGCTTGTTGATTATTTTACGCCGATTGCAAAAGAGGAAACTCCGTCGCTGATTGAGCAGCTGCGCAACGCACTGCTGAGCAATGATTTGGATGAAGTGTTTGAAATTCTTAAGATTTTCTACGCAAAGATAGATAACACAATCAAGCTCAAACAGGAAAAATACTATCAGACAGTTTTTTATATAATTTTTACACTTTTAGGCTACCGCATCAAAGCTGAAGTCAACACAAATAAAGGGCGGATGGATGCAGTAATCAAAACTGATTCAAACATCTATATCTTTGAATTTAAGCTTGATAAACCTGCGTCAAAAGCTCTGGAACAAATCAAAAAACGGGAATATTTCCAGAGGTTTATGGATGACGGCAGGAATCTCACACTAATCGGCGTAAGTTTCACGAGTAAAACCGGCGAGATTAAGAGCTGGAAGGTGGAAAGAGCAATCAAAAACTGAAAAATAATCAAAACGAAATAAAAAAAACGGAAATATCACAAAAATTTTGACAAAAAATAGTCTGCTCTATATTCTCAACTGTCAATTAAAAGATAAAAGAGGTGCGGTTATCAGTATTTTCTGAAAATATTTTTCTATTTGTATTTTCGGAAAATTAAAATGATTTTAAGCTGTTGCAAAAGTGGAGCTGAAGAAAAGGACTGGATTTGCCCTTGCAATTGAGGGTAAAAACAATTTTTATGCCGGCGGCTGGTTTGACACAGCAGGGGGCATTGGGGCAAACTATATTTTTTAGTTTTTTAGTGCTTTCTGGTGTGAATGATTGTGAAATGTATTTGTTTTTGGGAGGTGTCAAATGCTTAAGCTCTTTCTAGTATTGTTTTGTTCATCAATTATTTTCTCCTGCTCTAATAGCGGAAGTCACGGTTCTACTGTTAACGAAACAGATTCAACCCCGGACAGCGAAACATCAGACCAAATTACAGTACTTGATGGTGATGATGTAAGTGATACTGAAACTGAGATTGAGCCTGATACCGAAGCTGATATTGAGCCTGACAGTGAAATAATTAATTCCTGGGACACCGGATTTAGAAATGAAAAAGAGAAAAACCTCTTTACTCTCTGTAAAATCTGGGGATTTTTAAAGTATTATCACACTGTTTCAGCAAAAGGTGAAATTGATATTGATGAAAAGCTTTTTGAAATGCTTCCATTTACAGAATCACCCGATTTTTTTAAAAAAGTCGAAAACTGGATTTCTGCTTTCGGTAAACTTAATCCGCCTGCAGAAGAGCAACTTGTGCCTGAAAATGTCAAACTTGCGCCTGATATTGAATGGATTAAAGACAACTCTTTTATCCCTGAAAATATTTCAAAACAGCTTACAGAGGTTCTTGAAGCAGAGCGTAATATTTATAATTACTATATAAAATATGAAGCAAACTTCTCTTTTTCAAACGAAAAACTTTATGAAGAGGCTGATAATCTGACGCCTGAATTAAAGCTTCTGGGACTTTTCAGGTTCTGGAATGCTGTTGAATATTTTTTTCCCTATAAATATCTTATAAAAAAGGATTGGGATTTTGTGCTTAAACAATATCTTCCCGAAATAATTGATTCAACAACAGAGCTTGAATATTTGCTGAGTCTTACTGCGCTAATTATAGAAATGGAAGATACTCATGCAAATATCTATGGTAATGAACCGGCTTTAGCTGAATTTTTTGGCAAATACAACACAGCTTTTGAACTTAAAATTATTGAAGAAAAAGCTGTTGTTTATTTTACATATTCAGATATAGATCCCGATATTTTGATAAAAAAAGGAGATGTAATTCTTGAAATAGATGGTGTCAGTGCAGAAAAAGTACTGCAAGAAAAACTTAAATATTCCTCAGCCTCCAATCAGGCAGCAAAATATAGAAAGGCTGCATATCTTATGACAGGAACAAATAAAGAGAGCCTGACATTGAAAATCGAGCGTGAAGGAAAAGAGATGTTAATAAATGTCAAAACATTTAATTCATCTCAACTCAGCAACAAACTGTATTTTAAAGATATTCCGTCAAACAAAATAATTGATGATGAAATTGGATATATTTACTGTGGCTCGCTTAAAGATGGCGAATTTACTGAACTTCTTGAAAAATTTAAAAATATGAAAGGGTTAATTCTTGATTTGAGATGCTATCCTTCATTCAGTATTTTTTTTGAAGCAGGCAATTTTCTGATGCCTCATAAAACTGAATTTGCAAAATATTCACTTGGAAAAATAGATTACCCTGGATATTTCACAATGGATAATTCAATGTACGCCGGAGAGGAAAACGAAGATTATTATAAAGGTAAAGTAGTTGCCTTAATTGATGAAATAACTCAAAGTAATGGAGAGTTTACCGCAATGGTTATAAGAGCGGTTCCAAACGCAACAATTATTGGTAGCACAACCGCAGGTGCAGACGGAAATATTATAGAAATGTATCTGCCTGGAAAAATAAAAACAATATTCACCGGATTAGGTATTTACAATCCTGATGGAAGTGATACCCAGCAGATTGGTATAATTCCTGATATTTATCTTAGACCAACTATTGCCGGACTTAAACAGGGACGCGATGAAGTTCTTGAAAAAGCAGTTGAAATAATTAACAATTCTTCTAACTAGATTATTAAAATGTGCTCTAAAGGTCTATATTGGGATGGTAAAAGTTCAAATAGGATAAAGAGCACGGAAACGCCACGAAATCTTTGACAAAAAACAAACCCTCCTGTATTCTCAACTGTCAATTAAAAATGAGATAAGCACAATGTTATCAAGTCCTGAAAATAACAATTCCCTTTCTTCGTGACGGGGTGGCGCAAATGCGACGGGATAGCTCTCCGTTTTTTTCCCATCATTCTGAAGCGCAGTAAGTAATCTGTGTTAATAAAGAAAGAACTCTCTCATTTGTTCGGGGGTAACAGTGGCGTTTGATATAATTATGCAGCGTAACGGAATATTTCGACCTCAGCATGATGTTTGACGGATTCTTCAGCCATAAGATAGACTTTTTTGGCGACTTCTTCTGATAAATAGTATTCACTGCAATTGTCGCAAACCATTGCCGGAACTTCCTTTATAATTATGATGCTTTTTTCTCTTTCAAGAACAACAGTAACTTTTCCTTCAAAAGTTTTGCCTGTTTTACATATAACGCAAGACATGATTATCTCCTTTTTGTAAAATCTTCATTCCAAAGTGTTGTTGTTGGTTCGTAAACTGTAACGATGTGCTCTGTGTCACTTTTTTCATTATATCCAGCAACAACATGAATAAATCTTTCTCCATCATAACCAAGAATAAGACGACTTGGATATGGAGTATCTTCTTGATATCTCTCAATAATTTTTCCTTTTTCAATTATAAATCTAACTGTTTGCGGAGATATTGCTCTCTGAAACATTCGATCAAAAGCATGCCTGGAAAATTCAATATTCAATATTTTACTCACACTCTATAAAAAACTTGCAGATTATATGTAAATGATAGGCTATTGTCAAAATAGTTGGAGATGAGTCTCTAATGTCTAAAAATCTTATAAAAACAAACAAAACAAACAGCACAGAACCGCCACAAAATTTTTGACAAAAAATAAACAAATCTGTATTCTCAACCGTCAGTTCAAAACCTGATAAAAAAAAGCTGAGTTATTTAAATAAAAAGGAGTCAACATGACGAGAAAATTTTGGTTAATTATCTTTACTGCTCTCATGGGGTTTTTAATTGCCGCCTGTGGCAGTGAGATGAATGAAAAGAATGTAACCCCGAAAGCTCAAAATTTTGGACTTTGGGATGACGGAAAAGATGAGTCTGTTTATGGGGTTGAGCAGCAGCGCGGCAGTGGCAGAGCTCTCTCAGAAATTCTTGATGAAAACGGCAACATAAATTTTGCCCTTTCCGGAAACGGCTCGTTTGATCCAAGCGGCTACCAGATGGTGATGGATGAAAATGGTCAACCGCAGTTTATGCCGCGCTCGGCAAATCCTGATGATGAGAGATGGGTTTCGATGGGAGAATTCCCCGGTACAAATGGTCAAGTACATGCGATGGTCATTTACGGAGATTATCTCTACATTGGCGGTTATTTCAACTTTGTAAAAAATATTGCAGCAACTAATATAGCCCGACTTACCATCTCGACCGGTGAATGGAGTGCGCTTGGAAGCGGACTTAATAATCTTGTTAATTCACTGGCTATTGATAAGAATGGCAATGTTTATGCTGGGGGCATATTCACAATAGCTGGCGGCGTTACAGCAAACCGTATTGCCAAATGGAATGGGATAACTTGGAATGCACTTGGCAGCGGGATGGATAAT
>CAZISX010000093.1:0-3210 GCA_964542005.1 uncultured Spirochaetales bacterium
ACTTGTGCTTAATCTTTTCCTCATTTTGACTCCGCAAAAAATTTCGGCTGATTATATCTTGTCAAGGCATAATTGTCAAACTGGAGGAATTGATTAATTGCGAAGATGAACTCCAGCTTTGTGATGCACTTTTATTTTATGCACTAAGTTGTAAGAAATATTAGTTTTTGCTAATGATTACCGCGTGCTGTTGGTTTTGAATTCCAGATTCTGGTTAAAAGAAAGAATCCTGCAACAGCAAAAGGAAGTAAAAAGAGAGGCCAGAAAGCCCAGTTTTTGGTTGTGATATAGCCGAGAGCAAGCGACTGGAAGCCTGTGCCAAGATAAACAAAGCCATCAATCATGCCGACTGCTGTTGCTGCTCCTTTTCTGCCGCCAAAATCCATTGTTGCTGTTCCGCTTAACAGTCCGTGTGTTCCAATTACGCAGAGTGAGACAAGAAAGACCAAAGAGCCTAAAATTATTGGATAATTAAGTGAAAAAATCATTGCAACCACAACAACGCTGAGTATGAGGTAGAGTCCTGCAGCAGCGGGAGCGCGGCGCGACTGAAAAAATAAATCGCTGACCCAGCCTGCTACATTTCCTCCAATAACGCCGGCAACCATGAGAAGTCCGCCCCATCCGCCAAACATGAATGGAGTGAGAAAGAGAAGTCCGCCGCTGACAAAAAAGAGAGCTTTTTTCTTTCGTTCTTTTGATTTTGCTGCAAAAATAAAAAATAAAAGCGCAAGTATGAAGAAGATTGAAACAAAGTACCAGCTTCCCCACGAGCCGTTTCTGAAAAAACTGTTTTCAGGAAGTTTTAAAACTTCTTTTGCATAAATCGGGAACCAGTGCATTATACCGTTTCTTAAAACGCCGGTGCAAAATTCGATAAGTCCGAGTGTCAGCATTATCGGGTTTGTGATAATTCTTTTCATCAGAGTGAGTGTCGGAATAACAATGTTTTCCTCGCCGCTTGACGCATCGCCTGTATCAAAATCTTTGTGTCCGGCTTTTCCTGGAGAATCTTTTAAAACAAAAAGCTCAAAAATTGCTATTATAAAAAGAAGAAGTGCAGGTCCTAGAAAAACAAACTTTACTCCTGAAATATCTGCTTTTGTTCCATCGCTGAAAAATGAAAGAATCCAGGCATTTACCGTAAATGCAAAGAAGATTCCGCTTGCAATCATTGTTCCAAAAATACCTGAAAAACCGCCTCTTTCGCGGACATGAAACCAGTGGGAATTAACTTTTACAATTGAGAGTGCGCCAAAACTTTGAAAATACATGTTGACTGAATAGAGAATAGAGAAAACAAGTCTTAGATTCTGTTCTTTAAGTGTTGCTGCATCAAAAAAACTGAGGTAAAGCCCCATTAGTGTGTTGACGATAAAAGAGCCGCTAAGCGATATTAGCATCCCTTTTTTTCCGCCGATTTTATCGGTCAGAGGCCCATTTAAAAGGAATGAAAACGCATAGGTAAGGGTTCCTGCGCCAAAGATTATGCCGAAATCTTCTTTTGTCATAAGATCGCCGAGTGCAATCTTGGAAACAGTCAGGTTGTAGCGTCCCATATAAAGAAAAGCGTAGGCCAAGCCGAGCGGAAACCAGTTTAAAAACCGGCGGTAAATAAAAGATTTGGAATGATTGATTGGCGCGGTGTATTCCACAGCTTACTCCTTTTTTTTTAATGATGAAAACACTAAACAGCATATCAGCAAAAGGTTTTCCTTGCAAAAATTTTTTAAAAGCTCAATGCCATTGTTTGTTGTGCAGGTCAAAATGAAAACAATATATTATTTTTTTTGCATGGAATTTTTAAAAGAGTAGAATCGTTACCAGTTAAATATAAAAGTAGAAAACAGCGACCTGAGTTGTCGGGCAATAATTAAAGTTGTCTGTATTTTTGGTTGAGCTTTTGCAGAAATTGGGACGAAATTCAAGATGCAGGATTGTGTGGCGATAGAAAAACATAATTACATTAACCATTTAGTGATGAAAAAAGACGGCCTTGACATTTCCCGATATGATAAGTTTTTTCTTAACAAATCTGTTGAGCGGCGTATGTTGGCAACAAATTGCAGCTCTTCAACAGATTACTCTAAGCTGATTGAGCAAAGTTGCGTTGAGCGACATTTGTTTTTTGACTCGCTACATGTTGGTTACAGTGAGTTTTTTCGTAATCCGCTAACATTTGCTGTGCTGGAGCAGATAATTTTGCCGTCACTTATTATAAAAAATAAGAATTCAAGCAGAAAGGAGATGAGAATCTGGTCATCGGCGTGTGCTTCCGGGCAGGAAGCCTACAGTGTTGCTATTTTGGTGAATGAGCAAAAAAAGAACTTTCCACAGATTGATTTCCGGATTTTTGGTACTGACAAATCAGAAATTGAGGTTAAATCTGCTCAAAAAGGAGCCTATCCAATAGCATCACTTAATAATCTTACGATGAAAAGAGTTGATGAGTGGTTTGATAAAGCGGATAATATTTATACTGTAAAGCCGGAGTTGAAAAAAAGCGTTGATTTTTCGGTATTTGACTTGTTTAATGAGCAGTTAAACAGTCCTCCGGTAAGTATTTATGGTGATTTTGACATAATATTTTGCGCTAATCTGCTGTTTTATTATCAGGACAAATACCGTGAATTTATTATAAAAAAGATAAGTAAATGCCTTTGTGCCGGAGGCGTTTTGATTACAGGCGAGGCAGAAAGAGAAATTCTTATAAGTTATAATTATCACGAGATATTTCCGCAATCAGCAATATTTCAGTTAAATGCCGGGAGGCGAAAATAATGAGTCTGAAAAATCTTAAAATAGGAACCCAGTTGCTGTTGGGATTTTCGATGCTGCTACTGTTTATTATTTTTTTGGGTGTGGTTTCTTATAATCAGTCCAAAGAAATTCATCAACAAACAGAAAAATTGTATTCCCATCCGCTTCAAGTCAGACGGGCTATTGCTCATTTCAAAAGCGATATTTATGCAATTCACCGCGATATGAAGGACATTTTTCTTGCGGATGATGAAAGCGAAATTGCGCAAAATCTTAATTTTATTGAGGTTTGGAAAGCTAATGCAATGAATCAGATTGATATTATAGATAAACAGTATTTAGGCCCTCAGGCTGATGTCGAAGCTGTGAAACAGGCGTTTCTTGTTTGGGGTTCGATGCGCGAAGAAAGCATCCGACTGCTGCGTGCCGGAAAAATTGCGGAAGCAAAAA
>CAZISX010000093.1:3220-8297 GCA_964542005.1 uncultured Spirochaetales bacterium
TTATTATACAATTACAGAAAGTGATTATTGATAATGAAATAATATTAAACTATTCAAAAAATAATTGCATGAAAAATTTAAATGATATAATTAAAAAATTAAATGAAATATACAATAATTCAATAAAATTAAAGGAGTTACTTAAAAGACAGCTGATACTTATTGTTGCAGCTATTATATTGCTGTCTCTAATCATAAATTTTATTCTGGTGCGCAATATCCGTAATCCTTTGAATGAGTTGACTGATGCAACCCGTCGTTTTCATGATGGAAATATGGAGTCGAGAAGTTCCTATGAATCAAAAAATGAGTTTGGCCTTTTGTCTGTTTCTTTCAATTTGCTGGCAGAAAGTATTCAGCAGGGCAGGGATTTGGACGAAAAAGTGGCAAATCTGGCAGCATTAATGTTGAGTGAATATGATGCGAAAAAATTCTTTCAGGCTACAATTAACGCTTTGGCAAAACATACTGGCTCGCAAATGGCCGCAATTTATTTGTTAAGTAATGATAAAAAAACTTTTGAATATTTTGAATCTATTGGAGTTGGGAATAATGCAAGACAGTCTTTTTCGGCTGAGATTTTTGAGGGAGAATTCGGTTTAGCTCTTTCCACAAAGAAAGTCCAGCATGTAAAACAAATTCCGGAAGATACTGTTTTTATTTTTCAGACAGTTGGCGGAGCATTTTCCCCTCGTGAAATTATAACTATTCCTATAATTGCCGACAATGAGGTTGTCGCTGTTATTTCTCTTGCAAGTGTTGGAATTTACAGTAAAAAAGCAACGCAGCTAATTGACAGCATCCTTGTTACGCTTTGCGCCAGAATTGAAGGAATAATGGCATACCACAAAATTAAAGGATTTTTGGAGAAGCTTGAAAATCAAAATAGTGAACTTGAGGCTCAAAAGGCGGAGCTGCGGGAACAAAATGCAGAGCAGGAAATGCAGAAAAAACAGCTGCACGAGGCAAGCCGTCTGAAGACTGTTTTTCTTTCAAATATGAGTCACGAACTGAGAACGCCGCTTAACTCGGTTATTGCTCTTTCCGGCGTACTTAGCCGTCGTTTAGCCAAGCTTATTCCAGAGGAGGAATGCAGCTATCTCGAAGTTATTGAGCGAAATGGCAGACATCTTCTTTCACTTATTAATGATATTCTTGATCTTTCACGAATTGAATCAGGGCATGAAGAGATTGAAATCAGCCGATTTAATGCAAACAATTTAATCGGTGAAGTTGTCCTTTTGATAACTCCTCAGGCAAATGAAAAAAATATAGAACTGAATTATAAAAAGGAAACTGATTTGATTGTTTTCAGCGATTCTGATAAATGTCGTCATATTTTGCAAAACTTAATAGGGAATGCGGTAAAGTTTACCGAAAAAGGGAGCGTTGAGGTTATATGTCGGCAAAATGGAGAAAATATTGAGGTTGCTGTTGCTGATACAGGCGTTGGTATTCCAAAGGAGCATCTAGTTCATATCTTTGAAGAATTCCGGCAAGCAGACTCAAGCACATCGCGAAAATTCGGCGGTACCGGACTTGGTTTGTCTATCGCAAAAAAGTATGCTGATATGCTTGGCGGTTCAATTTCGGTACAAAGTATTGCTGGTAAAGGTTCTGAATTTATTCTGAGTCTTCCTTTGAATTATAACAATGATGACCTGATTAAAAATGAACTGTCAGCCTGTCCGGTTAAAAAAATGTCAGAGCAGCAAGTTGGTGATTTTTCAGCGAAAACTATTTTGCTGGTTGAAGATAGCGAGCCTGCAATTATTCAAATAAAAGATATTCTCGAAGAGGCTGGTTATCAAATTCTGACTGCACGAAATGGCGAAGAAGCTCTTAGAATTATTGACAAAACAATTCCTGACGCAATGATTCTTGATTTGATGATGCCGGGAATTGACGGGTTTGAAGTGCTGCAAATCCTCCGTGAAGCAGAGCCTACTGCACATATTCCGGTTCTTATACTTACTGCAAAACATATCACAAAAGAAGAGCTCAAATTTCTCAGGCGGAACAATGTTCACCAGCTTATCCAAAAAGGAGATGTAAGCCGGGTTGAACTGCTTGATATTACTAATAAAATGATGCCTCCTCAAATAGAGAAAAAAACTAAGCCGGACAGTGGTGTGCAAATAATTTTAGGCAACCCGCTGGTTCTTGTGGTGGAAGATAATCCTGATAATATGCTTACCGCGAAAGCACTTTTGTCAGATAATTTCAGGGTCATAGAAGCAGTTAATGGGCTTGAATGTTTGGAAATGGCAAAAAAACATCTGCCAAATCTTATTCTTATGGATATTCAGCTGCCAAAAATGGATGGGATTGAGGCGTTTAAAACTATAAGAAAAACGCCAGAATTAAAGCATATTCCGGTAGTTGCACTTACAGCAAGTGCTATGAGTCAGGATCAGGAAATAATCTTGGCGCATGGCTTCGACGGCTACATCATAAAGCCGATAGATGAGAAGATTTTTTATAAAATTATCAAGGATATACTTTATGGATGATAGATTGGTTAAAGTGCTTGTTATTGATGATAATAATGACAATCTTATTTCGCTGAAAGCTCTGATAAGAGAAGCTTTTCCTGAAACTATTACGATGACTGCACTTAATGGTCAAAAAGGAATTGAACTTGCTCTTTCAGAAAATCCAGATCTGATACTGCTTGATATTTTAATGCCGGAGATGGATGGTTTTGATGTGTGCAAAAAAATTAAGTGCGACGAAAAACTCTCTGATATTCCTGTTGTTTTTGTTACTGCACTTAAAGATGATAAAGAACACCGCATAAGAGCTCTGGAGTCGGGCGGCGATGCTTTTCTTTCAAAACCGATTGATCAGAGCGAGCTTGTTGCCCAGTTGCGGGCAATGTTGAAAATAAAGATTGCCAACCTTAAAAAACGCAACGAAAAAGAAGAGCTTGCGACATTGGTTGCAGAAAGAACGAGGGAGCTTGAAAAAAATTACATAGCAACAATGAATCTTATGGAAGAGTTGAAAAAGGAGAATGAGGCCAGAAAAAAAAGTGAGGAAGAAGCTGATTCGGCAAATAAGGCAAAGGCGGTTTTTCTTGCAAACATGAGTCACGAGCTGAGAACGCCGATGAATGGAATTATGGGCGCGGCACAACTGCTTGAGGCAGCTCTCAAAAATAAGCCTGAATATGAATATGTTCAGCTTCTTGACCGCTCATCAAAACACATGCTTCAACTTATTAATGATTTGCTTGATTTGTCTCGAATTAACGCATCAAAAATTAGAATAGCATCAATTAAAATGTCGATTTATGAAGTGGTCGAGCACAGTATCGCAACAGTTAAACAACAGGCAAAAGAGAAGTCTATATCGCTTGTTTACTCTGTTGAAAAATCAGTTCCAGATTTTGTTTTGGGCGATCCTCTCAGGATTGGGCAGATTTTGCTTAATCTTCTTTCAAATGCTGTAAAATTTACAGATAACGGTTCTGTAACACTACTGGTTGACGCAAAAGAAAATAATGGTGTTGCAGAAGTTCTTTTTTCTGTTCAAGACACCGGAATCGGGATTGAAAAAGATAAGATTTCTTCAGTTTTTGAACGGTTTGTTCAAGGCGATATGGGATATACAAAAAAACATAAAGGTGCAGGGCTTGGACTTGCAATTACCCAGGAGCTTGTTTCGCTTATGTGTGGAACAATTTCTGTCAGGAGTGAGTTGGGTAAGGGTAGCTGGTTTGTCGTAAATATTCCATTCTCTATTTATAACGCGACAGACGAAGTCATTGAAAACATTTAAAAAATAGCAGAAAACAATTTTTCTGGCAAACAATGATGTAACATGTTATATTTGCGCGAATTTTACAAAAACAGGCGTTTTTCTATTTTTTGGTTTTTTAAACATTATTTTAGGAGGTAGTGATGAAACATTGCTTTTTAGTTCTTATTGCAGCAATGGTTCTTGTTGCTGTCGGTTGTGGAAGCGATTCCAAATCGAAAAATGCACCAAACGACACAGATGTAGTAAATGACATTGACAACATTCTTCTTCCCGATGATGAATCAATTGTTCCTGAAGACAAAGATACTTCAATAGAGGATTCTGATACTCCAAATCCAATTGATAACGATGCAGTTGCAGATAGCGATACGCCAGTTCCGGCAGATGAAGACAGCGTTATTGATGTTGATATGCCAATTCTGCCAGATAGCGACGAGGTTGCTGATTCTGATGAAACCGCTGACTCAGATATTCCTGCGGATCTGTGCAAAGATGTAAAATGCGGCGAAAATGCTGAATGTTTTGTTGTTGAAAAAGCTGCAAAATGTGAGTGTAATTACGGATATATCGGTGATGGCAAAAGCTGCTCGCTTCGTGGAACATGGGTAAAACACACTATCGGCAAAACAACAAAAAACGGAACTTATGTCTTAGTTGAAGATATTGACGGAGACGGCAAACTTGATGTTTTAACCACAAATACAGATCATGCAAGCTCCGCACCATCAGAACTTCTCTTTTTTAGAGCCAACGATTTAGGCGGTTTTGATAAAATTACTATTATTACTGAAGAATCTTCAGAGCTTATCAATGCGACTGGAATCGCTGCTTTTGATTTTGATAACGATGGAATAAAAGAGATTATTGTTGGTCAGAGCGGCGTTGCAAAAAGCCCGATGGATGTTGATGGCGGCGGCGGACTATTTATATTTAAAACAACAGATAAAGAACTTCAGACCTGGACTAAGTTTGTTATTTCTGATCCGGCAGATGAACCGGATAAATTTTTCAAGGTTTACACTATTGACGCAGACAAAGACGGCGAAATGGATATAGTTGCAGGCGGATACGACAATGCAGCTCTTTTCCTCAACACCCCAACGCTTGGAGCAGAAGGTCAATTAAATATTGAATGGGAAAGAATGGATCTTGCGGCGGGAAGTGGCGCATGTATTAATATTGGAAATATGAATCTTGACAAATCTTATGATATTTTAAGCTCCAATCCTGCAACCAAAAGAGTTTCATGGACAGATTTGAAGCTAGTCGAAGGAAAACTTGATCCTGTTGATCACTTAATAAAAGCTGACCT
>CAZISX010000093.1:8307-9832 GCA_964542005.1 uncultured Spirochaetales bacterium
AAAGTGTAGCTGAAAGTATTTTATACGGTGCTTTTGATATTATGGATATGGATATTTCCGGCGATGGACTTAACGATGTTATTGTTACAAGAATTATGGGACACCAGGGCGTTTTATGGTATGAAAATCCTGGTGAAAATGGGAAAAGCTGGCCGGAACATTTTGTTGATACTGAATTTCAGGCAGCAGATGTTTACACTGGAGATATTGACAATGATGGCCAGAAAGATGTTGCATTTGCAGGTTTTGCGATGGGAGCCAATATTATTCCAGACAGCCTTGCATGGTTTAGCTACAAGAAAAAAGAGACTAATTATATCTGGACAAAGCACTATATTGATAACGAATATGGACTTCTTGAACCAGGCGATATTTCACTTAACGACATGAATGACGATGGTAAACTTGATCTTGTAACACTTTCCTATGAAACTGGCGAAGTTGTCTGGTATGAAAATAGAGAAGGCGAGCTTTCCTCTCCTCCTGACATGTCGGGATTTATGAAAGATTGCACCGCTACAAAATGCTCTGGGGATGCTTCCTTCTGCTACAAAAGCCTGGAAGATATTGAAATCAATAACTATTGCACAGTTCCAGCCTGTCAGATGAGCGATCCTACAACCTGTCCTCACGGAACAGAGTGTGCAGAAATCACAGATTTAGGCGGAAAATATAAAACAGCCTGCCTTGCAAAAGTTGTTGTTGAAGAACCAGCAGATGAAGATGTTTTCCCTGATGATGAAGGTCACGATTTCTCCTGTGCTGAAAAATCATGCACAGACGATAAAGAGTGCACCTGCTACAATGCAAAATGCACCGGTATGGGCGCAAAAAAATGTTATATTATGGATTGTGATGCAGCAGATCCAACAACCTGTCCCGCAGGAAAAACATGCAAATCAATGGGCAACACGAAAATCTGCATGTAATAGCCTGATTTCTTTATCAATTTTCTTCATTTAAACCACCTCGATTTTTCTTAAATTTTCTTCTTGATTTCCAGCCAAACAGCAATACAATTGCCATGATTTTTATGGAGGTTTGCAATGGAGTGGCTCACAATTCTTGGAATTATCGCAGCATGTTGTACAACAAGTGCTTTTTTACCACAGGTTATAAAAACCCTTAAAACAAAAAGAACAGAAGATATTTCCCTTTCAATGTATATAATTTTTTCAATCGGCCTTTTCCTCTGGATGATTTACGGCATTTTTTTAAGAGATATTCCTATAATTGCTGCCAATTTTGTTACACTGATTTTTGCGATTCTTGTCTTAATTCTGAAGATTCGTCATGGCTGATTTACACATAAAAACAAACCGGTTTATTGTTGCAAAACTCATGGAAGCTATTGATATTTTTGATGAAAAGCTCTGCAAAGCCGATCTTATGCTCGATCAGATTTTTAAGAAGTATCATGTAGGAAAACGAGACAGAGCTATAATCCGTGAGCTGTTCTACTTCTATGTCAAAAACAGGGAATATATTGAATTTATTAGCACTTCCAGCGACAAAGCTGAAGTTG
>CAZISX010000093.1:9842-13281 GCA_964542005.1 uncultured Spirochaetales bacterium
ACTTTCTCGCATTCCAGGATTTTCTTATATTAAAAATATCCCTGATGAAAAAATTGAGTCAGCAATTGAGGCTTTTGACAGCCTTGATAATGAGCGAAAAGTTCAGATTAAGAGCGGTTTTTCAGGTTTTTTTCTCTCAAAAATCGAAGAGAATTTTGGAGATAACTCAGCAAATACAATCGCCTGGCTAAACAGCCGAGCAGAAACAGTTATCAGGATAAATCCAAAAAAAATATCTATTGAAAAGCTTCAAAAAGACCTGACTGATTCGGCAAAAACCACATTCTCACCACTTGGCTTGAAAATTACAAACAACGAATCTAATCTAGTTAAATCAGATAGTTACGCGAACGGATTTTTTGACATTCAGGATGAAAGCTCGCAGTGCACAGCTCTTCTTTGCAGCAAATTGAGTAAAACTTTTTTTGATGCGTGCGCCGGAGCTGGCGGCAAATCGCTTGCAGTTGCCTCGTTTTTTCCGAAAATCTCAATTTTTGCGAGCGATATTAGGACTTATCTTTTCAGTGAAATTGAACGGCGTTCAAAACTTGCAGGAGCATCTATAAAAACACTCCGGAAAAATGAATTCCAGAACATGAAATTTGACACTGTTTTCATTGATGCGCCATGTTCCGGGAGCGGCGTTTTAAGACGGAATCCAGAGGACAGATGGCGAATTGATGGCAAATCCATTGAAAACATTAACAAAATCCAGAAAGAAGTAATTTTGGAATATGCGCCGCTTGTCAAAAATGGCGGAGAGCTGATTTATGCTACCTGTAGTTTTTTCAGAGAAGAAAACGAAGCAATGGTTGACTATATCCTTAACAAATACAAGAACTTTTCACTTGTTTCCGCAAAAGGGCGGTTTTTTGAAAACACATCAATTGAAACAGATGAACTTTTTGATGGTAATTTTTTCAAACCGAAACCATGCTCAGAGAGGGATTTATTTTTTGCCGCGATTTTTAAAGTAAAATGACCCTTTTATCACGGAGCAAACGGTGATTTGGATTAAAATAGGACTTCCCCTTCTAATTGTAGCTTTTTTGCTCAAAAAAAAGCTCAAACTTGAGATTGTTCTTCCCGTCGGAGCGTTTGCTCTTACAATTTTGTTTGGCGTCAATATCTTGGATTCTCTGAAAAGCTATCTTAACTCGTTTATTTTATTAAAGTATTGGAACATCTACTTTATTATCTATTTTGTCATGATTCTTGGCGAGCTGATGGATAAAGGGCTGATGCTTGATAAAATGGTGACAAGCATGTCAGCAATTTTCAGAAAAAAAAGTTACGCCGCCGCCGCTTCCGCCGCTTTTATCGGCTTTCTTCCAATGCCTGGCGGTTCGCTTCTTAGTGCTCCCTTTGTTGAAAAACTTATGCCGGATGCAGAAAATGGCCGCAAGCTCGTTATAAATTACTGGTTCAGGCATATCTGGGAATATTTTTTTCCTCTTTACTCCGGCATGGCGTGGATTGTAACAGTTATGAAAGTGAGTCCGAAAGATATTTTTATCTGGATGGCACCAATCACGATTTTTATGTTTATCGCAGGTTTGCCACTCCTTTTTTCCGGCGAGAAACGACGCGATTGTGATCTTGAAGCGTGCGGCAACGAATCGGAAAATCAGGCAACAGAGATTAATTACAACGATTTTGGCAAATCCAAAAAAGCTAATTTTTTCAGAATTATTTTTATTGCCTGGCCAATACTTATGGCTGTTTCTTTATCAATTATCTTCTCAATTCCTCTGGTTTTTTCAATACTTGCGGCACTTATCCTTTTCCTTGTTGTTAATCCGAAACTTGGCAAATATTTAAAACCATACATAATTAACAAACGAACCGTAAACCTCCTTTTTTTGACAGCTGCCATAGTTTTTTTTGGTGAAGCAGTCACGCTTTCGGGCGTTGCAGGAGCTCTTCAGAGCGAGCTCAAAAATACGGCTGCTCCTGTTTTTATCTTTATTCTTCCTTTTATAATCGGGTTGTTGACTGGAATTTCAGTCGGATTTATCTCAATAGCTTTCCCGATTTTATTTCATTTCCTGATTGTTGACAATTCGGTAGTAATGCCGAATCTTATTTTGGCCTATCTTGGCGGATTTACTGGCGTTATGCTTTCGCCGACCCATCTTTGCCTGATTGTGACAACAGGTTTTTTCAAGAAAAACCTTATCGAAGTTTATCCTTTAATCTTAAAATCTTCAATAATTATGGTAGCTTTAGGGCTTGCATACTATTTTGTGCTGAGGTGAATTGATTTATCCCATTATTTACAGTAATATAGCGGCATGAAGTTTTATACTGTGCGTAAATTTTTCTATATCTTTTTGATATTACTCACATTATTTGCAACTGCGTTTTCTCTAGGCGTTCTTTTTATCCCGCTTCCGGTTGAAAACCTTAAGCCGAGAAACTCGACCGTTGTTCTTGATGAAAACGATAATATTCTGCGCGTTTTTCTTAATGAAAAGGAGCAGTATTGTCTTCCACCGGCACTAACCGGCGAAGTGCCTGTAAAGATTGAAAAAACTGTTATATTTTTTGAAGATCAGTATTTTTACGATCATCCCGGAATCAACCCTTTTTCAATTGGCCGCGCGTTTTTCCAGAATCTGAAAAGCGGCAAAATAGTTAGTGGTTCCAGCACAATTACAATGCAGCTGGCAAGACTGATGCGTGAGAAAAAAAGAAATTTTACAAACAAGCTGATTGAAGCACTTCAGGCTGTCAAAATAGATCTTAAATTCTCCAAAAAAGAGATTTTGAAAAAATATCTCAACTACTGTCCTTACGGCGGAAATATTTACGGTTACGAGACTGCATCACTCAAATATTTCAGGAAAAAACCGTCACAGCTTTCCTGGGCTGAAGCAGCTGTAATCGCGATTTTACCAAACTCGCCAAAGCTGATACACCCCGAAAAAAACCGCGATTCTCTCATAAAAAAGAGAAACCGGCTTCTCGAAAGAATGATGAAAAGCGGCGTAATCTCGCAGGCAGAATACAAAAAAGCTGTGAGCGAAATTGTTCCTCTGATTGACTATCCATTTGAGACACATGCCTGGCATCTAACAAGTCTAGTGAAAGAAAAAGTTAAAAAAGATGTAATAAAAACAACACTTAACAAAAAACTTCAGACAAAACTCGAAGTTATTGTTGAGGAAAATGCAAAAAACCAGGCATATTCAGGAATAAACAACACCGCGCTGGTTGCTCTGGAAACCAAAACAGGCAAGGTAAAAGCCTACATCGGCTCTCAGAATTTTTTTGATTCCTACAGTCAGGGGCAGGTTGATGGAGTTACAGCACCGCGCTCGGCCGGAACCCTGTTTCAGCCGTTTTTGTATGCTCTTTCGATTGATGCAGGCTTGATTCTCCCAGATTCAATGCTGGACGATTCTCCATTAAAAATCGGAAACTACGAGCCTCAAAA
>CAZISX010000093.1:13291-15748 GCA_964542005.1 uncultured Spirochaetales bacterium
ACAGGCAAGGTTTTTGCCGGAAATATCTTGGCAAAACAGGCACTTAGAGATAAAAAAAATGTTCCGGCAGTTAAACTTTTAAACGAATACGGGATTGAAAAATTCTACATTTTTCTCAAACAGGCAGGAATAAAAACACTTTTTAGAACACCGGAAGAATACGGCTTTGGCCTGATTTCCGGAGGAATGGAGCTGAGGCTGATTGATGCTGCAAACATATTCCGCGGCATTGCAGGAAGCGGCTCATTTTCGCCGTTTCACTTCCTAAAAGATGATAAAAATCAGATAGATGAGCCTAAAAAGCTGATTTCAGAAGGAGCTTCATGGATGATTCAAAGCTCTCTTTCGGATGATGCCAAAGCGGAAATTCCTGTGGTTTATTTTACAGCCGCAACATGGCTGCACAAAGATACCTGGGCAATAGCAATTACGCCGAATTACACAGTTGCAGTCTGGATTGGCAATTTCGATGGCAGAAAAAGAGACAACATTTCCAACGAAATGAGTGCGAGGAATCTTGCTGAAAAAACAATAAAAATTCTTGGAGGAAAAAGCTCTTTTTTTTCTAAGCCGCAGAATCAATTAAAGAAAATAGCTACATGCGAAAAAAGCGGATTTGCCTATCAGAAATTTTGCAAAAAGCAAAGTCTTTCTGAAATCCCGACAAATGTGGTTGAGCTAAAAAAATGCACAATCCACAAAGATAAGAAAAAGAGATAGAACAAAGCAGAAGTGCCTGCAAATTTATGAAAATTTTTTTAAAATTCCTCAACCACAAAATCAGAAAAATTCTTTTTCTTTGGATTGAAGGTTATCCCAACCATAAATTTCTGTCTTGAATCAGCTTTGTGCGGCAGGGCGTAACCCTTTTCTTTTATTTGGGTTATTGCATCTTTAGCAGTTTTAGGCATCATTTTAAATTCAAAAATATAGAGAAATTTATCTGTTTTTATAACTGCATCAACTCTCCCTATATTTGTTGAAACTTCACAATCAATATAAATTCCAACCATCTTTAAAATCAGATAAATTATGCTGTGGTAATATGCTTCTTTGTTTTTTATAAAAATCTGGTGCGGAATTGAGGAAAAAAGAGCGTTGATATTTATCTGGAAATTTTCCATGTCATTATTTCTTAATGATTTTAAGATGTTTGAGGTTGTTTCTCCAATATCTGAAATGTCTTTTTCAGAATATCCGCTTAAAAGATGGCCAATAAAAGAATCCCTGACCTCTTTGTTTGGATAGTCCAGAATAAAAAAACCATCTTCATCTTTGTCTTTTATTGTGAGGTAACCTGTCTGAAACATTAGAGCTTTTATGTCTATTTTTGTTAAGTCAAATTTGTCGAAAAATATTGAATCAACCTTGGTGTTTTCCAGTTTTTCAGGATTAATTCCCTTGTCTTTAATAAAATTCACCAAAAATGTTGGCGTTCCGGTCGCAAACCAGTAGTTGTTGAATTTGTATGAGCTGAAAAAACTTAAGATAGAAAAAGGATTATAGACGCTATCTTCTTCATTCCAAGAATATCCGTTGTACCATAATTTTAATTCCTCAAAAAGAGTCTCTTCTGAGATTTTAAGCTTTTCTGTCGCTGTTTTTATGTAATATGTAAACTCTTTTTTTATTTCGTCCTCAGTTAGCCCAACAAGTGCTCCATATTCTGAGTGAGTTGTTATATCAAGAAGATTATTCAGCTCTGAAAAAATGCTCACTTTTGAGAATTTTGAAACACCAGTCAAAATTACAAACTCAAGATAAGGATCCATCGGCTTGATAATGCCGTAAAAATCGCGGAGAATATCCCGATTTTCCTCAGCTTTTTCGATGTCAGTAATGTAGTCAATTATTGGCTTGTCATATTCATCAATTAAAACTGCAACTTTTTCTCCTGTTTTTTCATGTAGTTCCAGTATTAAGTCTCTAAACTGTGCTCTGTTTGTTTTTTCTTTTATTGTAAGACCATATTTTTCATAATTTAGCCTAAGCATATTTTGTATAGCATCTTCCAGTCCAAATTTCTTATAGCTATCAGAGGTAAAATCAATCCTAATAACCGGTCGCTTTTTCCATTCAATCTTATCATAAATAAAAAGCCCTTTGAAAAGCTCCTGATTCCCTTCATAAATCTCATTAAGTGCTGAAATTGTTAATGATTTGCCAAATCTTCTAGGGCGGGAGAGGAAATAGTATTTTCCTTCTGATATAAGTTTGTGAAGGATTTCTGTTTTATCAACATAAATGCAGTTTCTACTTCTTAACTCTTTAAAATCCTGAATTCCAATTGGCAGCATTCTTTTCATTTTTGACCTCTCACAAAAAATTTCGGGCAAGTTTAACAGGTTAGGAGAGAATTGTCAAACTTGACTCAAGCTACCAAATACAGCTGCAACTATCGCAACTCTTTTTTTTGATTTTATAATTTTTCTCATTTATCACCTGAAATAGTTTGAA
>CAZISX010000094.1:0-9176 GCA_964542005.1 uncultured Spirochaetales bacterium
TCAAAATACATAAAAAATTTTAATTTTTGCTTGACTTTTAAGACAGTCGCTACAATTACATTCGGCGCAATAATGGTTCCGGAACCATCAATATAAGCGTGAGAAGTGTTGTAGTCACTTGTTGAAAAAAAGCCGACAGTTGATTTTGCAATAGGATCGCTCGAAGCAACCTTGTTACCTCCATAAACTCTGCTTACAATTTGCTGTGAATTTTCATTCTCGGAATTCTGATACTCTGAACCGCAGGCACAAATAAGTAAAAAAGAGGCTGCCAGCAGGAAATAATTCGATTTTTTCATTAGACACTCCCGAATAGTTAAACAAAAGACTGGAATTAATGTATTGATTAATAGTAAAATGTCAATAAGGAAAAATTCCTGTTAAAATTAAATTTAACCAAAATTTTTTGGGAGGAGTTAAAAGAATTGGTGCCCAGGGACAGAATCGAACTGCCGACACGTGGATTTTCAGTCCACTGCTCTACCGACTGAGCTACCTGGGCACCAGCGGGGAGTAAATTACCAGAGTCGCATCTCTTTGTCAACAAAAAAAATAAAAACTATATAGCTATTTGAAATTACTTCAAAAAAACTTCCATTTCTATTTAAAATTATTACTATTTTGCCTATGAAAGTTTATGATGCGATAATAATTGGTGCAGGTCCGGCAGGATTAATGAGTGCGGTTTCAGCAAAAGAGAGCACCTCTATATTGATTCTGGAGAAAATGAGCTCTCCGGCAAAAAAGCTTCTCATCTCAGGCAGCGGTCAATGCAACATTACCCATAATGGTGAAGTTGATGAATTTCTCAATCATTACGGCAAGTCAAAGAATTTTTTGAAGCATTCTCTTTACAGGTTTACAAACAAATCTCTGCTCGATTTTTTCGAGAAAAGAGGAATATCATTCTTTTGCAATGATGATGGTAAATATTTTCCCAACTCTTTGAAATCAAATGATTTATTAAATACTATCCTTGCTCTGGCAAAACAGAAAAGCATCTCTTTTATATATAATGCTCCAGTTCAAAATGTTTTAAGAGATAACGAAAAATTTGTTATAACAACTGCAACTGACACTTTTTTGTGTCACAAATTAGTGATTGCAACAGGCGGGAAAAGCTTTCCGGCGACTGGCTCAACTGGCGACGGGCAGAAAATAGCAAAACTTTTAGGTCATACTATTGAACCAATGAAGCCTGCGTTGACACCTGTTTTTATTAAGGAATTTTCTTTAGCTGAACTGTCCGGCAATTCTTTTGAAAATATTTCCATGACAATTTTGCGTAAAAATGAAAAGCCATTTTCTGCGGCAGGCTCTCTTCTTATCACTCACAAAGGATTTTCAGGGCCGTTAATTCTTGATAATTCGAGGTTTATTGATTCTGGAGAGAGAATTATCCTTAATTTTGCAGGAATGAGTGAAGAGTCTTTCAGAAATCTTTTTGCTGAAGCGAAACCTTCTCTATTTATTAAGACAATTCTCCGAACGCTTCCTCTTTCACAAAGATTGACCGCTGTTTTAACCCAAATTTCTGGTGTGGATAGCGATATTCGCGTTGCTGAATGCAGCAAAAAATCAATACAATCGCTTGTTGACAGCTTTGTGAAACACACATTTGTTGTTGATTCTGTTGGTGATTTTAATATTGCGATGGCAACAGCAGGCGGTGTTAGTAAAAACGAGATAAATTCAAAGACAATGGAATCAAAAATAGTTAAAAATCTTTATTTTGCCGGCGAAGTTATTGATATTGATGGTGATACTGGCGGCTACAACCTGCAGGCAGCATTTTCAACAGGTTTTGTCGCTGGGCAGGAATTGTAAAAAGGAGGGCTTATGTGGAAAAATGCAGTAACTAAAGAGCAGAAAAAAATGGTTTTAAACCAATTAATCCCAATGACTGCCAATGATTATAATGACGCTGTTTTCAGCTTTGCAGGCGACAACGATTCAGATGTAAGGACGCTTGCTTATTTAAAACTGACAAACATGGAAACTCCAGAAATTATCAAAAGAATTGGCGATTCTCTTTCAGATTTTGCGGCTGAGTCACTGATTAGACTTTCTGCGGAAAAACATGATCCACGCCTTATTTCAACCCTTATTAATATGAAAAAAATAGGCGAAATAGAAATAAAGAACTTCTTTTTTACAGAAAATGAATATTTATGGGACATGCTTTTGCAAAACCGTGACTTTGTTAAGGTTACCTATCAATTTTCAGAAGTTGTTGCTGATTTTCTTTCTACATTTAATGCCAGGCTTCTTGATTCCTACCATGAGCAGATTGGATATATTAATCCTCTGGATTTTGAGACTCAGATTGAAGAGGCAGAAATCAGCGAAGAGCCTTTGGAAGAACCTCAAGAGGATCTGGAAGATATTGATCTTGACACAGTCTTTCTTGACATTCCAGATTTTATGCTTGCAGACGAGCCTTTTGCCGGACTTTCGCCAGAAGAAATTAGCAATCACAGGATTGCAATGGCTGAATTAATCAGAAACATGAATATGGCTCAGAAGATAAAACTTGCAGGACTTGGGAATCAGGAAGCCCGCAAAATCCTTATAAAAGATCCGCGTCGCCAGATTGCAATGGCAGTTGTTCAAAACCCAAGAATTACAGATTCCGAACTGATAGGTCTTGCCAGCTCAACCTCGGTTTCTTCTGAAATTATAGCCCACATTGCGGGAAGTAAAGAGCTTACAAAAAATTATATGGTTAAAGTAAATCTGATTCTCAATCCGAAAACACCGCTGCGCACTGCAATGCAGTTTCTTTCTATACTAAGACTTCCTGATTTGAAAAGAGTTGCTCAAAGTAAAAACATAACCTCTGCGCTGAGAAACGCGGCGAAGCAAAAGGTAAGGTAAGATTTGATTACAAACACTCCGGCAAAGTTTACAAATACAAAAGCAGCGCAAACATTTTATATAGCAAAAAGCAAAAACAAATGAGTAACGAAAACAAATTACAAAACAGTGTAAACAATCAAGAAAGCAGTGTAAACAATATATCCGGCAATGCGCACACGCTAGAAAGCGGTGTAAACATTGAATCGGGCGAATTTAGCTAAGAAGATGGGAACATAAACAGACTAAGGAGTTTTTTTAAATGAAGATTTTCAGCAACATCTTTTTCATTGTGACAGCAGTTTTTATGCTTGTTTCATGCGGAAATGAGTACCGAGAAGCAAATTCAAAAACAATCGGCAAATCAGGAACTCTTTCATTTTATGATGAAGGAAGGGACGAGCCAATTTTCGGGATTGAAGAGAGATCGCTAACCAGATCAGAAAATCCTGATGATGATAGATGGGTTTCGATGAATCCGGAAATTCCGGGGACAGACGGGCCTGTTTATGCAATGGTGCGAAAGGGTGACTACCTCTACATTGGAGGTAATTTTACTGCTGTAAAAAATATTTTAGCAAAGAACATTGTCCGACTTACTATCTCGACCGGAGAATGGATGGCGCTGGATAGCGGAATAGATTATGAAGTCAATGCCCTTGCAATTGATAACAACAACAACCTCTATGCAGGCGGAGGGTTCACCACAGCAAGCGGTATTACAGCAAATCATATTGCAAAATGGGATGGCACAAGCTGGAGTGCGCTGGGTGGCGGGATGAATAATGATGTTCATACCCTTGCAATTGACAGCAACAACAACCTCTATGCTGGAGGCTCTTTTACCACAGCAGGCGGTGTTACAGCAAATAATATTGCAAAGTGGGATGGCACAAGCTGGAGTGCACTGGGTAGTGGAATGAATGACTCTGTCATAGCCCTTGCAATTGATCGTAAAAACAACCTTTATGCTGGCGGATATTTCACCACAGCAGGCAGCATTACAGTAAACTATATTGCAAAGTGGGATGGCACAAGCTGGAGTGCATTGGGGAGCGGAGTTAATGGGGTGGATCCTTCTGTTTTTGCTCTTGCAATTGACAGCAGCAACAACCTCTATGCCGGTGGCTGGTTCACCACAGCAGGCGGTGTCACAGCAAAAAATATTGCAAAGTGGGATGGCACAAGCTGGAGCGCGCTGGGGAGCGGGATAGATGGCGGTGTCCTAGCTCTTGCAGTTGACAGCAGCAACAACCTCTATGCTGGCGGCGAATTCACTACAGCAGGCGGTGTCACAGCAAAAAATATTGCAAAGTGGAATGGCACAAGCTGGAGTTCATTGGGCAGCGGGATGAGTAGCGCTGTCTATGCCATTGCAGTTGACTCCAATAATAACCTCTACGCCGCTGGCAGATTCACTATTACAGCAAATCATATTGGAAAGTGGGATGGCACAAGCTGGAGTGCACTGGGTAGCGGAATGAATGACACAGTCAAAGCCCTTGCAATTGACAAAGACAATAACCTCTATGCTGGAGGCTCTTTCACCACAGCAGGAGGTGTTAAAGCAAACTATATTGCAAAGTGGGACGGCACAAGCTGGAGTGCACTGGGTAGCGGAATGAATAACACAGTCAATACCCTTGCAATTGACAGCAACAACAACCTCTATGCTGGCGGATGGTTCTACGCAGCAGGCGGTGTTACAGCAAACTATATTGCAAAGTGGGACGGCACAAGCTGGAGTGTGCTGGGTAGTGGGATAAATCACTATGTTTATGCTCTTACAGTTGACAGCAGCAACAACCTCTATGCTGGCGGATGGTTCTACGCAGCAGGCGGTAAAGTCAGCCCTTATTTAGCAAAATATCTTTCTGGTAATTGTGGCAACGGAGTTATTGACCAAGGCGAAGAATGCGAAGCAGTTGGTGCTATTTTTGGCGGATGCTGCGATTCTTTAACCTGCAAAATAAAACCTGCTGAAGCTGTTTGCCGCAATGCTTCAGGAAGCTGTGATATTGAGGAAAAATGTGACGGAACAACTCCTGATTGTCCGGCTGATATAAAAGTTGAAAACGGTACAAGCTGTGATGACAGCAATCCTTACACAGAAAATGACAAATGCGAAGATGGAATTTGTATCGGAACAGAAATTCCGAAACCTGATGATGATATTATTTCCGAAGATAAAGATACAGTTACAGAAGACAAGGATATTTTTTCTGAAGATAAAGACTTATCCGTTGATGCAGACAGCATTGTTCTGCCTGATGAAAAATCAGATGAAACGGCTGATGATACAATAAACGATACCAATAATGAAACAGATATTCCAACAACCGATTCCGACACTGCAAATCATGGCAAAAAATCCTCTGATGACGGTTGCGGCTGTTCGGTAGTTTTCTAATTACGGGAATAAATCAAAAAATCCTGACAATCCTAGTCCCGTGAATCCTGGTCAGTTTTGACAATTTGAAATTCCTCTGATATAATCCCCCAAATTTTTTGAGGAGCCGAAATGAGAAAACAGCTTTTGACAAGTGTTTACTCATTCAGGACAATAATCGAAAATAATGGGTCATTCGTTGATAAGACAAAAGAGCTTTTCATTTAATTTTTTCCAGGGGGAAAAATGAAACTTGTTTCTATGTTGATTTTAGTTTTTTTGTTTCAAGCTCTTTCTGCACAAGCAGATTTTTGTGAAAATTCGATTGCGATGGATTCCAAGTTTGCAGTTTTCAGCACAAACAACTGCTTTTCTTTAACTGAAGCTGAAAAATCAATAGAAAACAGAGGTGAAACAAATCAATATCTTGAAAAGTTTAATTCATCAAAGGCAGCAACTCCTTATATTTATTGGAATTATCTAAGAAGCGGCAACAATCTGGCTGCAATGCTCCAGCTTATTGAGATAATTAATCAGACAGATTCTGAGCAGATTGTAAAAAAATATAGTAAAGAATTTGAATTTATAATGTTTGACGGCATGAAAAAAGTAAAAAAATATGATTCTCTTTTTAGCACAAAAGCTGAAAATATTTCAACAATTGAAGCAAGTGAACAATTTTTTTCAATTCTTAATCAGCTGATACTTTTTCTTTCAAAAACAAAATCGGGCAATGACGATGATGCCTGGGTTATATGGAAAACATTTACTCTTTTCTTTTCCAACATGCAGCAAGGCATTGA
Organism: uncultured Spirochaetales bacterium; assembly: GCA_964542005.1. Classification (GTDB taxonomy): domain Bacteria; phylum UBP6; class UBA1177; order UBA1177; family CALOFP01; genus CAZISX01. The sequence goes on from CAZISX010000094.1 coordinate 6,049, forward strand.
TTTTAATAATGATACGCATCTTAAATCACTTATGAACAAATATATATCTTTATGGAAAGAGGAAAAACTCTATGAATATCTCAATTTTTTCAGCTATTTTATTCAAGGGAAATCATATATTCTTCCTGACGCAAAAACATACGAAACTAAGTTCCGCCCGATTTTGAATATTCGTAAAACAGCTGAAAACGAAGAGAAGAGTGCTGAAGATATCACAACTATAATGTCAAAGATGTATCTGGAAAAAATAGCTTTTATCCCTGAGATAAAATTTGTGGATTCTAGTGATTTTGAGAAAATGAGAAACGCAGAAACACAATCAGAAACTTCAGCAACTAATTGTAATTACTTAAAAAAAAGAATGGAGCTTTTTGATTCCGACCTTGATGAAATTAAGTCTGCAAAAAAATACAATACTGCCAGCTATCTCCTTGAAGAATGCAGCGTGGAAACAAAACTCCCCTTTATTATTAGAGAAAAAGAAATTATTATCCCTTCCTCGGAACAGTATGCAATAGATATTGCCCTTTCTATATTTATTGCAAAATATGGGAATCTGAGCTTTGAAAAAGCCTCAAGCCTGATGGCTGGTGCTATGATTTCATCTGTCCATAAATATGGAAGTGGTTCATTTAATTCACATTTTGGCTCATATCTTATTTATGCCTATTACACTGGCAGAATGAAATCTTTTAAAGATGCGATGTTTTTATATCCTATATTTAAGGAGAAAAACTTTTTTTCCAAAGATGAAATGAAAAGCATTACAGAATTTACTGTTCAATTTTTTATACCAAAATGAAGGCAAACATTTTAAAAGGATTTTTTTCAGGTATTGACAATATTCCAATTGCCTGGATTTCATACAAACAAGAAGGCATGTCGCCTGCTGTTGTGATTTTGCATGGAAAATCAGCATCTTACATAAAATATCACGAAATTGCGCAGATGTTTTACGAAAAAGGTTTTTCTGTCTATCTGATGGATCACCGCGGAATGGGTTTTTCGGGAAGAATGATTACAAATCCATCCAAGGTTCATGTTGAAAAATTTGATGATTATGTCACAGATGTTAAAACTTTTTTTGACAATTTTGTTAAAAACAACAGTCATTCCAGCTACTTTCTTCTTGCCCATTCAATGGGAGCCGGCATTGCAGCAAGTTATCTTGAAAACTACAATGACGATTTTGATAAAGCAGTTTTAAGTTCGCCAATGCTCCAGATTAACACAGGATTTCCGGAATCTATTTCTCTTTTAATTGTCAGAATTTTAACTTTTCTGGGCTTTGGAAAATGTTTTGTTTTTGGCCAAAAGAATCGGGAATTCCGCAGTTTTGAAAAGAGCTTTAAGACTTCTTCCAAGGAAAGGTTTGATTCGTGGAAAAAAATGATTGAGGAAAACCCGCAGATAAAAAGTGGAGGCACAACCAACAAGTGGCTTCTTGAATCAATAAAAGCACTTAGAATTATTAGAAAAAACGCAGATAAAATAAAAACGCCTATTCTGATTTTGCAGGCTGGCCGAGATAAGCATGTAACTCAGGAAGCAATTGATGAGGTTTTAGGAAAAGCTGTTTGCGGCTCAAAACGCCTTTTCCCAGAGGCTATGCACGAAATTTTGATGGAATGTAATTTAATCAGAAATGAGGCTCTTTTGAAAATTCTAAATTTCTTCCAAAAATAACTTTTTTTTTTGCATAATTTAAAGAGTTCAAGTATAAGTTCTGCGTTCCTTTTTTGGAATAGTTTTATTAATTTTTTCTAGGTAAAACAATGGAAGACCCGTTAAGTTACCCGAATTTGGGAGGTAAGTAGGGCTCGTCCACTCTTCGCTTCCCGTAGTTTATGGAGGCATCTGTGAAAAATCCGCTTCTTTTACAAGAACTTAGAGAAATGCTCAAAAATGAGCATGTAGAAGATTTAAGAAATTTTTGTTCTTCCAATACGCCGCAGGTAATTGCAGGATTTTTGGAAGCACTGCGCCCTGACGAAATTGCTGAGATTTTCTCAATAATTGATTCCGAAACTGCTTCCGAGATTTATCTTAATTTTGAGGAAGAAGTTCAAAATGATGTACACAACTTTCTCTCTGAACAAGAGCTTTCCCAGATTGTGTTTGAAATGCCTGATTCGATTCAGGATGATATTATTCAACATTTTCCAGAGAATAAAAGAGAGAAAATTGAAGAATTTCTCGATACTTACGAGAAAGAAGAAGAGCTAAAACAGCAGGAGACAAAAGATTTATATATTCTCGATAAAGAGGGAAATATTCTCGAATCTATCGAGGTTTACAAATCAACAAATGAAGGTCTTGTCAAAATCAAAAGGATTGAGACTGACGCATGGATTAATCTTGTTGATCCATATCCTGAGGAAATTGAGTATCTTGCAAGCTATTTCAACATTCCGACCGATTTTTTTACAGCATCACTCGATATTGATGAAAGAGCCCGCGTTGAACGGGAAGATTCTTCAAGACTTATTATTATCCGTGTTCCTTTTTTTGAAGAAGGAAAAGAGGTTCTTTATGGAACAATGGCGATTGGTATTATCCTCACTCCAGACAATATAATAACTGTTTCAGCAAAGAAAAATCCAGTTATTGAAGAATTTATTGATGGAAAGGTAAAAAACTTCAACTCATCAATCCGTGATAAGTTTATTTTGAAAATTTTTCTCCGTTCTACCCTTCTCTACCTTTTCTATCTGAAACAAATTGACAATATTTCAGTGATGATTCAGAGAAAAATTACACAGGAATCAAGGAATAAACAGCTTGACAGACTCCTTAATCTTGAAAAATCTCTGGTATACTTCACAACTTCTTTGAAATCGAACGATTTTATGATGATTAAATTTAAAAAATCAGGTATAGTTACAAAAAACGAGGAAAACGATGATATGCTTGAAGATATTGATATTGAGAACAAGCAGGCAATCGACATGGCAGCAATTTATTCAAACATTTTGAGTGGTATGATGGGTGCGTTTGGCTCAATTATCTCTAACAACCTCAATATGGTTATGAAATTTCTTGCGTCAGTAACTATTGTTATGAATGTACCTCTTCTTATTACTTCAACCTATGGAATGAACATAAAACTTCCGATGCAGGATTCATCC
>CAZISX010000094.1:9186-15729 GCA_964542005.1 uncultured Spirochaetales bacterium
GAAAAAGAAAGTGGTTTTAAAAAAAATAGTTTCAACTTTTGGAGAATTGCATGAAAAAATCAGCACTATTTCTGGCAGCACTTTTGTCTTTATTGCTTTTTGCGGGATGCCAAGACAAAAAATCTCACAAAAAAGATCCATCAACAGATGAAGACAAAACAATTTCTGACTCAGATTCTTCAGAGGAAGATTTTGATTCTCTCCCTGAAAATGAGCCTTTCGACAAAGATAGTTTAAATCCCGATGATGATGAAATCATTATAAAAAATGATCCTGATACTCCAAAAAATGATATAGATATTATTCCCGATTCAGACGCAACTTCCTCGGAAAAAATCTCAGATATTCCACTTTCCGAAGAATCTGCAAAAACCGCAGAATCGCTTGAAAAAGAGGGAATAACAACCACAGAAGAGCTTTACACCAAAGTTGATTCAATCTCAGATTTCAATCAACTTGCTGATAATATTGCAAAAAAAGACGGCATTGATTCAGGCTCGCTGATTTCTCTTGTAAAAGAGGTTGAGCTTCGCGATGAGCTGGGCAAAGCTGTTGAATCAGGCACAATTGATGAATCAACAGTTGACTCAATGGTTGAAACTGGAAGATCACTCTCTTTTTTCAAGGATTTTCTCGCCCAGGTTTCAGGCTCGCCAGCTTATAAAAATAATTTTGTATTCTTTTCTTCAGTTGATGATGCGGCCGACAATCTCAAAAAAATGGATCAGTTTATGGCTTTAAACAATCTTTTTTCTGAGCATTCTCTCTCAAGACTCACTTTTTCCGAATTTTCATCGCTCCGTGAAGAGATAAGCGGGATTGAACCAAATGTTTCTTCAACAATTCTAGATGGTTCTACCCAGAAATCAGAATCAGGCAGAGAATCTGGAGCTTCGCTTCCTTATGAACTTGAGGATAAACCTGCACTTCCAAATAATCCGGAAGATTATTTGGAGTGGGCTGGAAACAAATATAACTACTGCAAAATCAAAAACATGCCGTTGCCGCTTGATTTGAATAGTGATTTTGAGCCATTTGTTGAGGATAATCAAACTGATAGCTCTAAAAAGAATTTTATGGTAAACACTCAGTCACTTATTCTTTTATCTGTAAAGGCAAATTCTTCGGGCGGTACATTTAAGCTTTATTCACCAGAAAACAAGCTTGTGATTAATGAGGCGATTACGGCAAATAGTCAGAAATATTATTATGTTCCTATTTTCAGAAATCATATCTGTGCACCTTTTTCATTTACAAAAGAAAACTCTTTATCTGTAAATCTTATTTCTATGATAAATCCGGTGGATATTGATGATTTCAAAACAGAAAGCGGGATGAAAATTGATTCACTTTCGATTGATGACGGGAGTGGTTTTCAGCAGGTTCCTCCTGCGGCCTACTTTAAATTTTTTAATACAAAATCCTCGGATGCAATGATGAATGGCGTTTTTTCTGCAAAAAGCTCAACTGGCAGTTTTGATGCAATTCTTATTTCTCCAAGCGGCAAAAGTGTTATTTTAAAAAACAGTGTAAGTGGCCAAATACCAAATGAAAACGGCCTTTATGAGCTTTTTGTAATGCCTGAAAATCTACTTTCACTCACAACTCTTAAACGGGAAATTTCAGCGATTGGCGGTTTTTCAACACCAGTTAGAGCTGCGACTGCCTCTTTTTCGCTTGAAATAAATATGCTGCCGAATCAGACAAAAAAGTTTGTTGTCGGAATCCTGAAAAACGCCTCATTTTCCCGTGACGGCGAACCGGCTGATGAAAAAAGGGCTGAAATTAAGATAAAGCTCCATACAAATATGGCGCCAAAAACAACTTTTTCAAACAAATCTCTTGATGAAAAGTTTGGTGCTCTTGGCGGTTCCTATTATGCGTGGAGATGCTGGATTGAAAACGGAAAACCGCTGCAAAATCAGGACATAACAGATCTTTATGCCGTTGGAGGAGCTTGTGCTGGCGAAAAAACAGGACTTGATTTGATTCTTGATGATTGCGCCAATTTTTGGAGCGACAACTCTTCAAATCTTGCAGGAACTGACGCATTTTGCCTTATAGGTTTTGGCTCAAGTGTTCAGAAATATTATGAAGATGAGGGATACCGCGAAATAGCTGCAAACTACGAAGAGGCATACAAAACCTGGAAAGAACAGGTTGTCCAAATAAATTCAATGAGTTATCCATTTGGAAACCTCTACAACATATCAGATCATGCAGGCTCAAAACCTCTTCACCCTGTTGTTCCTATTGATATGCCTGTTTTTGGCGTTCCGAAAGAGAGATTGAAAGATGTTACTCTCCCGATTTCTTTCGACTTTTCAGCAATTGAACGAGATAAAGTTGATAAAGAAGCTATGTTTACATCTGTTGTTGAGCTGGTTGTGAATGCTGCTGTTGCGATTTATACCGGCGACTGGGCGCGCCTTATTTGCGGTACTGTCGGCTCGCTTCAGGATATCCGCTCGATTGAAAAAGCTGCTGAAGATGACAATATTGGAAACGCAAATTTCAGACTTAACCGAGTTTCAAAAGACCACTATTTTTACGGACTTGAGGATAAATTTGATTATTTCAGTTTCTCCGGCCCGGCAGATGCGCCAATCGAATATACAACCTATGACAAAGCACTTGCTTCAGCTAATTTTGCGTGCAGTGCTTACAATGCAGCAGCAAATTCAGATATAATCGCTGCTTACAATCTTAACGACGAACTGGCTGAAATGATTAATGTTATGACCTATGATTATGACACAATCCGTGATGCAATGCTTGAAGATCCGCGCCTTAGCGACAATGAAAAAGCAGCGATTACTGCACTTTTTGAGCTAATAAAATCGGGCACTTTGCCGGATGATTATGAATCAAAACTTCTTGCAAAAGATATTTTGCAGAACCTAAAAACAGGTGTTGATGTTTTCGCAAATATGGATGAGCTGAATAACAGCCTTGGCTCTATCGGCGGACTTGGAAATATGGGTCACAACCGTGTCGCTTCTCAGGCAAACTACTATTTTAACGGCTATGAAAACAGAAAAACACTTGGTGCTGCAACAATTGGACTCGCCAGATCACTTCCTGTTAAAGACCTTGTAATTACTATTGATTCTGCTCATATTTACAATACGATGGATGCAATGCTCGGCATAGAAACCCCAGGTTCTATCCGAATAAACACTAGAGCTGGAATTGTTGGCGACGGAACACCGCAGTACCGCGGAATCTCTATCAAAAATGCTCAGTTTTATGATGAAGCTACCGGACATCTCTACTCAAACGGCAGCGGCAGTTACAAAACGATTTCTGAAACACCGTTTCGCGCTTATACCAAAAGAATATTCGGCAAAAAAACTGTGGCAGCCAACGAGGACTACCAACTGCCTGAAGACAAAACTATTTTTTCAGCTTCTTTCAATAATTCCAGTAACATGGCTGCTATTTTCCTTGAAATCGGCCTCCACGAAAATGATGGCGATAATATTGATGATGACATGATAGGCGTTTTCTCCAAAACTTTTATGCTTGAGGACTTTTTCTCCAGTGATATCGAGCACAAATGGGTTAAAATTGATGAAGAAACATATCGCCTTTCAGTTACAAACTACCCTGTTTACGGCGCACATGAGCTTGCAACAACTGTTGAGCTGACAGGAAACAACAAGACAAACCAGCAGACTCACAACAATGAAAGGATAAATAAGCCGTCGGGATTAATCAGTTTTCATATTGATATAAAACTTGGAGAGATTTTGTCTTATCCTGATTTTGGATTTCCTGTCATCCGCCTCGATGAAGAGAATGCGTTTGATATTGAAGCTCTCTCTCCAAATACTATTGATATTGTTGATGATTCTCCAAACAGCATGATTCTTGACACGGTGGATTCGACAATTCTGACACTTAAAGCAAGTCAGGCAGAACTTGACGCCACTTTCAATGCAGATTTAAAACTTGGTCTTTACAATTTTGACGGAACCAAAAACCCTGCAGAACTTACTGAATTAACTGAGATTTCTGCCACAACTATTCCTGCGCTGGCAGCTTCTTTAAAAGAAAACACATTCCTTGCTGCAAAGCTTGCAAAAAATGGCGATTTTGTGATTATTCTTGAAAAATATCAAGGTATTGCCGGAACAGGTCGTATTCATGTTGTTGATGTAAAAAACAGCGAACCTTTCTTGGCTGGCGGGACACTTTTTGGCGACAAGCTGCCGCACAGAATTGAGATTGACAAGTCAGGCGATATCTTATTTGTCTCTTTCCGTAAAGAAGATAACGACTTAGCTGTTTATCAGATTAGTTCTGACGGAGAATTAAGCCCGCTTAGTACAGAAAACGGAATTCCATACAAAGTTGCTTCAATGGAATCAATTGCACCAGGATATCTTATCACAGCATCAGTCAAAGGAATTACTGCAACCAACCAATATCATGACGGATTTTTTGAAGATTCAAATTTAAACTCTAACATGGAAACCTATTTCACAATCTTCAGACTTGAGGCAAATGTTTTAAAAGTTGTTTCTATGCTGAAAGAGAAAAAATTGAGAATTTTCGGCATAACTCAGCCAATTTCTCAGGAAATCCCTTATCTTGCAAGCACCAAAAGATGGTTTTTATCAAGTGGCGCAATTGAGTGGGACGAAAACTTTATGCTCAGAGAACCAAGTGATTACAACTACATACAGGAAAATACAGATCATTACAAAACAACAGAAAAAGGGTTGAAACACCCCGATTTTCCATTTAACTGTTCATGGCAGATTATGAGTGAATTCAGAGATGAGTTTGCTTATTACGACAAACCAAACTTTTTCTGCTATGCCGGAAATTCGATGAAACAGCTCGGAGCATCAGATTTTGAGTCAATAAAAGAGGCGTGGTTTATAGAGTCAAATCCGCGATATCTTGCCGCAGTTACTGAAGATTTCGGAGCAGAAAAGCTTGTGCTGATTGATCTTTTCAGTGCTGGCTGCACGCCTGCAAATGGTGGTGAAGATGTTGATTTTTCTGCAACAACAGAGATTACACTTAATGCAAATCTGTCTTCCGGCTCAACAGGAAAATGGGAAATTTTAACTGGAAATGGGGGAAGTTTTGACAACATCTTTAAAAAAGATGCAATATTTAGCGGTTTGCGCGGCGAAATCTACACACTGCGCTGGTCAACAAATCATCCAGTTTGCGGAACACTTTCTGACGAAATTACAGTTTCAATAGCAAGCGGCGAGCCTTGCCCTGGGAATGAAACAATTGAGCAAGATGGCAGAATCTACAACACAGTTCAGATAGGTAATCAGTGCTGGATGAGAGAAAATCTTAACGCAGGAATTCTTCAATTAACTCAAACAGATAATGGAATTGTTGAGAAAAAATGTCCGGAAGAGGGATGTGATAAATTCGGCGGATTGTATGAATGGTATGAACTTCTTGACTACAATCTTGCAAAATCTGATGGAATTAACCTCGACAACCCGAAGGGAATCTGTCCTGACGGCTGGCATATTCCTACTTCAAGTGAATGGAGCGTACTTTTTGATGCTTTTGGCGGCAGAGATTTTGCCGGAATTTCACTCGAAAAAGGTGGCGAATCTGGCCTTGAAATCGAACTTTTCAAAAATTACTACAGTGTTGGCAGCGATTATACAGGTGCAAGCTACTGGTCATCATCTGAGTATGGAAGCACAACAAAATCAACTGCTTACACCTTTGTTAATGACCCATACATTCAAGGAGAGATTGAAGAAAAAACTCTGACAAAAAGTGCAAGATGTATTCTCGATTTCGGTTCAAGCGGTTGCATTGCTTTAGCTGATGCAGGAGATGACCGCCTTAATTTGCCGGGAACCAGCGTGACATTAGATGCAAACACTCCCCTTGAAGGCTCAGGCGAATGGGAAATTTTATCAGGAAATGGCGGAAATATCAGTGAAATCAACAATCCTAAATCTCTGTTTTCAGGATTAGCCGGAGAATCATACTCGTTAAAGTGGGTTGTAACTGCGCCGCAAAATCCTGCATGCACCATTTTCAGCGACGAAGTCAATATCTCTTTTTCTGCCGGTGCGCCTTTTGTCTGCGGCGATAAACTTAAAGATTCAAGAGACGGGAAAGAGTACAAAACTGTGAGAATAACAGACAATGCATCAACAGATTTATGCTGGATGGCGGAAAATCTTAATATCGGCAAAAAACTGATTTACGACCCGCAGGGAGGAACAGTTCAAATCTCTGAAAACAATGGCGAAATCGAGAAATACTGTTTTAATAATGATGATGCCAAGTGTGTTTCACACGGCAGTTTATATCAGTGGAATGAAGCAATGAACTATGTTGAATCAGAAAAAACAAGAGGCATCTGCCCGTCCGGCTGGCATATTCCTTCACAAAATGAGTGGCTCAAAACACTGCTTGTTTATGACTCCTCAGCAACAGATTCATCATCATCATCTGCCGGCACTGCGCTTAAAAATGCAAATGGATTCAATGCCTTAATTGGAGGAGAAATGATTTACGGCTCAGGTTTTTCAAATGAAACCT
>CAZISX010000095.1:0-6475 GCA_964542005.1 uncultured Spirochaetales bacterium
TAAGAAATGGCTTATCTATAACTCTTTCTGGATTTGGAACATAGGTATCTACTGCGCCCATAAGCTCAAAAATACATTTGCAATCTTCTGAATCCGCATTGTCACTATTAAGTGCTTTCAAGGCTGATCCTTTGATGATAGGAGTTGCGTCTCCTGGGAATCCGTACAAATCAAGCAATTCTCTTATTTCCATCTCTACAAGTTCAATAAGCTCTGGATCGTCAACCATATCGACTTTGTTGAGAAAAACAACGATATAAGGAACGCCAACCTGTCTCGAAAGAAGGATGTGTTCTCTTGTCTGTGGCATCGGACCATCTGCTGCGCTTACTACAAGAATAGCTCCATCCATCTGTGCCGCTCCTGTAATCATGTTTTTTACATAATCAGCATGGCCGGGACAGTCAACATGCGCATAATGTCTATTTTCGGTTTCATACTCAACATGCGCTGTTGCTATTGTGATTCCTCTCTCTCTTTCTTCCGGCGCTTTATCTATTTCGTCAAACGCTATAAACTTCGCGTTCCCTTTTGCTGCCAGAGTCTTTGTTATCGCTGCTGTAAGTGTAGTCTTGCCGTGATCTACATGGCCTATTGTTCCTACATTAACATGCGGCTTCGTTCTCTCAAATTTTGCCTTCGCCATCTTTCTCTCCTCTTAAAATATGGTTATGTAAAGATCTTCTGCTTTATACTTTCCGGTAACTCTTTATAAAAACCAAACTGCATTGTATATGTGCCTCTTCCCTGTGTTTTGGATCTCAAATCCGTTGAGTAACCAAACATCTCCGAAAGAGGAACAAATGATTTAATTATTTTTGTGCTTCCACCAGCACCTTCTTCAAAACCTGAAATCTCTCCTCTTCTTGATTGAACATCTCCGAGAACATCTCCCATATATTCGGAAGGAACTGTAACATCAACTCTCATAATTGGCTCCAACATTTTAGGCATACACTTATCCTCAGCCTCTCGAATAGCATGAATTGCAGCCATTTTAAAAGCCATTTCGGAAGAATCAACCTCGTGATAAGAACCATCTATCAATCTTATTTTAACATCAACAATTGGATATCCCCATCTACCGCTTTGAGTAGCAATAGCAACACCCTTTTGAACAGCTGAAAAATACTCTTTAGGAATTACCCCGCCCTTTATCTCCTCTACAAACTGAACACCTTCTCCTGGCTCCAAAGGTTCAATAGCAAAAACCACATGGCCGTACTGTCCTTTTCCGCCAGACTGCTTCTGGTGTTTGTAGTCAATCTTTGCAGCTTTAGAAAGTGTTTCTCTATAGCTTACTTGAGGCTTCCCAACATTTGCATCAACCTTAAATTCACGGCGCATTCTCTCAACCAAAACATCAAGATGAAGCTCTCCCATCCCTGAAATAACAGTTTGTGCTGTTTCAGGATCTATATAAACCTTAAAACTAGGATCTTCTTTTGCCAACTTATTTAAAGCATAGCTCAATTTTTCCTCATCAGCTCTAGTTTTTGGTTCAATTGCAACAGAGATAACAGGCTCTGGAAACTTCATTGACTCCAGTATTACCGGGTTTTTTTTGTCACACAGGGTTGTCCCTGTATTTACAAATTTAAGGCCAACAACAGCTCCAATATTACCCGCGGTAATAGTTTCTACATCTTCCCTTTTGTTTGCATGCATCCTAAGAAGCCGTCCAATTCTTTCCACTTTTTCTGCCGAAGAATTATAAACACTTTGCCCCGCCTCTAGCGTTCCGCTGTAGACACGAACAAAGGCTAACTCTCCAACATATGGATCGCTCATAATTTTAAAAACCAGAGCGGAAAGAGTTTCATCTTCTGATGAAAAACTAATTTCCTTTTCATTTAAAGGACTTAATCCTTTCACAGGAGCAAGCTCTGCGGGGGAAGGAAGATAATCTATTACGCCATCCAGAAGAAGCTGAACACCCTTATTTTTAAAAGAGGTTCCGCAAAAAACAGGAAACACCTTACATGCAATGGTAGCTTTTCTAAGAGCAGCCTTAACTCTTTCTGCTGAAATCTCTTTTCCTTCAAGAAAATCTTCCATAATTGTTTCATCAAAATCAGAAACAGCTTCCAGAAGTTTTTCTCTATACAACTCAAAAACACCCTCATACCCAACAGGAATTGACTCCTCTATACGATATGTTGAACCAAGAACATCACTATCATAATAATAAGATCTGCTCTCAACCAAATCTAACATCCCTAAGAAAACATCTTCTTTTCCTATTGGAAGCTGAACAGGAATTGCATTAGCCCCTAATCGTGAAAACATCATACCCACAACATTCTCAAAATCAGCACCAATCCTATCCATTTTATTAACAAAGGCAATCCGAGGCACACGATATTCATTTGCCTGACGCCAAACTGTCTCCGACTGAGGCTCAACACCACTTACAGAACAAAAAACAGCAACAGCGCCATCAAGCACTCTTAAAGAACGCTCAACCTCTATCGTAAAATCAACATGCCCCGGAGTGTCTATTATATTGATTCTTACATCTTTCCAATAACAGGTTGTAGCCGCAGATGTTATTGTTATACCACGCTCCTGCTCCTGCTCCATCCAATCCATAACAGCTGTTCCCTCATGAACTTCTCCGAGCTTATGAGACACTCCTGTATAAAAAAGAATGCGCTCTGTCGTAGTAGTCTTTCCAGCATCAATGTGAGCCATAATCCCAATATTTCTAATATTGTGAAGAGCGATATTTTTTTCCTTAACCACCATAACCTGCCCTTATTTTTACCACTTATAATGTGCAAACGCTTTGTTTGCTTCCGCCATTTTATGAGTCTCATCTCTTTTTTTGAATGTATTTCCTCTTTTGTGGAAACCATCCTCCAGCTCTCCGGCAAGTTTTTCAACCATACCTTTATCTGAACGCTTTCTAGCGTATTGAATAACCCATCTCATCCCGATAGCAACACTCTTTTCAAAAGTTATTTCTGTAGGAACCTGATAAGTTGCTCCACCGATTCTGGTTGATTTAACCATAACCTGAGGCCTTATGTTGTTAATTACAGTCTTAAAAAGCTCAGCAGGAGTTCCCTCTTTGCCTTTTGAAAGCTTTTCAAGAGCACCATAAACGATAGACTCTGCTATAGATTTTTTACCGTCCCACATAACCTTATTAATAAGCTGCGCTATCAACAAATCGTTATATCTTGAATCCGGAAGAATCTCTCTTTTAACAATTTTTGCTTTTCTTGGCATCGTACTCTCCTCTTATTTCGCGCTCTTAGGTCTCTTTGCACCGTATTTTGAACGGCTCTGCCTTCTCTTATCAACACCGGAGGTATCAAGAGATCCTCTCACAATATGATATCTACAACCTGGAAGATCTTTAACTCTGCCACCTCTTACAAGAACAACTGAATGCTCCTGAAGGTTATGTCCCTCTCCAGGAATATAGCAAGTAACTTCAAACCCGGAAGTAAGTCTTACTCTTGCTACTTTTCTAAGAGCTGAGTTAGGTTTTTTTGGCGTTGTTGTGTACACTCTGACACAAACACCTTTTCTCTGAGGACAAGAAGCCAAAGCAGGGCTTTTGCTCTTTTTATTAGCTTCTTCTCTTCCTTTTCTAATTAATTGGCTTATTGTTGGCATCGTCTTTAACTCTCCTTATAAAAAACAAACCAAAAGAATACAAGTCTGAGGCATTATAATTGTCGACCAGCAACTGTCAAAAAAAAAGTCAGCCTCAGACATAACTGCTTGATATCAATAACAAATAGCGGCACTTTTCAGTGCCGCTATTATTGAACTTAATTAGGGATAGCATTTTCTTCCTGTATTAAATCCTCTTCATCGTCCTCATTTACATAGTGCTCTGACACAATTTCAACCTCAAAATTCTTTTCATTATACAATGGATATCCAGTTCCAGCAGGAATTTTCTTACCAATTATAATGTTTTCCTTAAGACCTCTTAACTTGTCTTCTTTCTTTTCAATGGCTGCATTAGTCAGAACCTTTGTTGTTTCCTGAAACGAAGCTGCTGAAATAAAGCTTTCTGTGTTAAGAGATGCTTTTGTAATACCAAGGAGAACTGTTTCCCACTGAGCAGGTTTTTTACCATCTCTTTCAACAGTTGCGTTTACTTCTATAAGTCGTTCTTTCTCAACAAGCTCACCTTTCAAGAAAACGGTGTCTCCCGAGTCAACAATTTTTACTTTTCGAAGCATCTGCTTAACAATAACTTCAATGTGCTTGTCATTGATAGGAACGCCCTGAAGCTTATAAACCTTCTGAACTTCTTCAACAAGGAAGTTTGCTACAGCAGTTTCTCCTTTGATACGAAGAACATCATGCGGGTCAACAGATCCATCAATTAGCGGCTCTCCTGCTTCAATCCAGTCACCATCATGAACATTCAAGTGCTTTTCTTTTGGAACAATATGAGCTCTTGGCTCTCCGATTTCTGGAGTAACAGTAATTAATCGCTTATTTTTTAATCCTTTACCTTCTTCTGATGTTGAAATAAAACCGCTTATTTCAGCAACAATTGCAGGATTTTTTGACTTTCTTGCTTCAAACAAATCTGAAATTCTAGGCAAACCACCTGTAATATCCTTTGTTTTTCGCGCTTCTCTCGGTACCTTTGAAAGAACTGCTCCAGCTTTTATCTCTTCACCATTTTTTAACTCAATGTAAGCATTTGTTGGAAGATGATAAATTGCCTCACCTCTTTCTATTCTTTTTGCTTTCTTTTTACCTTGTTCCGTAATAATTATTTTCGGAGATTTTTTAGGATCTCTTGTGTTAATTACAACTGTTTTTGAAAGACCAGTCTGAGAATCGAGATCTTCTCTAACCGTTACACCATTTTCAATATCTTCCCAACGAACAGTACCATCTGTTTCTGCAATAATTGGTGTATTGTAAGGATCCCATTCTGCAAGAACCTGGTTTCGCCCTACAGAATCGCCTTCTTTTACAAAAAGGTTGGTACCATAATTTACCGGATATTTTTCTCTTTCACGGCCTTTTTCATCACATATAATAATTTTACCATTTCTATTCATAACAACATGGGAACCTTCGAGTTTTGCAAGTTCAGGATTGTCAACATTCTTTGGAAGAAGTTTAATATCCTTCAACTTAACAATTCCGGCTCTTTTTGCTTCATGAGATGATTTTTCAATAGTTCTTGAAGCAGCACCTCCAATGTGGAAGGTTCTCATGGTAAGCTGTGTGCCAGGCTCTCCAATTGACTGAGCAGCAATAATACCCGTTGCTTCTCCAACATTAATGATGTGACCTCTTGAAAGATCTCTACCATAACATCTAGCGCAAACACCATATTTAGAACGACAGGTAAGAGCTGATCTGATATATATTTTGTCAATACCAAGATTAACAATCATATCAGCCTTTTCTTCATCTATCATTTCTCCTGCTTCAATCAGAATATCTCCTGTTTCCGGATTTTCTATATCATCAAGAGCAACTCGTCCAAGAATTCTTTCCCTAAGGTATGAAATTACTTCACCAGAATCATTTAAGAGAGCTTCTGCTTCTATACCAATTGTTGTTCCACAATCATCCTCTACAACCACAACATCCTGCGCAACATCAACAAGTCGTCTTGTCAGATATCCAGAGTTTGCTGTTTTAAGAGCTGTATCGGCAGAACCTTTTCTTGCACCATGAGTAGAAATGAAGTAATCAAGTGAGTCAAGGCCTTCTTTAAAGTTAGCAATAATAGGTGTTTCTATAATCTCGCCGCTAGGTTTTGCCATAAGACCACGCATACCGCCAAGCTGACGAATCTGATCTTTTGAGCCTCTAGCTCCAGAATCCTGCATAATATAAACAGGATTGTCTGAAGGAATTGTTACCTTACCCCAAAGAGGGTGCATAACTTCTTTTTCCTCGAGAAGATCAAGCATCTTTCTAGTAACTTTTTCATTTGCCTTGTCCCAGAGATCGACAATCTGATTGTATCTCTCTCCTCTGGAAATTTTACCATTGTAGTAGTTATCTTCTATTTCTCTTACAAGTCTTTCTGTTTCATGAATAATTTCCCATTTTTCTTCCGGCACCTTAATGTCTGCGATAGAAATTGAGTAAGCAGCTATCGTTGAATATTTGTACCCAAGATCTTTCAGTTTATCAGCAAAGATAACTGTAGCCTTAGCACCGGCAATACGATAACTTTTATCCAGAAGATCTGGAATGTTAGACTTTTTAAACTGGGTATTTATCGCGTCAAATCCAAGAATAACAGGAGTAACCTGCCAAATCAGAATACGACCCGGGGTTGTTCTGTATCGCTTTCCGTTAATGCGGACATTTATCATTGACTGATATGTGATAACGCCTGATTCAACAGCCATAAGAACTTCTCTTTCTCCATAAAAAGTTTTTCCCTCTCCTTTTGAGAAAGGCTTTTCTGTTGTCAAATAATAGAGACCAAGAATAATATCCTGAGAAGGAGTAATAATTGGTTTTC
>CAZISX010000095.1:6489-15706 GCA_964542005.1 uncultured Spirochaetales bacterium
TATTTGTCGACATCATCAGAACTCTGCATTCAAGCTGTGCTTCTATTGATAGAGGCACATGAACAGCCATCTGATCTCCATCAAAATCTGCATTAAACGCTGTACAAACCAAAGGATGGAGTCTTATTGCTTTTGCCTCAACAAGAACAGGCTCAAAAGCCTGAATACCAAGACGGTGAAGTGTTGGTGCTCTGTTAAGAAGCACTGGATGTTCTTTTACAACTTCTTCAAGAATATCCCAAACCACATCCTCACCGTTTTCAACCATCTGTTTTGCAGCTTTCACAGTGCTGACATGATTTCTTTCCTGAAGTTTGTTATAAATAAATGGCTTAAAAAGTTCAAGAGCCATAATCTTTGGAAGGCCGCACTGATGAAGTCTAAGCTCCGGGCCAACTGTAATAACAGAACGGCCGGAGTAGTCAACTCGTTTTCCAAGAAGATTCTGACGGAAACGACCTTGTTTACCACGAAGCATATCGCTTAATGATTTCAGAGGTCTTCCATTTGAGCCAGCTATTGGTCTGTGAACTTTTGTGTTATCAAAAAGAGCATCAACAGCTTCCTGAAGCATTCTCTTTTCATTTTTGATAATTACATCAGGTGCACCCAAATCAATAAGCTTTTTCAGACGGTTGTTTCTGTTTATTACTCTTCTGTATAAATCATTTAAATCTGATGTTGCAAAACGACCTCCATCCAGAGGAACGAGCGGACGAAGATCTGGCGGAAGAACTGGCAAAACAGAAAGAATCATGTTTTCAGAACGGACGCCTGAACGAATAAACTTATTAATAACATTAATTCGTTTCTGCAATTTTGCAGCAAGGCTCTTATCGCCCGTTTTTGACATTCTTTCTTCAAGTTCAACTTTTTCTGCAATAAAATCAATCTCTTCTAAAAGTTTACGAAGAGGTGCCGCACCTGTTTCTGCATAAATAGTGCTTTCTCCATACTTATCCATAAGCTCCATATACGACTCTTCATCTATGTAGTCGCCTCGTTTTACGGTAGGGATAGTTGAATTCAGAACAACATATCCTTCACAATAGATAACGCTGCTTAGATGAGAATTGCTCATCCCAAGAAGTGCACCTATATAAAAAGGAGATGTTTTAACAAACCATATATGAGCGACAGGTGTCGCAAGTGTAATATGACCCATTCGTTCTCTGCGGACTTTAGACTCAATAACTTCAACACCGCATTTTTCACATACGATGCCTTTGTATTTCATTCTTTTATATTTTCCGCATAAACACTCATAATCATTAACTGGTCCAAATATTTTGGAACAAAAAAGCCCCTCTTTTTCAGGTTTGAAAGTACGATGATTCAGAGTTTCAGGCTTTTTTACTTCGCCATAAGACCATTCCAATATTTTTTCCGGGGAAGCAAGCGAAACCTCGATTCCTTTGAAATCTAAACTGCTTTTCGGTTTCTCGAGTATTTTAAATATATCTTTCACAGCTCTCTCCCTATACTCTTAACTATTTTCTTCAATCATTCTCACATCAAGACAAAGGCTCTGCATTTCTTTTACAAGAACGCTAAATGATGCCGGAATTCCGATTTCATACTTGTTCTTACCACGAACTATTGATTCGTAAAGCTTCTTTCTTCCTTCAACATCATCAGATTTAACTGTAAGAAATTCCTGCAAAGTATATGCTGCACCATAAGCTTCCAAAGCCCAAACTTCCATTTCACCAAATCTCTGACCACCAAACTGAGCTTTTCCGCCGAGAGGCTGCTGTGTGACAAGTGAGTAGGGACCTGTACTTCTTGCGTGAACTTTTTCATCAACAAGGTGATGAAGCTTAAGATAATACATAATACCAACAGTTACATCTGAATCAAAAGTCAATCCAGTTCTTCCATCAAAAAGAATCATTTTGCCGGTTTCTTCCTGATTTGCATATTTAAGAAGATCGCGAATTTCAGATTCTTTTGCTCCGTCAAAAACAGGAGTTGCAGTAAATAAACCTCTGCGCATAGACTTAATAAACTCTTTAATGTCGTCATCAGATGCTTCTTCTATCATTTTAGCAAGTTCATCAGTAGGCTTAAGAATTGTTTTAAGCTCATCTCTTAGCTTTTCTACAGGTGAATGATTCTTCATATAATCATTGATCTGCTCACCAAGCTTGCGTGCCGCAAGACCAAGATGCACCTCCAAAACCTGACCAATATTCATACGACTAGGAACGCCAAGTGGATTTAAAACTATATCAACAGTCTTCCCATCTTCCATAAAAGGCATATCTTCTTCTGGAAGAAGCATTGAAACAACACCTTTATTTCCGTGGCGACCTGACATTTTATCTCCAACAGAGAGCTTTCTTTTTATTGCAACAAAAACTTTTACAGACTTTATAACTCCAGGAGCTAAATCATCATTTTTAGTTATCTGTTTCAACTTTGAATCATAGATTTTTCTTACAGTTTCAAGCTTTCTTCTCATAAAAAGAAGATGCTCTTTAACCTTTTTCATAACATTTCTATCTGTAACACTTATTAATGGCAAGTATGAATTTGGAATAAGAGCCATGTCATCTTTGGTAAGAACAGCACCCTTTTTAACAAGAACTTTTCCATTATCGTGAACCAAATCGGAATCGGTAACAGAATCTATAAAAAGAGAGCGAATAATATCGTAGGTATAAACCTCGATAATTCTAATTTCATCATCTCTATTTCTTTTTATAGCTTCAACCTGAAATTCTTCCTGCTCTTTCATTCTGGAATCTTTTTTAACACCTTTTCGTGAAAAAATTCTGGTATCAATAACAACACCTTCTACTCCAGGATGAACATAAAGAGAGCTGTCTTTAACATCACCAGCTTTCTCGCCGAAAATAGCTCTAAGCAATTTTTCGTCAGGAGAAATAACTGTTTCACCTTTTGGTGTTACTTTCCCAACAAGAATATCTCCTCCAACAACCTTGGAGCCTATCCTTATAATACCTGAATCATCAAGTTTTCTAAGAACTTCTTCTGGAGCATTCGGGATATCTGCAGTAATCTCTTCCGGGCCTCTTTTTGTATCTCTTGCCTCACAAACGAATTCTTCAATATGAATAGATGTATAAACATCTTCTCTAAGAAGTCTTTCGTTTATAAGAATAGAATCCTCAAAATTATATCCATTCCACGGCATGAAAGCTATAAGAACATTTTTGCCAAGAGCAAGCTCGCCTCTGTCAATAGCAGGACCATCAGCAAGAACATCTCCCTGCTGAACAATATCACCAATAGAAACAACAGGTCTTTGATTTACACAGGTGTTTTGATTTGAACGCTTATACTTTGTAATATTGTAGATATCAACATCTACAGCTTCTTCTGCAGTTTCGCCCTCAACCCGAACAACAATTCTGTTTGCATCAATTTTAACAATAGTTCCTGCTCTTTTAGCAAAAACGGTATAACCTGAATCTCTTGCAACATATCTCTCCATACCTGAACCAACAAGCGGAGCCTCTGTTTTAATAAGAGGAACAGCCTGTCTTTGCATGTTTGATCCCATGAGAGCACGGTTTGCATCATCATGTTCAAGGAATGGAATAAGTGCAGCAGAAACCGAAACCAGCTGAACAGGAGAATAATCCATAAGATCAATTTCTTCCCTGCGCAATCTTGTAACTTCCCCTTTTTCTCTGGAATTTACAATATCATCAACAATATGGCTACTCTCATCAAGCTTAACTGTAGCAGGAACGATTTTGTATTTCTGCTCGTCAATAGCATCGAGGTAAATAACCTTTGTTGTAACAGTACCTTTTTCAACAACCCTGTAAGGGGTTTCTATGTATCCAAATTTATTGATTTTTGCAAAAGTTGTAAGAGAAACAATAAGACCTACATTCGGGCCTTCAGGTGTTTCTACCGGACAAATTCTACCATAGTGAGTTTTGTGCACATCTCGAACTTCAAAGCTCGCATGTTCTCTTGCAAGACCACCAGGGCCAAGGGCAGATAATCTTCTTTTATGAGTCATTTCCGATAAAACATTGGTATGATCCATAAACTGAGAAAGCTGACCTCCAGCAAAAAACTCTTTTATTACAGCCATAACCTGTTTATAACTTATAACTTCATAAGGAGTTAAACTTTCTATAACAGAACCGGCTAACTTTTCTTTAATTGTGTGAGACATACGAAGAAGTCCTGTTTTAAAAACATCTTCCAAGAGTTCTCCAACAAGCCTAACTCTTCGGTTGCCCAAATGATCAATATCATCAACAACGCCACGACCATCACTTAAATTAAGCAAATACATCAGTGTGTTGAAAACATCTTCCTTCCGGAGCAAGCGATGATTCAAATCAACATTTTCACCAAACTTATGATTCATTCTCAGCCTTCCGACAGAGCTTAAATCATAATTTTCAGGATTTAGAAAAAGATTTTTAAAATAATTTTCCGCCACCTCAAGATTAACTGGATTTGACGGCACCATTATTTTATATATTTCGAGAAGAGCATCTTCTCTGTCTTTAACCTTGTCCGCCTTCAATGTGTTTGATAAATATGGCGAATATTTAAGATTTTCTGTGTAAATTATTTCTATTAAAGGAATTTTCTTCCCTACAATCTCTTCTAACATTGTTGATGTTATTTCATCGTTAACATCAGCAACAGCATCCATTGTTATAGGATCAAGAAGCTTTTTATAAAATCTCTTACCAAAGAGATATTCAGTAGGAATTGGAATTTCTGTAATATCAAATTTTTTCAATCTTGAAAGAACTCCGGCAGAGAATTTTTTACCTTCCTGAGCAATTAATTTGCCTTCAGGATCAAAAATATCTACAGGAATTTTTTGATTTTTTAAAAGCTCTGAATCATTATCAATATCAATGATTTTGACAAAAACACCATCTTTAAAGGCAATCTTTTCGGAGAAATAATATCCAGAAATAATATCTTCCTTTGTATATCCCCATGCTTTTAAAAAGATTGTACAAGGAAATTTCTTTTTTCTATCAATCTTTACATAAAGAATACTTTTTGAGTCGAATTCAAAATCAAGCCAGCTGCCATGGTAAGGAATTAACCTTGACATAAAAACTTCATTACCCTGAGCTGTTTTTGCTTTGTCATAATCAAAAAAAGTACCTGGAGAACGATGAAGCTGATTAACAATAACTCTCTCTGTACCATTTATTACAAAAGTACCGTAGTCTGTCATCAACGGAATTTCGCCAAAATAAATTTCCTGCTCTTTGATATCATTGATACCTTTTCGTTCACCATTTTCATTCACATCAAAAGAAGCAAGCTGAACTTTAATTTTTATAGGAAGAGCATAAGTTGCTCCCCTAAGCCTGCACTCTTCAACATCATACTGTGGCTCTGCCATCGCATAACCCAAATATGACAGCTCAATAGAATTATTGAAGCTATTAATAGGAAAAATTGCCCTAAAAGCCCCTTCAAGACCTATTGCTTTTCTATCAGAAGGAGCTGTCTCCCTTTGAAGAAATTGAACATAAGAATCTTTCTGCACATGAAGGAGATCCGGAATATCGGTAACATTTTTTGTAATCTTACCAAACCATCTTCTGACTCTGAAATTGTTTTGACCTAAAATTCCCATTTTTTGCCCCTCATTTATTTAAGGTTCAAAATAAATGCAACATTATTATTAAATAAAAAAAGATAAGACAGTACAACACTGCCCTATCTTATAAAAACGATCTAAATAGAGATCTTTAGTAATCAAGAACAATTACTTAATTTCTACTTCAGCACCTGCTGCTACAAGTTTCTCTTTAATCTGATTAGCTTCTTCTTTGTTGATTCCTTCTTTTACATTGTTTGGTGCGCCATCAACAAGGTCTTTTGCTTCTTTAAGTCCAAGGCCTGTTATAGCTCTGATTTCTTTAATTACATTAAGCTTAGCTGCGCCTGCTGCTTTAAGAACTACTGTAAATTCAGTCTGTTCTTCAACAACTGCTGCTGGGCCTGCCGCTGCAATTGCAACTGGAGCTGCGGCACTTACACCAAGTTCTTCCTCAAGCTCTTTTATAACTTCTGCAAGCTCAATAACTGTCATGTTTTTGATGAAATCTTTAAATTCTACTTTTGTTATAGCCATGATTTTCTCCCATTTAACTAAGTACTAAATTATTGAACATTTTCTTCTAATTTTTCTTTGTATGCAGCAAGAAGACGAACAAATGTCTGCGGAACCGCAAGCATTGTAGCAAGTAATCTGCCCTGCAACTCTTCTTTGCCTGGAATCTGTGCAAGAAACTCAACTTCTTTCTCGGAAAGAAGTCTTCCATCAAGCATTCCGCCTTTCAGAATAATTTTTTTATCCTTATCAGCATATTTTTTTGTAATTTTTGCTCCAACAACCTGATCTTTTTCCATAGTGCAAACAAGACAAGTCATACCTTTAAAAATTGATGTCATGCCTTCATAAGGAGTATCTTTTACCGCAATTTTAGCCAATGAATTTTTAACAACAGCTATTTTTACATTCTGCCTAGCACATTCTTTTCTAAACGGAGTGAAAGTACCCATGGTAACTCCGCTAAAATCCATAGCTATGCAGGAAGATGCGCCTCTAAGAACTTCTTTCAGCTCAACAACAACCTGTTCTTTTTGTAAACGTTCCATTATCTACTCCTTAAACATACGGTCTGAAAGAATTGAGAAAGTCTCAGGCGGGAAATTAAGCCAGAAGCACCCAACCCTCTCAGACCATAAATTATAGTTTATTTTGAAGCACTAATAAGCTGAATTTCATCAAGCTTTACACCAGGCCCCATTGTTGATGACAAAGTCATCTTCTTAATAAAAGCACCTTTTGAAGTAGAAGGTCTAAGTTTCATAAGAGTTTGTACAAGTTCCTTTGCATTGTCTAACAATTTCTCAGGACCAAAACTAACTTTTCCAATAGGAATAGAAAGAATACCCTCTTTATTAACCTTAAATTCAACTCTACCTGATTTTACAAGCTTTACAGCACCTGTAATATCATTAGTAACTGTACCAAGTTTAGGGTTAGGCATAAGACCTCTTCTACCCAACACTTTACCAAGCTTACCAATTTGTCCCATCATTGAAGGGGTAGTAACAACTTTATCAAAATCAATCCAACCTTCTTTCATGATTTTATCAATATACTCATCATTACCAACAAATTCTGCGCCAGCAGCTTTTGCTTCTTCAATTTTGTCAGCAGGAACAATCGCCAAAACTCTAACTTTTTTTCCTGTGCCGTGAGGGTAAACACAAGCACCTCTAACCATCTGGTCAGATTTTTTTGGATCAACGCCGAGATTAAAAGCTATGTCTACTGTTTCATCAAATTTCTTGCTAGCAGAAGAAATTATGATTTTCGCAGCTTCTTCAAAGCTGTGTTTTTGAAGCCTATCGAGATTCTTATAGGCGTCTGTCAATCTTTTTCCGCAATTTGCCATCGTCTTCTCCCTTAATCTACCACAGTGATTCCCATACTTCTAGCAGTACCTGCTATAATCCGTTTTGCAGACTCAATGTCTGTAGTGTTAAGATCTTCAAACTTGGCCTTTGCAATTTCTTCAACCTGTGACCATGTAACCTTGCCGATTTTCTTTTTGTTAGGCTCCCCGGATCCACTCTCCTTGTTGATCGCTTTTAACAGCATCTGAGACGCAGGCGGTGTTTTTGTAACAAAAGTAAAAGATCTGTCTGCATATACTGTAATAACAACAGGAACAATAAAACCAATCTGTTCCTGCGTTCTTGCATTATATGTTTTGCAGAACTCCATAATGTTAACACCGTGCTGCCCCAGCGCTGGACCAACTGGAGGAGCAGGATTAGCCTTGCCGGCAGGAATTTGCAACTTAATGTTTGCAACAACTTTCTTTGCCATCTTACTCTCCTTTTAAATCTCCTTAGTCCTCCACCTTCTCAACTTGTGAGAAGCTCACTTCGACGGGTGTAGAACGCCCAAAAATATTAACTAGGACTTCCAGTTTTTCCTTTCCATCCTTAACCTCATCAATAACTGCCTTAAACCCAGCAAAAGGGCCATCTTTTACAAGAACCATTTCTCCTTTTTCATAAGAAATGTCTGAAGCGATACCTTTAATTTCTCCTTCAGCCATTATCTTCTTAATATTATCAATTTCTCTTTCAGAAATAGACGAAGGCTTAATCAAGTCTTTTGTAAATCGTTTCCTTTCGCCAATAAATGCAGGTTTTCTAGCAAAAGCAATATCCTTTATCAGAAACCAAGCTTCTTCTGAATAGTCCATCTGAATAAATATATAACCAGGATAAAGATTTTTGATAACCTTTTTCTTTTTGCCTTCTTTAATCTCTTCAACTTCAATTTCAGGAACAACTATTTCACCAATTTTTTCTGAAGCGTTTTTTTGCCTAACCATTTCTTCAATAGCAAATTTCAGCTTACTTTCAAAACCAGACTGTGTGTGAATAACATACCACTTCATTACCATGATGACTTCTCCTGAAACTCTATTCTCTAGTAAATTAAATTTGCCAGGGTTGACCAAAATAAATCAAGAACAAAAAACACTCCCAGCATAATAAATGTAAAAACAAAAACAGATATTGTTGTGATTTTTGTTTCTTCTTTTGTTGGCCAAACAACTGTTTTAAGCTCTTCGATTACCTCGTCCAGCAAAAAAACATATTTTTTGCTTTTTGCCATCCAAAAATAACCAGTTACGACTCCTGACAATAGAATTCCAAGAATATCTTTTAAAGGAAAAACAGAAAGAATATTGTAATCCGCTAAATCAATAAACCTTAAAGCTAATATCGCATCAAATAACTGTACAGCAAAATATACACATATTAAAAAGCAACCCGTATAAGCCATCATTAAAATCTTGCTGTTTTTCATCTTTAACTTCCTTTAATAATTGGCAGGCCAGGGAGGACTCGAACCCACAACTTTCGGTTTTGGAGACCGACGCTCTACCATTGAACTACTGGCCTACCTCAGTTCTCTTAAATCTTCGATTCCTTGTGCTCTGTATGTTTTCTGTCAAATGGACAGTATTTCATAACAGTCAATTTGTCTGGAGTATTCTTTCTGTTCTTTGTTGTTGAGTAATTTTTTCTCTTACACTCAGAACACTGAAGAGATACTTTGTGACGAGCTTCACTTTTCTTTTTTGCCATAATTTTTTCTCTCTATTTACTGAATAACTTTAGCAACGACACCGGCACCAACTGTACGGCCGCC
>CAZISX010000096.1:0-1487 GCA_964542005.1 uncultured Spirochaetales bacterium
CGCTTTGGAAAGCTTTGTTTTTGCCTAATTTTGTGGTTTTTGTGCGAAAGTTGGGCTAATTATTAGTGGCTCAAAAACATGGTCTCTATATAATGTGAATATTTTTTCATATAATTTTTTTAAAGAATTATCTTTGTAAAAAGCATGTTCTTTTTCAATCCTGTAAAAAGCATCCCGAAACATTTCAGGGTTTGTCACAGCTTTTTTTTCAACAAGCACATTTGCCGCATCTTCAAGATATGACTCAATTTTCCCCTCACTTATTTTTTGCTGCCATACTAAATATAAAGGATTTTCTTGATTGGAACTATGAGAATAGGTCATAAGAACTCCCAGGTTAAAAAGTTTACAAAATCTATTAAACAACTACGGATTTATACAAAAATAGTTTATTGATAAAGCTATTGTGATCTTTTGAGCATCAGTTTTGAATTATTTTCTTTGAAACCCTGCTTTTTAATGAATTTTGTGTCTTTAATATGAGCATTTTAATCCTGTTATATTTTAGACTAAGATACTTTTACTCAACGCCTACAACAGCCTTGATATACTGTTCTCTTTCATAAATCTCAGGATTCTGGCTCATTTTCTGGCTGAGAAGTCCGCGGAATTCGCTGATTGAATTAAAGTTTTTCTCTTTCATCCACTTTTCAACATCACCAATCATCAAAGATAAGTATTCAACTTTATTCATATAAAGAGCAGAGCAAACCTGAACAGCATTAGCTCCGGCAAGAAGATGTTTTACAATATCATTACCATTTAAAACGCCTCTTGAGCCTGCAATGTCACAATCAACTCTGTTTGCAAGCATTGAAACCCAGCGGATAGCAAGAGGTGTGTCGGAGTGTGATGAAAGCTTATAGCCTGATTCGATTTCCATTTTGTCTGTATCAATATCAATCTGGTAGAACCGGGTAAAAATAACAATCGCGTTTGCACCAGCATCAGAAAACTTTCTGGCCATTCTTGCAATTGATGTGAAAACAGGTCCGATTTTTACAGCAATCGGAATCTTGATTTCTTTTCTTACAGCTCTCACAATATTTATATATTTCTGTTCAATCTCTTCACTTGTGTAGTAATAATCTTTTGTGATAAAAGAGATATTAAGCTCAAGTGCGTCTGCTCCGGCTTTTTCTATTCTTTTCGCAAATTCAGTCCAGGACTCATCAGAAATGCAATTAAGGCTTGCAATTATTGGGATTTTCACCTCTTTTTTGCAATCAGCAATAAGTTTAAGATAGCTTTCAGGAGCAAGATTAAGACTTGACTGCTGAATATATTCATAAGCTTCAGAGTGATAATTTGCTGATAAACCTGCTTCTGCAATATTTATTTTTTCAGCATAAATCTGCTCTTCAAAAAGAGATTTTAAAACAACAGCGCCAGCACCTGATGCCTCACATTTTTTAACATTCTCAAGAGAATTTGTAAGAGATGAACTTGCAACAACAACAGGATTTTTGAGATTAAGTCCCATATAT
>CAZISX010000096.1:1497-13313 GCA_964542005.1 uncultured Spirochaetales bacterium
TTGCATGATAAATCAGCCATAATTAACCTCCGGATAATAACTATTTCGTAAAAAACACAAAATTAATATCACTATAGCAATATTTTGTCAATTGTTTTAAAAATCGTTTTTTTATTCACGCTAAAAATGAGGTTTATGTTTTTTTTTTAATTAAAAATACAAATTAAGTTGACATCATTTATTCCCCAACTAGAATTGACCGTAATTTATTTGTGTAAGGGTTTTGTTTTGTTAAGAGTTATATTAATTTAGTCTTTAATGGAGGTATTTATGAAAAAAATTATCGCACTTTCTATTCTCTGTACAATTTTGGCAACAGGATGTTATTATACATCCAAATCACAGAATGCAATTCCATTTAAAAAATACAAAGAAACAATAGTTCATGATGATTCAGGAGCTGTTTGGTTTGGTTTGTTTAAGTCCCCAGGTCTTTATTATCCAACAGCAATTGATGAAAAATGTAAAGGCAAAGGAAATTTCACAGAAACCAGAGGCTTTACAAAAGGACTCTTAACTATGGTAACATTAGGTATTTATGGACCTATTCACATAACAATAACATGTTATGAAGATCTTCCAGAGGGAACTACTTTAAATATAGAACTCACACCATCACAAGCAATGGCTGTTGTTGCTCACCCTAATTTCCTTAAAACTGTAGAAAAAGAAAATCCAGAATTACTTGCAGATGCAACAATTGCTCATGAAGTAGCTGTTAAAGAAACAACTGTCTGCAAAGCTGAGTAATTATCACAAGGCTCTATTCTTAAAATAATTCACAAGTTCAAGACCTTCTCCCTTTATATTACCGATTCCTGTTACAAGCGATGAAGTTCCTGAATATTCGAGTATTTTTTCAAAAATCTGAGCAGCATTTAAATTTTCGCAATCTACAATAGACTCTTTGATTCCTATAGCTCTACTTATAAGAAAATCTGTTCCAGTTCCAATTACAATATAAACATCTGCTTTTGTCCAGCAACCAATTGAACTTCCTAACTGATTTGATCTTTCAGCCCTATCTTTTCTCATATTAAGAACCATTATCTTTTTTATAGAATCCTTGTGTCTGGCCAGAGATATTTCCCAGATTCTCTTTGATGATTCAGGATCATTTGCAGCAAAACCATTCACAAACGCAATAGTTTTACCAAAATATTCTATTTGATACTCATTCATAGCTCCAGCATCAGGTGCAGCATTAATCATTCCGCCAAGTGCGATTTCTTTTTTAATCCCAAAGTCTTCACAGATTTTTATAGCAAGCGCCACATTTTCTTTGTGCTCAATGTAGGAAAATTTTCTCATCTCTTCTTCAGTTATCATTTCTTCATCTTTTTCTGTTGTAATAACTAATTTAGAGTTTCTATCGCGGCAGGAATTCTCAAAATCTGATTCATATTCTCTTTCTGCGGTAAAAAGAGTTCCATTAACTGGTGTTGTCCCCAAAAGAGCTAGAGCAACATCGTGCTCTGTCGGCCCCATAACCTCAAGATGGTCAGGTCTAACATTTGTTATTACACCATGAGTTGATTTGATTAATGAAAGCTCTGAAAAGCTCTGAAGTTCCGGCCGGAGTGCCATACATTCTACAACAAGAGCCTCCGCACCATTGAGAGAAGCAAAAGCAACTACTCTTATTTGCTCAATAATATTTGCACCAAGCGGTCTGAAGAGAGGATATTCGATTCCTTTATTTGTTATAACAACAGGAAGAGTTCCGGTTGTCTTTGCAAAAGCTTTTATTCCGCCAGCATTAAGACCCGCCGCAATTAATCTGGTGACCGAAGATTTACCTCTTGTTCCATTTACATGAATCCTTATTCCTATCTTCATAAGTCTTTTTTTGTGAATCCGAAATTCGATGGTTAATGCAGAAAAGATAATAATAATTATAAGCAGCAGCACGACAAGTGTTGTCAAAGAAAGCTCTCCAATAAAATTGTTGAAATTATACCTTTCTAATTCTTTGTGTCAAAGAAAGAGTGGTGCAGATGTTTACAAGATTTTTTCCAGGTTTTTGACAAAGTCCTCTTAGATGTTGATTTGGATTTACTCAAGTTTTGCACATAAAAACCGATGGGCGAGTAGGTGGAAAAAAGAGGTGATTAACCTATTGTTTGTATTGAGAATTCAACAATTCGCCTCATATCACTTTCTTTGTTTATAAGAGTTTTCCATTCAACCCCAAGGATTTCAGAGAGTGCACCAATGTCTGGAATCATTGAGTAAGCATACATGAGTGAGGCAAGGTGTAATTTTCTGGCAAAACGGTCAATTTCGTATTCTTCCGTATTTTCAACCATATTAAAAGATTCTATAATATCGGCATGATAGCTATCTTTTAGTCTTTTTATAAAATTAACTTTTTCAGGTCCTTTGAGTTTTAGAGATGTTTTAAGTTTTTCCGCAGTTATCTGTGGAGCTCTTTGTTCAAAGCCTGCTGAGCAGCCATTATTCATAAGAAATATGTGTTGCGCTGTTAAAAATGCAAGAGAAGAAAATGACAGATTATCATGGCTTTTTCCAAAAACAATTACTGGAACATTTATAACTGCAAGTTTGAGCGGTTCAGAAATAATGTTGTTGTAGACTGCGCCTGGAATGTCAGCACCTGTCTGAATTGAATATCTCTGTAAAAGAGAATTCAGTTCGCGGTGATGAACCGAGGAGATTGGTTCAACACTTTTTCTTTCATCTGAGCCTGATTTTTCGGCGTTTGCTATAAGCTTTGAATAGTCAAGGAGGTTTTGTTCTGTTTCGTTAAATTCAAGTGTTAAAAAAATGGTTTCTTTTTTTATTGGGGTGAAGTATTCCCATTTAGAAATATCAAAGGCTTTATTTTCAGCTGATTCTATAATTGATTCAAGTAGATAGATAGCTTTTTTGTTTCTGCTTTCTTTATATATCTCCTTTAATCTTAATAGTGGGTAAAGTTCGTTTCTTTCTATTTCTTTGAATAAAATTCTTTTTAAAAGCATTGTCTCGGCGGGCAGATTTCTTGTGCATTTCAAAATCATGCTGTCGAGTATGTCATAATTTGGTGTGGAATTTCTGATAATTTCAAGCAGTCTTCTTGCTTCTGTGGCTCTTTTGTGTTCCAGTTCGTTTCTAACCATGAGTTCAACAGCGGAAACATCATCTTTTGATGCAAAAAAATCGACAATCTTCTGTGCAGCATCTTCGGAGAGAGAATTTTCAATTATTGGAATAATTTTTTCGTAGGATGTTATAAATCCAAGCTCTTCGATGGAAAGCGTTTCTCTGTGTTTGGCAAGAATTGAAAGCTTTTTTATGGCACTAGTTTCATTGTAAACCTGAGCTGATTTTATCAAATCAAGAGAATCTTCTTTTTTACCCTTTTCTTCAAGAAGTTCAACAAGAAGGAGGGTCAACGCATATTTTATCTCTCTATCTTCAAAAACAGTTTCACTCATTATTTCAATCGGTTTTTCTGTTTCACCTGTTTTAATATATGCTTCTACAAGAAGTTTTTGGTATTTATTATGATTTTCCTCTGCAAATAGAATCTCTTTATATTTGTTTATTTCTCCAATAAGTGCTGTATATTGTTCGGAATACCATAAAACATCAGCAAGCATTTTTACTACTTTCGGGTTTGTCTCGTTAATTTCCAAAAGTTCTCTTGTGATAATTTCTGCTGAGAGATATTCTTTTATTGCAAAATAGAGCTCAAAAAGATAGTAGGCATCAGTCGGATTATGTTCTTCTCTCCACTTATTTTCATAAAGTTTTGCAGCTTGCTGGATCATTCCATACTCAACCATTACATCTCTCATGAAGAGAAGATACCTTTCTTTATCAAGTCCTTCCGAGAGGTTGTAGCGCATTTTATATAAATCAATCAAAACCTTACGATCAAGATATTTTTCAAGAAACAAAATACTTTCATCAATGAAGTTAAGCTGTTTCGCCCTATCTGCAATTTTTTTTGAATAGGTTGTTCTAAGGAACAAAACAGTTTTATAATCTTCTTTTTTTATGTAGATTTTTTCGAGCAGATTTAATGCTGCTTCAAACTGCAACTCATCGGTTTCATTCATTATTATGTGTTCAAGCTTTTCTATTATTTCTGGATTTTCAATGCCCTGAAAAAATATAGACCATAAAATTCTTTTGTTTTCCGGTTTTACAGGAAGGTAGTAATTCATTATTGAATAAATGCACTTCATGCAGCCTTTTTCATAATATTTTTTGGCCAGCATTAGCATTGCCGGTGTATGTTGAGGATTGTCTGCCAGTGTATCAATAGAAGAGCTTCCTGAGATTAATTCAGCCAGAAGTTTTTCATGGGAATTAATAGTAAAAACAGAGAGTTCAGGAGATTCTCCTTTGTGAATCTGATAAAGATATTGCCAGAAACTCAAATCACCATCTTTCAGGCTGGTTTCATCGTAACAATCTCCATTTATTAGAGAAAGATCTATGGGCAAAATAGATGAATCAGTGTTTTTGGATAGTTTGTCAATATCAAGATTTTTATTTATAAGTCTCAGATTTTCTTTGGCAAGTGTGTTCCCAGGAAAGAGATAAAGTATACTTTGGAATTTATTGCTTCTTCCAGTTTTTCGTTTTCTCGATACATTATGGCAAGTCTGGTCAGATAGTATTCCTTCAATCCCGAATTGTTGCTTGAAAACTCGACTAGTTGCTGATATATATCAATAAGTTTTTCCGGATCTTTTTTTAATATATAGATTTTCTCAAGGTAAAGCATACTTGGAATATGACCTTTTTCGAGATTTACAACCTCTATAAAATAGGTAAGTGAAGTTTCATAATCTTTGAGTTCTTTAAAATAGATAAGACCATTTTTGTAGAGAAGATTGACAACTTCGTGCATATTTTCGGTTATAGCAATCTCTTTTGAATTAATCTCGGCAAGTCTTTTCCAATTTTTTTGATAGTAGCATATTTTGCCAAGTTTTTTCAGCGTTGTTATCCTTTCAGAATCAATCTCAAGAGCTTTTTCAAGAACAAGAGCCGCATTTTCAAGATCTCTCATATATTCTGAGTAAACATCTGAAATCTTTTCCAATATTGAGATCTTTCTTCCGCTGTCGGTTGTGATATTAAACTCAATATTCAAGAGCCGAATCATACCCTGGAAGTTGTGTTCTTTCTGATAAATTTCAGTAAGTTCTCTTAATATTTCAAATGAAACATGATACTCCAGAGATTGCTCAAAAATCTTTCTGGCATCTTTTATTTTTCTCATTTCGCGGAAAAGAATTGTTCCCGATTTGTAAAGATAGTATGCCTTTATTTTCTGATCATTTTCTTTTTCTGCAAGAAACCCATAAAGAGAAACAAGCTCTTCCCATTGTTCATTATCTTCATAAGCCGCAACAACTCTTGACATGCTGCTTGAAGATGCTTCGGAATCAATTTCAACAATGGTTTTGTAGATGTCTGTTGCAAAATCAGCCATTCCAAGCTTGTGTTCATAAATATCAGCCAAAATTTCAAGATACCTGATTTTATCCTTACCTGCCTGGGCTTTTGATGATAGTTTGTAGTATTTTGCGAGCAGCTGCCACTTTTTATATTGATAAAGAAAAGGGAGAAGGGTGTTTAACACAAACAGCGAATTTGTTCCTTCTGCAAGTTCAATTACACATTTTGCTATTTTATCTTCTTCTTTCCGCTTGTGATAAAATAGAAATTCCATAAATTTTAGTTGAGTAAATGAGCTGTACCCCGGAATTGATGTAACTTTTTCAACAAAAAGATGAACAATATCAGGGCTTAGATTATTGAGTTTCATAACAAAAAATGAGAGAAGTCTGTATATAAATTGAGGGAATCCTGCTTTTTCAAAAATAGAGAGCAACGCTAAAAATCCGTCATCCTCTTTCCCATATTTTAAAGCTTTCAGGGATTCAAGAAAAAGTGCTGCATTATCCTCAAAAAAACCTGTTTCCGGTATTTTCTGAAGTTCTTTGGACGAAATTGAAAGTATGAATCTGACAAAAGGGGTTCTCTGAGTTTCTGTAATTATTTCAAGGAATGATGTTATCTCTTTTTTTAATGTTTCATTGCTGCTAAAATAAATAATTCCGGCAAGTTCCTGAAAAAATTGGATAGAAATATTTTCCTTGTTATCCACAAGATAGCGGAGAAGTTCTCTCTCATCTTTCATTCCTGAAATATAGATGAAAAAAATCTCAACCTCATCAATTCCTTTTAAATCCAAAGCAGCTTCTTTTTTGCCTGAAGAGAGCAAGAAAGGTGCAAAATTTTTGAGTTTTTCATTCAGTAACGGTTCCAGTGAAGAAAAATTAAGATTTTCTTCTATTTGGCTGCCCAACAAGTACTATTGTTTTGTTACTCATTTTCAACAACAATTTTACTCATAAGCTGTTCTCCCTTTTTAGACAGGAAAAATTACCATAAAGCTTTAAAGAACGCAATTCATTAGTGAGAAAAGCAATATATTCAGGAAATACACCGCAGCATCCGCCAACAATATTTACACCTAAATCATTTATGTAGGAGAGTGCGTATCTGGAAAATTCAGTTTTATCAATAGGATAGATAAGCGGATTATCTTTTGATGGAATTCCGGCGTTGGGAGTAACAGCAATCAATCTGCTCCACTCTTTTTTGATTTTTTTTAGAGGCAAAATCATATCTTCAGGCGAAAAGCCGCAATTTAAGCCAAAAACAGAAACTCCATAACTTTCAAGAATTTTCACACCTTTTTTTAAAGTTGCATCTCTGAAAAGTTCTCCATTTATTGAAGGTGAAATCTGGACAATAATAGGCATGTCAATATTTAACGATGTGAAAACTTCTCGTGTAGCTTTCAGTGCAGATTCAACCTGAAACAAAGAGGTTACTGTTTCAATTTTGATTAAATCAACACCTCCTTCTACAAGTCCTTCAATTTGCGGGATGTAGGCTTTAATAAGTTCTTGTTGCGTGATATTTAAATAATTTTGCGATAAAATTGTAGGGCCGACTGATCCGGCTATAAAAATCACTTTCTTCGGGTAGAATTTTTTTACCGAAGAGGCAATTTCTGCTGAGATTTTATTTGTTTTAAAGGCTAAATCATTAGATGAAAGGGAAATAGAATCTCCAAGAAAAGTGTTTGTTTCAATAATATTTGCTCCGCTTTCTGCAAATTCCTTGTGTATTTCATATATTATTTCTGACATTTCAATTGAAAGAATAGGTAGCAGTTTCTGATACTTAATATTTTTTAAAGATAATTTTCTTAATAATGCAGTTCCTGCAGCTCCATCCATAACAAGCGGAGCTTTAGATAAAACATCAATAAAATCGTATTGTTGCATTATGTTTTAAGAAGAGGAAGCATAACAACAAATCTAGCTCCGCCAAGAGGAGAATCTTCTACAAATAATTTTCCGCCAGCTTCTTCCACTCTTTTTCTTGAATGGCTTAGCCCAATACCTGTGCCGCCCGGTTTATTTGTATAGAAAATTGTAAAAATCTTTTCTCTATCCTGTGGTGCAACACCTGAGCCTGAATCATCTACAAAAAGATTTATGTGGTCATCGCAAAGTTCTGCGCTAAGTTCAATAGTTCCACCGTTTTGAAGCTCTTCCCATGCATTTTTAACAAGATTTAAAAGCACCTCCTTGAAAATATATAGAGGCATCGAGATTTTTGCTGCAGGGAAAAATTTCAATTTCAAGGAAATTCCTTTCTTCTCAATTTCCCAAAGATGAAATGCTGCAAACTCTGTAATATCATCAGGAAATTCTGCAAACGGAGCTAATTCATCACCAGCTCTGTAGCGGACAAGTCCCATATATCGTTCAGTTATTTCCTCAAGTCTTATAACTTCTTTTACAATAAGCGATAAAGATGATGCTACTTCACAAGATTCCATAGAGACCGCATTTTCTAAAAGATATTCGCTGTTCATTTTTATGGTAGAAAGTGGATTTCTGATTTCGTGAGTAACTTTTGTCGCAATTTCCCCCATTGAAATAAGTCTCTCGGAGTGAAGCAGTTTTGTGCTTAATTGTTCTTGTTCAGTTATATCTTGAAATATATAAAATCTTGTATCTGCTGTCGTTTTTGGTAAAACCCAGAAAGCTTTTTCTCCCCTTGAAACACGGCCTTTGTTTAAATCTGAGATTTCTGTTTCTTTTAAAAATGTTGCTAATTTTTCACCTGCAAAATCTTTTTCTGTGTTAAACCACTCCCGGAGAATCGAATTGGTAAATATAATAAGATCGTCAGAGCCTACAGCCAAAATTCCGGCGGAAACAGAATTTAGAATTTCCTTGTATCTTCTGTGGATAAACTTTTCTCGTTCAATTTCTCGTTCTTTTTCAGCACTAATTAGTTCTGAATTTTTTTTAATTTCATCAATTTTTTGATTTATTATATTTTCATCAGCAACAGTTCCAAGAGAATCCGCAACACTCTTGAGTTTTTTTAATGATTTGAAATAACTGAAAAAAAGTATCATAATAATTATCGCCAGAGTGGAAATAAGAGCATAAAACCGGCTAAGTTCCTTTTTTATAAATATTGAAAAATCACTCACTTTTTTGTTTTTGTTTTTTTCAATAGTGAACGAAATAATTCTTTTTAAAATTTTTGTCTCAGCTTTGAGTTGTGTCCGTAGCTCACTCGTAAACAAAATTCCTTTTGAATAGTTATTTACAGCAGTTATAAGTCTTATGCTGCTTTTTTGGATTCTTCGCGATGCAAGAGTGTCTCTCTCCTCCAATTCATTGATCCGTTTTTCGTAATTGTTTGTCGTTTTTAAAAGAATAGCTGCAAATGAAAAATCAGCTTCAAGAGAGTTTTCATTTAAAATATCAATAATAAAATCAATATCTTTTTCTATGTATAGGAGTGCTTCTGATTTTTCTTCATTTACAATTGCAAGAGTTTTTTTTTCCAATGACCATAGGAGAAAAAAAAGGATGAAAAGAAGAAAAAAACCTGTGATTGGAAGGATAAAAAGAAAACGGGTCTTAATTGACGCCTCCAGTGCTTACAAGGTCGCCTTTTTCAATTTCTACAAGACTTTTTGTAATAACAGCAGTTGCGGCATTCTCTTCTGTTTTTAGAATAACAATCTCTCCAACCATTTCGTAAGGAAGTTTTTTAAGCTCCTCCTCTTTAAGACCAATGCCTTCAGTTCTTTTATAAACAGTCAGCATATTACCCATTTCAAGACCGTCTTTTTTCCCTTTATCAATAAAAATAAGATGGCCTTCGCCAAGAAAAATAACAGGGTTATAGCCTGAAATTACAGTTGCTTTCACATCAGTTTTTGTTTCTGATATTTTTATGTTTTTCTCATAATCTTCCCATTTACGGACTCTTTGTTTACATCAGTAACCTTGCCCTTACCTAGAACTTTGATGTGGTTTCCAAATTTCTTTCCAGTAGTAGGATGTGCGAGCTCTGTTGCTGAGTTAAAAAATTGAATATAGTCA
This sequence comes from uncultured Spirochaetales bacterium, assembly GCA_964542005.1. Lineage (GTDB taxonomy): Bacteria > UBP6 > UBA1177 > UBA1177 > CALOFP01 > CAZISX01. The sequence continues at coordinate 10,953 of CAZISX010000096.1, forward strand.
CCAACAGAAATGTTTTTTCCACTCTCTACATAGCATATATCTTCGGTTGCAACCATTGTTTTTTTGTCAAAAAAAGCAACAATCTTGCCAGCTGATTCAAGCTCTTTGTCTGTTAAAAAGCCTGCATTAGGCATATCAAAAAGCGTGTCATCAATGTTTTTATATCTATCAATTCTGTATTTGCCGCCAACTTTTACAAAATCTTTGTAGCTGTCTGGCTTGTTGTCCAGCGTTTTTCCGCTTGTAGCATCATCATCTCCGCCAGAAACGACTTCTCCTGTGGGTTTGAAAAACAACTTATCGCCTACATAAATAAGATGAGGGTTTTTAACCTGAGGATTAATTGACCAAAGTTTTGGCCAATACCAAGGGCTTTTGATATATTTCCCGGAAAGATCCCATAAAGTATCTCCTTCAATAATATCATATTCATCTGGTGCTTCTGAAAAATCTGCTTTGTTTAAATCAATAAAAGGAGGAACAGGAACTTGTTCAGCAGAATCGGGAACTTCCATATATTTTTTCTCTGCAAACATTGATCCTGCCGCAAGTATTGCTATCAATGATATCCACAACTTCATAACTAACTCCATTCTATAATTATATAAAATTAAACAAAATTTTCTGTAATTATATGTCCGCGTCTCTTAATGTCAATTTTTCTAAAAATACTGCAACAAAATTTCTTTGTCAAGATATTTCCCAATAAATTTAAGTGTTTCAGATTTTCTTCATTTTTTGGCTTTTTTACAAACAATACTTTTTTTATTTTTTTTTATATTTATTTTGACTTTTTGAGTTTCCATCTGTTATACAAATAACAGGTGATGGCTCTTTATCACAAACTTTTATAACCAGTATAACTTAATTTTATGCAGGAGGATTTCATGAACGCTTATGTAAAAGAAGTACTTGACGGATTAAAAGCTCGCTATCCATGGGAAGACGAATTTCTGCAGGCAGCAGAGGAAATTCTTGAATCCCTTTCTCCTTTAATGGACAAAGAACCAAAATACAAGGCAAACAAAATTCTTGATAGAATTGTTGAGCCTGAAAGATCAGTTATGTTCAGAGTTCCATGGATTGACGACAAAGGTGAATATCAGGTAAACCGCGGTTATAGAGTTCAGTTCAACAGCGCTATTGGACCTTACAAAGGCGGTCTTAGATTCCATCCGAGAGTAACTCTTTCAACACTTAAATTCCTTGGTTTCGAACAAATTTTCAAAAACAGCCTTACAAGTCTTCCTATGGGCGGCGGTAAAGGCGGTTCAGATTTCGATCCAAATGGAAAATCAGACAACGAAATTATGCGTTTCTGCCAGAGCTTCATGACTGAGCTCTGCAAACATGTTGGTGCAGATACAGATGTTCCTGCAGGCGACATCGGTGTTGGCGGAAGAGAAATCGGTTACATGTTTGGACAGTACAAAAGAATCAGAAATGAATTCACAGGCGTTTTAACAGGCAAAGGCTTCAACTGGGGCGGATCACTTATCAGACCAGAAGCTACAGGTTACGGCGCGATTTTCTTTGCTGATGAAATGTGCAAAGTTAAAGGCGACAAAATTGCCGGCAAAACAGTTGTTGTTTCCGGTTTCGGTAATGTTGCTTGGGGTGCTTGCATTAAAGCTACTCAGCTTGGAGCTAAAGTTGTTGCTATTTCCGGTCCTGACGGCTATGTTTATGACGAAGACGGCATCGGAACTCAGGAAAAATGGGATTATATGCTTGAGATGAGAGCTAGCGGTCGCAACAAAGTTGAAGATTATGCTAAAAAATTCACAAAAGCAAAATTCGTTGCTGGCAAAAGACCTTGGGAAGTTAAATGTGATATCGCTATGCCATGCGCTATCCAGAACGAAGTTAGCGGCGACGAAGCAAAAATGCTTGTTGAAAACGGCGTAAAATATGTTGTTGAAACATCAAACATGGGATGTACTCCAGAAGCTTGGAAGCTCTTCATCGAAAAGAAGATTCCTTTCGCTCCAGGAAAAGCAGCTAATGCTGGCGGCGTTGCAACATCAGGTATTGAAATGTCACAGAACAGCATGAGATACAACTGGACAGAAAAAGAAGTTGAAGAAAAACTTCACCAGATTATGATCAATATCCACACAGCATGTGTAACAGCAGCTAAAGAATATGGTTTCGAAGGAAACTATGTAATTGGTGCAAACATCGCTGGTTTCAAAAAAGTTGCAGATGCAATGATTGATCAGGGTCTTGTATAATAAATCTTTTCCAAAAAAGATTTTCGGGGGAGCTTCTGCTCCCCTTTTTTTTGGCAAAAATAAAACTTATCTGCATTATATAAATCATTTTTTTGACTTTACTCACTTAAAAAAATAAGATTTACCA
>CAZISX010000096.1:13323-15573 GCA_964542005.1 uncultured Spirochaetales bacterium
GCACAACTTGTTTGTTGATTGCAGGCAAAAGAATTTACAAAAATTATTGTTTCAGGAGTTAATATGCGGGAAATCTCGTTTATAAAAGATTTTACAGAAAAGCCTTTTGCATCAGTTCTTGCTGTTGCGGGTCGCACCAAGGTTTTGGCTACAGTTTCTCTCCAGCAGAAAGTTCCACCTCATGTTGGCTCTGATTCAGGATGGCTTACTGCTGAATATTCTCTTTTGCCAGCCTCGACAGACACAAGAGTGAACCGTGAGAGAAATTCAATTGGCGGAAGAACCTCTGAGATTCAGCGACTTATCGGCCGTTCTCTGAGAATGGCGGTAGATCTCAAGAAAATTCCAGGACTTACATTGATGGTTGATGCAGATGTTATTCAGGCTGATGGAGGCACAAGAACAACCTCTATAAACGGTGCAATGGTTGCTCTCTATCTGGCTGGCGAGCGACTTGTCAGAGAAGGTTTCTGCAAGGAAAATCCTGTAATCCGGTGGATTGGAGCTGTGAGTGCAGGCATTGTTGACGGGGTTCAAAAGGTTGATCTCGACTATTCAGAAGATTCAAAAGCTATGGCTGATTTTAATTTTGTTTTTGCAGAAGATGGCAGAATTATTGAAGTCCAGGGAACTGCTGAGAAAACGCCAGTTGAAGAGTCTGAATTTTCATCTCTTTTTAATGCTTCTAAAAACTATATTGCTGAAATAATTATTAAAATGAAACAAACAGCAGGAATAAAATGATAATAGTCCTAAAAAAACACGCTCCTGAGCATATTGTTGAAAATATCCAAAATCGTCTTACTTCAAGCGGCTTTATTTTTAATGTTATTGAAGGTGTAAAATACACAGTTATTCCTGTTGTCGGCGATTTTACAATGTCTGACATCAGCCGTTTCAAGGCTATTGAAGGTGTCGATAAAGTCTTAAACATTTCAAGACCTTACTATCTTTCATCAAAGGATTACAAGCCCAAAACTGTTATAGATATTGATGGTGTCAAAATTGGAGAATCGTTCTCTTTTATTGCTGGCCCGTGCAGCGTTGAAAGTGAAGAATCTCTTGAAAAAATTGCCTTAAATCTTGCAGCTCAGGGTGTTAAAATTCTTCGCGGCGGCACCTACAAAATGAGAACTTCTCCCTACAGTTTTCAAGGACTTGGCGAAAACGGACTGAAAATTCTAAGAAGAGTCGCAGATCGTCATAACATGAAAGTTATTTCCGAGATTGCAGATATAAGACAGCTGGATCAATTTGCGGAACTTACCGATATTATTCAGATTGGTGCACGAAATATGTCTAATTTTTCTATGCTTAAAGAAATCGGGCGGCTTGATAAACCCTGTATGCTCAAGCGTTCGCCATCCTCAACAATTGATGAATTTCTTCTCTCTGCCGAGCACATAATGAGTGAGGGAAATGAGAAAGTTATTCTTTGTGAACGAGGTATTATTTCATTTGATTCATCAAGTCGAAACAGCGTAAATATTGCGTCAATTCCAATACTTAAGGATTTAAGCCATCTACCTGTATTTCTTGATCCTTCTCATGGAATTGGTGTTGCCAAGTATATCCCAAACGCATCTGTTGCAGCCTATATTCTTGGTGCAGACGGCATAATTGTTGAGACACATTATGACCCGAGTGTTGCTCTTTCTGATGGATTCCAATCAATTACAATTGATTCTTTTGCTGCTATAAAAGATAAAATTTCCCTTATTTCATCGGTTTTAGAAAAATAAATGAGCTTTCCTCTAAACAGCTATCTTCCCAAAGATAAAAGCTGGCTGATTCGTGCATTTTTATTCTCAATTCTTACCGAAGATATTGTAATTATTAAAAAAACAGGCGAGTTGAGTAACGATGCCAATTCTGCTTTGGAAATAGCAAAAGCGTTTGGCAAAAATATTGAGCTCTGCGGAGAAAACATAATAATATCAGGAACTATAGTCGATTTTTCTAATAACAGACCTCTTTTTGATGCAGGAAACAGCGCAACAACGCTAAGAATTGCGATGGCTGTTTGTGGTTATTTGGGAATTAACGCAGATTTTACTGGCGATTCGTCGCTGATGGGCAGATCTCAATCTCACTTTATTGATGCTGGTTCAAAATTTGGTCTAACTATAAGAAAACACAATAATTTCTGGTCACTTGATTCTGATTTTGCTCTATGTAAAAGAGTAGAAATTACACTTCCTGTTGAAAGTGCGCAGCTTAAAAGCTTTATTTTAATTCTTATGATGAGGT
>CAZISX010000097.1:0-14879 GCA_964542005.1 uncultured Spirochaetales bacterium
CGGGTAGTATTCATGGCTAACTCCATAAAAGGTTCGTGAAAATATAGTTAAATCAACTGGTTTTGTCAATGAATTATCAACCATTATCAACCATTTTGAGTTAAAAAAGACCAGTATGATATAATTTTCCTTTCCCTCTATATTTATCAAGCAAAAGGGGATGGTGAAGTTTGTTTTCTTTCCACCATTTCACACCATCATCTATATAATCCCAAATTTCAGGAAGTATTTCTTCAATATTTTCATCATAATTAGCATCTTTGCCAATAAATAAATATTTTGCCGTAAAAGGATCTGCCCCCTGCCAAGGTTTTTTTGAAAAAAGTTCAACCAATTTCTTGGAATTATGAAGTGTGCATGTCATTTTATCCTTCCAATATTACAAATTATCATTTATAAATAATTTTGTGAAAAAATAATGGCTTTACGCTTTTTGTTGCCCGTATATTTTTCTTTAGCGATTTCCATGGATCTAAAATTATTTCAATGTTTTCTTGTCTTTCAAAAAGAACCCAATGCCATCGTTCAAGTTTGTTCGATTGATTAAATTTACATTTTATATACAAAAGAGCAATGTCTGGCATGGAATTCCATCCCCAAAAGATCCCCCTTTATTTTTAGCAAAATAATGAAAACTGGTTACAGACTGATGTTCATTGCCTTCTTCATCGAGGACGGTGTTTACAGTGTCTTTAAAGATGTATGAAACAGGGTTTAAAGCCATGATAAAATCAAGACTGCAGACTCATTGAACTATACCAACATGATTAAGCTGAATATTCCCCACACGAATGGTTTGACACAGCAGACATGGAGCTCTTACAACTTTTCCGGCAAAAATTGAGTTAAAATGCTGTCAAAACCCATCTTGCAAGGATATTTAAACAAGTTTATAGCCCAGAGCTTTGTATCCGGAAATCCGTTTTTCATACATTCGCTTTAGTTGCGGCACATTAATATCGACATAATCATAAACTTTCACCTCTTTTTTGCTGGCAAGGTTCCGGTGCAGTCTGCCGACATACTGCTGCAGGGTGCCTTTCCATGAAATTGGCATCGCAAGAAAAAGAGTGTCAAGTTCAGGATCATCAAATCCTTCGCCAATATATTTTCCGGTTGCAATAATCAGCCTTGATTCATCAGGTTTTGCTGCGCTCATCAGCGCTTTTTGCGTTGTCCGCTCTTTCTTTCCCATACCGCCTTTGAAAATTATCAGGTTTTGCACCTGCGTTTTCAGAGCTTCCTTAAAAAAATTCAGATGCTCAATCCGTTCTGTCAGCAACAGCGGTTTACGGCCGTTTTGCAGCGCTTCCATAATATCCTGAAGAATCATCTCGTTTCTATGCTGATCAGCGACTATCGCGGCATAAAGGTCATGAATTTTAGTTTTTCCCTGATTTTCTGGCATTGTCAGCAATGTGATTCGCGGCATCACTAAATGTTCTGTGTTATTTTGACCAATCTGGTGTTTAGTTTGAATTTTGTGGCGGATCGGACCGCATTGCATGAAAATTATCGGATGATGACCATCTTTTCTAATTGGTGTTGCGGTAAGTCCAAGAATATATTTTGCAGCAGTTTTTTTCATGACCTGTTCAAAGGAAACCGCTGAAATATGGTGGCACTCATCAACAATTATCTGGCCATATTCTTTTAGATAAGGCTTAATTTCATTGCGATAATTGAGGCTTTGCAGCATTGCTATATCAATATTGCCGGTTCTTTTTTCTCTGCCAGCGCCAATCATGCCTATCTGTTTTATTGGCAGATCAAGAAAAGAGGAAAGCCGTTCACGCCACTGCTCCATCAATTCCTGTCGGTGCACCAAAATCAAGGTGTTGGTTTTTCTTTGTGCAATCATATAAGCGCCGAGTACTGTTTTGCCAAAGCCGGTCGGTGCTGAAAGAACGCCTATCTCATTCTGCAGAAGTACATTCATGGCAGTTTGCTGATCGCTGGTCAATGTGCCGCTGAATGTATAGCTGATGGCAGCTCCTGTTTCTCTTTTGTCAGTTATTTTAAAATGATAATCAAATGTTGCAAGCTGTGCACAAACTTCTTCAAGACATCCTCGGGGCAAGACAAGAGCATTTGGCAGATTTTCAGCACAAGTTATGATTTGCGGTTTGTCATGAGTTGACATCCGGATTGCTTGCGCCCGGAAAAACTCAGGATTTTTAAATGCCGCAAGCCGCATCAGGCGGTTAATCATCCCTGATGCAAGATGTTTTTTCATGATATATAACTGATTCATCAGAATTATCTGCACTGTACCTGCTGTTTTTTCCTGTGTAGTCTTGATTTGCAGTGTTGTCTGTCTGATTTCTTCCGGTTCAATTATAAATTCCTGTATGCCGATGTTGCCTTCAGGATTTTCCCGATATTGTTCCGCAACATTTTTCACGGTTGATTCAGTGACTTTCCTGATAGTTGAAAGAATAAACCACTGGTCAGGATATGGCTGAAAATCACTATCCAGAAATTCTGTGTTTCCCATTTTTCTCGCTTGTTTTTGCAGCGGCAGTGCAATCAGATTACCAAAACCGCCTTCCGGCATTGTGTCCTGATTGGGAAACAATCGGTCATAAGATTGAAGATCAGTCATGCCGCCGCTCTGCATTGTTTCTGTCAGCAGTACAAACCCCATTTTGCGGGCAAGTGAAGCGGTGATTGCTGTTTCAAAAAATATCCAGACATGCGCACCATTGCCGGAGCGGGAGCGCTCAATATATGCCGGAACCTTCATTAACTCGCAGGTTCTGAGAAACGCGGTAACATCATCTTCCCAATTTGATTTATCAAAATCTGCTGCCAGAAAATGGCAGGCTTCATCTTTGCACAGCGGATATATGCCAGCTACAATATCGCCAGCAAGATGTTTATAGGCGATCTCTTCAGTAAATGGTGCAAGTTTACGGTGTCTGCAATCGCTGCATTTTATTCTGGGTTTGTTGCACAGCCCTTTTATCCATTCGTTCATGCAATATGGCGAATAGCCGGACTTGCCGTTTTTACTTTCCCACCGTATTGCAAAAACATCGCTCCGGCCTTTGAATACTCTTGAAATTAGTAATAATTTTTTAACAGAAAATACAATTCTGCTAAATTAAGGGTTACGACATTCTTATTCTCATCTCCATATTCCTCCGCCACTTTTAAAGATAAGTTTTGGGTTATTGTTTTAATTTCCGGAAACAAATTGTTCTTGTATTTTTCTTCAAAATTATTTTGTAGAATAATGTTTTTTATTTCTTCATCAAAATTTTGAATGGTTTTCGTAAGAACATTTTTTATGGTTGTAAAAATTTCTATTTCAATATTATTAATATTTTTTGATTCCTCACACAAAGAAAGCGATACATCAATCTTGTCTTTTTTAAAAACCCCTTTTTCTTTAGCTGTGTTTATAATTTGGTTTCTTTCAAACCCATTTTTTACTAAAGCTAAAACCAAAGTCTTTTCTTGTTCTTTTTCAATATTAAAAATAGAAAAGAAATTCAGTATCTCATCTATTGAATAATTTTTTGCCAAACCAAGACACATCTCATCTATTGAATAGATTCTTGTGTCATTAAAAACCTCTAGCCAAAGCTCAACATTTGTGCCAGTTTGTTTTATTTGATTGAAAATTGCAATTGGATCATCTTTGGGTTTTTCCAATATAATTTTAACAACTGTTTCAATAGTTTTTTTTAAGGTTGCTTTTTCTGTAGCCTCAAGATACATTAAAACCCATTTTTTAGGATGACTTTTTTTAATCTCACTCCAAGTTTTTATTTTTTTAAATTCTGAATTTACAGGAAAAGTTAAAATTTTTTCTACTGCCATTTTATCCCTTTTTTCTTTAACATTTCCTCAAATTTATCCTGACAAGGTATGCAGCGAAGAGCAGCTGGAATCTTTTCCAGTCTCTCCTGAGGGATTTCTTCGTCGCAATCATCGCAAATTCCGTAAGTGCCTTCCTCCATTTTTTCAATAGCTCTATTCAAAAGAGGAGTCAATATTTCTCTTTTGAATTCAACAAATTGCGGTGTGTGACCTTCAGGGTTTTTAAAAAACTCTGCATATTCTTCTTTTCTTTTTTTCAATACTTTGTCTTGTTTTTCGAGAAATTCTTTGTCCAACATAGCTGACTCCTTTTAATAAAATTTCATTTACACTTTCCATCATTAGCACAACCAAAACCTCCGCCTGGAAGTTCGCACGCTTTAGCCTGATTGACAGCAGCGCCAGTGCAATAAAAATCATCACCAACTTTTAAATTTTCACAAGATATTGCACCTGTTTTTTGAAAGAAATACTCTTTATTTGCTTTTAGCTTAATATTTTGGCTTCTTTCCTCTTCTCCCCAAGCAGTACAAAAAATATCTTTTGGGGATTTAACAGAAAAATCTATAGCTCCACTAGCATCCAAAACAATTGTATCTTTCATTGGAATAGGACAAACATTGTCAGGAATAAAAGTTTCGTTTCCAATAACAAGCTCTTTTTCATCTTTTATTAATATCCAGTCTGTTCTGCCAAGCTCGTTTATTCTTACATCATTTAAATAAGCATCGGCAGCAAACATTATAAAAACAGGTTTTGATGCACTAACTATAGAAGATATATTCCAAACATCTATATTTGAAACATTGTTTTTAAATGTCCAAAAATGAAAAATTTTGTTTTTTAAATTTTCAGGAAAAATAATATCTGTTGTGCTCCCATTTACAACTGCATATTCACCCAGATTTTTTTTGTCTTCGTTAGAGCAGGAGCCTTCATTATAAAAACAATTTGAAACATCTTTTTTGCAAACTACTAAATTACTTGAACCATTATATACATCCATTGGCACTGAGTAAAAATCACTATTTTCAACAGAGAGTTTTTGATTTTGAATTTTTATAGAAACATCACCAGCTGCAAATCTATCATCATAAATAACATTCCACCATAAAACAATTTTATTATATGAACTAGGCTCAAGAACATTAAGATTTGCACCTCTAAGACCAGAATTTAAACAAACCTCTTGTTTTAAATAATCACAAGAACAATTAGTTATATTGAAATTTGTACAATTGTCACAAGAAATCATGCCTTTTAAATTTAAAAAATAATTTTCATAATAATTTTGGCAAGTTAATGAATTTGAATCACATTTTTCTTCAAGTTCAACAATTCCATCTCCGCAAATCGAGTGATAAGCACAAGTAGATTCCTGATATCCATTACAATTATTATTGCATTGAGCATTGCCAGAATAATAATTTCCCTTTAATAAAGAACAGGAAATAGAGCTGTTATCACAGATTTCGGAGCCGTTTTTAATTTTATCTCCACAATAGGCACCTTGTATATATGTAATCTCACATTCTTTATTGCACTTTTCACAAGTAGAGCCATACTCGCAAAATAAATCTCCATTTTCAATCCCTAAATCACACGCTTCTCCTTTTTCTTGTTCCCCATTTCCACAAAAAGGTTTGATGCAGCTACCTGTATCCCAGCCAGAACAATTTGCTAAACACTTAGCAGCTCCTGTTTGATATTCACTATTTAAAGCCTCGCAAGAAATTGATTGACTGTCGCAAATTTCGGAATTACTAATTATACCGTCACCGCAGTATAAAAAAGGCGTGTCTGAATCATCACCATTGCTGTTATCCGAAATTTGCTCTGAATCAACAACAGAATTGTCTAAGTCGCTAATTTGATTGTCTGAGTCGTGAACAAAAATTTTATCGCAATATCTAAAATCCCAAGCAGAACAATCAGTTAGACAGAAAACCTTGCCTGAATAATTATTGCCTAAAAAAGAGCTGCAATCTCTTGATTCATTTAATTCACAAACTTCCGAATTAGACAAAATACCATCTCCACAATAAGTGGAGGATTTGTCATTGTCTGGAGCGCTTTCTGTATCGGGATTATGCGTTGAATCAGGCAATTCATTATTGGTATCCTGAACAGCTTCTTTATCTGTTTTTTCTGTACTACCATTGTTTTCATAGTCTGGCTGTTCTTCCTGATTATTTGGTGGTGGGTTGTTATTTTCGTGATTTTCAGGACTGTCTTGAGTGTTTTCTGAATTTTGGATTTTATCATTATCAGGAGAATCATCTTTAAATAATTCAGCCGGGTTTACGCAAGATGAAATGGTAAAAATTGTAATTAACAAGCAATTTATTAATACAAGTATTTTTATTTTAGTCATTTTTCTCTCCATTTTATGTAAATTTTAAAAACAGCTAAGAGTGTAGGTAATAAAAAGTAAAATATCAAGAACATTTTTTCTAAATGCCGCTCAATTGAGGAGCGACTTGAAAGTTTCAAAGAAGGAAAAAACACAAGAAGAACTTTAGTTTTGTCTAAATGCCGCTCGATTGAAGAGCGACTTGAAAGAATAGAAAATTCTATTAATTTTCTCAAAGCCGAAGCAGAGTCTAAATGCCGCTCAATTGAAGAGCGACTTGAAAGAAAGATGTAACGAAAATTACGCGCTTAAAAACGTGAGTCTAAATGCCGCTCAATTGAAGAGCGACTTGAAAGATACAACCACTGTCGGTGGTGGTTTCATAGTAAATGTCTAAATGCCGCTCAATTGAAGAGCGACTTGAAAGATAGCCCAAATAAAAGAAGAGTTTGCTCTTTCCGAAGAGGATCTTTAAAAGTTTTTCTAAATGCCGCTCAATTGAGGAGCGACTTGAGAGTGTTAAAAGCATTTATTGCCAAGGTAGCACTGAAAAGGTCTAAATGCCGCTCAATTGAAGAGCGACTTGAAAGAAGAGTTTGCTCTTTCTGAAGAAGATCTTTAAAAAATTAGTCTAAATGCCGCTCAATTGAAAAGCGACTTGAAAGATTGCCAATTTAAATTCAGGTCAAAACTTCTTAAATAAAGAGGTAGTCTAAATGCCGCTCAATTGAAGAGCGACTTGAAAGAGGGGACAAAGTCCTCGGAAAAAAAATAGATCAAGTGTCTAAATGCCGCTCAATTGAAGAGCGACTTGAAAGAGTATTCAACCAATCTATCTAATTATGATAGAAACGGTGTCTAAATGCCGCTCAATTGAAGAGCGACTTGAAAGAATTATCTTTTTGACAAAGAGATAAAGTATCCCGAGGGAGGGGATATAATGTCTAAATGCCGCTCAATTGAAGAGCGACTTGAAAGTCGGCGACGGACTTTGGAAATTCTCCCTCTCTGGTCTAAATGCCGCTCAATTGAAGAGCGACTTGAAAGTGATAGTCTAATGAAGACTGTCAATGATCGTCTTGTTGTCTAAATGCCGCTCAATTGAAGAGCGACTTGAAAGAAATAGTCCCTGAGTCAATGAGGGACGGTACGATGAGGGATAGATTTAGTCTAAATGCCGCTCAATTGAAGAGCGACTTGAAAGTAGGATACCAAGGGTCCCTTGGCGACGGTCTCTGGAAGTCTAAATGCCGCTCAATTGAAGAGCGACTTGAAAGTCAGTTTCTCAGTTTTTGCGGCGGATCAGGAAAAAACAGCGTCTAAATGCCGCTCAATTGAAGAGCGACTTGAAAGAAAGTATCCCGAGGGAGGGGATATAATGGATTTGTTTGTCTAAATGCCGCTCAATTGAAGAGCGACTTGAAAGAACTGTAATTCTTTTGATTTTTTCAATTTTAAAAAAAACAAAAGTCAAAACAATCTTTAAACAAGTTTGAAAATACTGCATTTTTTTATTAAAGTCAAAAAAATATTTTTTTCCGCAAATGACACTAAAAAAAGAGGTAAGAGGTTGTTGTTGTTTTATAAAAAAATAAGCATTTAACAATGTTTATTTAATTATTTTAGTCACTTATCTTTTTCCGCAAATAACAATCCATTTCTTTTTGGAAAGATTATTTGCGGAAAAAGCATTTTTGATAAATTTTTAACTGTTTAATTTTACTGTTTTTATTTTTGTCCGATTTTTATCTTTTCGCAAATTGCAGATGATTTTTGTGTACAGTTTTTATTTGCGGAGGTTTTTCCCTTTTTGTCCCTAAATTTTCACCGCAAATGATTTATATGACCTTCAGACCTGTTTGTTCAACTAATTGCTTTATTTCACCAATAAATCCAATCTGTTTTAGCAAATTTAAATCAATCGGAACAATTATTATGGAATCTCCTTTTTCTGTAAATTTTTCAAGATTGTTCAAAAGTTTTTTCTTTTCATCTTTTGTAACAGAACACATAAACAAAGAGTATTGCCATCTTAAACCAAAATTCAGCAAAAAATCACCCAATTTTGTTCTTTTTTTATCGTTTGAAATATCATAAGAAATCAAAATATGACTTTTCATTTACCAATCCATTGAATAAGATTTATATTTTGGCCTCTCTCCTTCAATCCATTCTCTAAATTGTTTTATTTTTTCTCTTATTTGTTCATCTATTGAAGTTTCCTTTTTTCCCGCTGAATAAGAGGCATGCAATCTTTTTATAAAATATTCAGCCAGCTTTTTTTTAGAATCTTCTTTAAAGTTGCCGTCTTTTCCAATTTCAGGGTCAAAGCCTTTATTAAACATTGAAATTACTGTCCTCTCAACTGCTGGTGCACGAAATTGCTCAATCAAATCAAAAACCAGAGTCGGCTTGTCTCTTTGTTCTGCATGAAGATAACTAAATGATGTTATCATTTTTTCGTTAATAATTGCAGAATAAACTCTGTGATAAAGAATGCCATAGCCGTAATTCAAACATTTGTTTACAACATTTTGAGCATTCTGATGCTCTCTTATAAAATCACTTTTATCAATTATCAATCCAAAAATCCTCCAATATTCAGCACTGATATTGCCCTCTATTCCCATTAAAATATTGCAAAGCTCTTTGTGTGTTTCTTTTTTTAGGTTTGATATTTTTTCTATTGCATTTTCAGTTAGTTGTGAAAACTTTTCCACAATATCCCTCAAACTTTTGTTAGCTTTCCTAGACTTTGAACAATATTTAATAAGAGCTTTTTGGTTTCTTATTTTTCCTGCAACTATTTCTTTGGCAATTTCCTCCGATTTGCCGTTATAGTGTGCTTGAAGCTGATTTTTCCCCGATTCTGTCGAAGAAAAATCTGGTGAAATAATTTGAGCAAAAGGCTTTCCTTTTGTGTCAGAAAAATGTATTGCAATATTGTTTTCTATTGCTTTTTTTATTACAGCAGCAGTTAGACTTATATTTTCTGTCTGAATTTGAATTGTTTTTATCTGAGAAAAGCTGATTTCAGAATTTTTGTTTGTTTGAGTTGTCACTACAAATTTATCATTTTTTAGCCTGATTGATGTTCCAGATCGTAAAACAAGACATTCTTTTGAAATGTTAAGTCTTTTTTTATAAGTTTTTTTTTGTATTTCCAGCTTTTTTTCTACTAAAAAATTTTGAGGCTTAAGGGTTGCTCTTTCTTCTAATACTTTGTTTAAAACAGCTTTTATTTCTAGTTCTTTGTGAAATTTAAAATTTGTTAAATATTTTACCAGCTCATTTTTTTCCAGATGAATTGTGGATTTTGAAAGTTCTTTAATAATAAAGTTGTCAAATTCTTCAAAAAGCTGTTGTTTGTTTGTAACCATTCCATAATAATTTTTGTGTGTTGCTATAATATTAGCTATTTTATCCGCTTTAAAAGAAGCCGTTGTTTCTTCTCTTAAAAACATTGCTGATATTTCAGCAAAACGCTTTTTCTTCTTCTTTTCAGACATTAAAACCTGTTTCTGATCAAAAAAAAGACCTAAAAAATCAAACCCGTCAGATATTGTTTTTTTTTGAAAATCTTCTTCGTTTAATTCCAATCCTCTTTTTTCTGAAAGATAGTTTTCAGATTTATTGTATTTATCAATAAGAAGATTTTCGTCTTTCCCCAAAAACAATATATTATCGCCATATCTGTAATAAAAACAGTCTGTTGAGCCATTAATTAAATCAAGTTCTGTCAAATAAAGATTGGCAAGAAGTGGAGAAATAACATAGCCCTGATAAAGGCCAAGTGGTTTTTGCACAAATCTCTTTTTTTTATCAACAGCTCCGTTTTTAAGAAAAAAAGAGAGATAGTAAATAAGATTTTCGTCGCTGCTTATTTTTTCCTTAAAAATATCAAGCAGTAAAGAGTGGTTAATATTGTCAAAAAAATGGTGGATATCACCTGAAACAACAAAAGAAACCTCCTTTTTTTGAATGAGGGAAATTATTTTCCCAATAAGTTTTCGATGACTTGTGTTTGAACGATAGGCAAAAGATGCGGGTGAAAAACACTTTTCAAAAATAGGCGACAAAGCCGTCGCAATACTTTTTTGAATAATCCTGTCTTCAATACAGGCAAGGGAGATAGTTCTAAACTTGTTTTGTTCAATGTTTTTGGGAATGTTAAATAATAATACAGGCTTAGGAATGTATTTCCCTTTTAATACAAGATCTTTCAGCCTGTATATATTTTTTTCAAGATTTTTTTCATAATCTTTAATAAATTTGCCGTCAATACCTGCATAATCCCTTGACTTAAGTTCCTTAAATGATTCAAAAAGTCTTTTTGAGGAAAGTATTTCTGAGAATTTCATAACACCTCCTTAATAAGCCTTGAACAAGGAGGTTTTGCCAAAAAAGCTTTAACTAGCTGAAAAATTAAACATTTTTTCTAAAATAGAAATATAGGCGTAGCTTTCTTTAACAACTACCGAAGTCTTGTTCCCCGCTTCATTTTCATCAACATTTTTTCTTAAAAAATCCAAATAATTGAGCAAAGATTCTTTGTCTTGAAAGTCTTCTCCTGTAATTAAGTTGGTAAAATCATAACCATCTATCAAAGTGTTTTTTAATTTATCATTTTTAACATAACTATGAAAAGTATGTGCGACACAAAGCATATTTAGAGTTGCTTTTATCGGATAAAGATAAGATTTTGCAACCCAGGAGTTTTTATCCTTTATTATTGATATATTGGCAATATAAAAAGCAAAAAGAGAAAGATAAAGCGATTCATATATTTTATCTTTAGGAATTATAGGGATATATTTGCCGTCTGCCGTTTTCTTAAAAAAATTATATTCCCCCCAAAAAGCATCACTTATTAGAGCCTCTACAACTTCCTGAAGCAATTCTCCTTGAATTTTGTCAATATTTAATCCGTCAATAAATGATAAAATATATTGAACATCGTGTTTGTTTTCTGCCGCAACTTCTGCTGTTTTTTTCATAAGAATATAAACTTTTTTATGGTCAAAATTTTGAGGATTTAGCTCCCTTTTTTCTGATGCAGTTTCTATATGTTTTTTGATAATAAGATGGTCGAACTGTTCAAATATCGTTTTCATCTTTTCCAAATTATTGATTTTTTCAGCTTTAAAATCTTTGGAATACTTTTCTTCGTCCAGATTTTTATAATACTCTTCAACAGTTTTAAGAAGCATTTTTTTCTCTCTGGTATATTTGATTCCTTTTAGATAAAACCTTATGTAGCTTAATGCGATATAATTTAAAATCGCATCTGGGAAAAAATGATATTTAAATTCCTTGATTTGAGGAATTATATCTTCATCTTGATCTTTCACAAGGCTACTTCGAAGATAAAAATAGGCGGCGGCGGCGACATTAAAGTTGAATGAAATATCACAGCTTTCAATCTTTTTTTTAAGACCAGCAAGTTTTATGCTCCCATCCTCATTGTTTTTTACAACAAAAGGGTCAGATAAATCTGCAAGAGAAATATTTATTGATTCCTGAATTACCTGACCAAGTTTTTCATAAGGAGCTTCAGACAATGTTGCAACTGTATGCATTGCACTTCTAAGCCCAATATCTTCCCAATCTCTCTCTATTCCGGCTTTGGCAAGCCGAATTATTTCACTAAAAATTTTTTCCGGTTCAAATTTTAATTTTTCTGTATTTGCCATTTTTATAATTCTCCATACTTATTTTTAGATTTGAGCTATTTAGTTAAAGCAAGTTTTTCAAAAACCTCTGCACAACAATTTCTTATATTATTGTGCAGAGAGCTTGTTTATTATAACTGATTAATCAGTTCTGCTACTCAATTTTCAAAAAACAGTTCTTAATATGGCCGCAGTATAAAGCTGCCGCGACCTTCTTTTATATCTTTTCCAACATGAAATAATGCACCAAAAAAAAGTATTTCCAACACAAAATCAGGAATAATAGAGACTTCTATTTTCCCTTCGATATATTCTTTTGTTTTTTTGCTTTCGGGAATTTTATGCGGTGGCGTGTGATAAATCTCTTCTTTTTTTGTTGATAATTTATCAATAAGTTCAACTTCTTCCTGAGTAAAAAGAGAGGTTTTGCTCCCTAAAATCATTTTTATTCTGTTTTCTGATGCTGCAATCAGTTTTTGAATATTGTAAGATGGAATCTCTTCGCCAGTTTTGTTTCTACAAAGCGGAGTCTGAAAAACAATCTCCCAATTTACCTCATTATTTTCAGGCAGTTGAGCATAATATTCAGGCTTTATTTCTGTTTTTGAATTAGGATAAATATTCTGCCAATTTTTATTTTGCCAGATATAAACATTTTTAAGTTGGGCAAGCCCAAAATTATCAGCCTTCATATTTTGCCATCTGCCGATTTGAACCATTTTCTGTAATTCGGGATGAGCGGAGGCTAACGCAGCAATCAGCCATTTTACTGTTTCTTTTTCTGCCAATCTTCCGGCAAGAATAATTTCAAAAGAAAAAATTTCACCAAAATTATACACACATCTTTCATTTATTGGCGGAACAATTGTCCAAAGAGCAACTTCATCAACATTTTTAGGGAAAAAATCGTTATAAATACAGGTTTTTCCTTTTGATGAACAGTTTTCACACTTTTGTTCAGCGTTATTTTTTAGTGCTGTGCTTTTTTCTTTATAAAGTTTTGGATTCCTTTTGAACTGTTCAGAATCTTTTTTAAAAAGAAATGATTCAAGCCACAATTCTCTACACAAAAGAGCGTTTTCTATAAAATCCTTGATATTGCTGCCTTTGTCCTGCTCAAAATTCAAAAGTCTTGAAATTACTTCAAGCTCTACGCTAAGTCTTATCCACGGAATATTTATATTTTTCATAAAATCACATACCTTTTAACGCAAATTCTACAATAGTTTTTCTGACAAATGGCGGCATCTCAAAATATCCTTCCTCGTGGAGAATATTTTTTTGCTTTGCTGTTATTGTGCTTAAAAAAAGATAAAAATTTGGAACAGTTAAATCCTCTGAATAAGAAAACATTGTTTTAAGCTCAAAAGGAGAGAAATTTACCTTTAGATTTTCAGCTTTTTCAAGAACAAGTAAAACCGCTCTTTTTTCAAGTGCCATGCTGCCGTCAAAAATAGAAAATATATCAAAAACATTATGGTTTTTGCTCAACAAATGAAAAGAAGAGACTCTGCACCTATGTTTTTCTGACTGATAAGAGAGAATCGAAAGAACATCTCCAAAATGATAATTTCCATTGGGCATTGGGAGAAGAATTGTTGTAAAAATGTTGTTGTCCCAAATTTCAATAGAAAAAAGCTGATAAATCATCTCTTTTTTCAGCAGCATAAAAGAGTGAAAATTATTTACCTTAAAAAAGCTGCCAAAGTTTGAAAGTGTTTCTGAAAAATCTTTGACAGCGTTGTCTGAAAATATCCAGAAAATGTAATCAAAACAATATGTTTGTTCATTTTCTAAAGCATTATGGTTTTGAGAAGGTGCAAAAACATTCCACAAGTTTAGAGCCGGAACAAACTCCGGCTCTTTAAAAAGATGATTTATGGATGGAAAAGAAAAGTAGCTAGTCATGATTGTTGTTCAGAATCTGTAAATTGTAGTTAAGTAAATTATTGCCATCATATTCCTGAATCGCTTCCCAATTTCTTAAGGTACTTGTCCCACTTAAAAAATCGTTTCTCTCTCCGTTAAAACGGTATCTGCTTATTCCGGCAAGCGTTTTTGCCTGAATCACATTTATTTGACAGCTTCCAAAGCCAAGAAATTTGCTTTTCCCAAGTTTTATTGCCCTATTTGGATTTGCATTACTTATTCCAAGACATTTCAAAAGGTCATTCAGCTCCTCAGCACTAAGATTAATATAATCCACAGTAAATTCAAAAACTGAGCCAGGTTCTGCACATCTTATAATTGTTTTGTCATTTAGAGGCCTGTATGTATGCTGTTCCCCAAGTCTTTCAACGCCGGCTGCATTATTTAAAGTAGTATGTTCAAAAAAGCGGTAACCATTATACATCTGGGGTTGATGTGCATTGTGCCTCTGATTATTTAGCTGCCCTCCATAATGATGTGGCACAGCGTACCATGCAAAATTTCCCTCAGTCATTTTAGCAAAAGAAAAATTCACTCTGCCCATATATGCGTTGCCGCCGTTATTTACAAAACCAAAAAGTCTGTTCGTATTATTAATTGGCATATTTCTTCCGGCAACTCTTTGCTCATTATTCAGTGCACCATAAAGTGTGCTGACAGCTCCTTTTAATGTTTTTGACGGTATTGCATAAACTCTATTGTTCATTTCAGGTCTGTTAGCATTTTGATAAGAAGATAAATGATAAAAATCCCAAGCCTGGTATGGATTAGGATTTTGTACAGTGACAGAAGGCTCGCCGCTTTCTTTTATATGAAGAGGTGTTAAAGTTGTCAATCTGCAAGTAATTTTGCCGCTATACCCGCGAAGAGAGTTGTGAGAAGTAAGATTTCCCAGTTGCCGATTTCTTGGGTCAACTGGAAAAATTATTGGATCATTAATTATATTATTTGCAATTATTGCATTAAAATCTGCCGGTGCATTAGCTGCAATTAATAGCTGTTTGAATTTATCGATCAAGATTATTATTTCGCCGATACCGTTCTCAAGTTTCGCACATCAATAAAATCAATGAATTAGCCACAGGCTGAGTCTGTAA
>CAZISX010000098.1:0-1047 GCA_964542005.1 uncultured Spirochaetales bacterium
TACAGCTGTAAAAAGGAGGAGGAAATTCTGGAGACATCTATTTCTACCCCGATTTTTAACAAAGATAAGCAGTTTATGGGTGCTGCAGGCGTTGATGTTGCTCTTGCTGATATTGATAAAATAATTAGTGAAATCAAGCCGTTTGAAACTGGTTACGCTTTCCTGGTTTCAAATGGAGGGCTTTTTGTAAGTCATCCTAAAAAAGAAATTGTAAATAAAAACATTGCAGAAATAGATCCTGATTATAACAAAAAATTTAATGTTGCAGAAAATATAAAAAGCGGAAAATCTTTCAGTTTTGACAAACCAAGCTCTGCGACAGGCAAAATCAGTAAAACAATATTCAAACCGGTTAAGTTAGGCAGTTCCAATACCCCGTGGACTCTCGCGATTGCAATTCCAATGGATAAAGCGCTTGAACATGCTTATGCTGCAATGTATAAGTCTGTTATTATTGGTGTTATTTCTCTTCTAGCTATTATGGTGGTTAGGTTTTTAGGTATATCCAAGATTGTTGTAAGATTTACACGAATTACCGAGGTACTGAAAGATATTTCAGAAGGCGAAGGCGATTTAACAAAAAGATTATCATTTGAAGGTGCAGACGAAGTTGTTGAATTGTCTAATTATTTCAATCATTTCTGCGAAAAAATTGAGTCTCTTGTTAAGTCAATAAAGCACTCTGCGGAACAGGTTTTAAGCTCATCTCAGGAAGTTTCAGGCGGAAACAACTCTCTTTCATCATCAACTCAGGAAATGGCATCATCACTCGAAGAAACCGCAGCTTCTGTTGAGGAGATTACTTCATCCATCAAAGACACGGCAGTAGCTGCCGGAACTGCAGCAAAAGTAGTTGAAAATGTTTCTGATAAAGCTGAAAAAGGTGGTCATATACTTTCTAAAATGGAAGGTGCGATGATAACTGTCAGGGATTCTGGTCAGAAAATATCTGAAATTGTTGAAGTTGTTAATGATATTGCATTCCAGACAAATCTTCTCGCGCTTAATGCTGCTGTTGAAGCGGCCAGAGCCGGAGAGCAGGGTAAA
>CAZISX010000098.1:1057-11368 GCA_964542005.1 uncultured Spirochaetales bacterium
TCAAACATAAAACAAAATGCAGATAATTCAAATCAGACGGAAAAAATAGCCATAACAACGGCAGAAAATGCAAAAGAAGGTGGTAATGCCGTAGCATCTACTGTTAAAGCAATGAAAGAAATAGCCGTAAAAATTAATATAATAGAAGAAATAGCAAGACAGACAAATCTCCTTGCCTTAAATGCCGCAATTGAGGCGGCAAGGGCCGGAGAACATGGTAAAGGCTTTGCAGTTGTTGCAAGCGAGGTTAGAAGTCTTGCTTCGAGAAGTGCGGATGCTGCAAATCAGATCAAGCAGCTGATTTCTGATAATGATTTAAACATTAAAAACGCAGCAGAGCTATCGGGACAAACCTCAAAAAGTCTTATGGAAGTTGTTTCAGGAATCAGAAATATGACACTCACAATGCACGATATTGAATCGCGCGCAAAAGAACAGGCATCAGGAATTCAGCAGATAAATGATGCAATTATGCAGATGGATGAAGTAACACAGAGAAATGCTGCGCTTGTTGAAGAGCTTGCTTCATCCTCGGAAGATTTAAGTAAAATTGCTACTGAGTTGGCTGGAGAAGTCGGCGCATTCAAGGTTTCCGGAGATAGCGGTTATTCTGAAAATTATAAAAAATCTGCAGCAAAAAAAGTCTCTCAAAAACCTGCGACAAAACCTGCTGCAAAACCTGTGGCAAAAGAGATTCCCAAGTCTGCAGTAAAAGCAACTGTTCCAGAATCATTAAATAAATTAGTTTCAGAAACACCAAAACAAGAGGTTAAGTCACCTGCTCCAACCTCAGCACCAAAGCCTAATAAAAGTTCCGCTGATTTTTTTGATGATGATAAATTTGAAGAATTCTAGTGACTTATAAAAATGTTCTTTTTATAAACCCGCCAATTGAAGATTTTACAGCCTATAATCTTTATGCTGTTCCGTTAGGTCTTTTAAAGGTTGGCGGATTTCTTAAATCGCTTGGTTCAACAGTTAATTATCTTGATTTTCTCGATGGCAAAGATATTTCAGAAACAGCCTCTCTTCCCCCTGAATTCAAATCAGATGGCAGGCACAGCTACTGGCAGAAAGAGATTCCAAAACCTGATGAACTTAAATTTGTAAAACGGCGGTTTCGCAGATTTGGGGCTTCAAAAGAAAGTATCTTAAAAAAGCTTGCCCAGCTAGATAAACCTGACGCGGTTTTTATCTCTTCTGGCATGACCTACTGGTATAAAACTGTTCTTGAAATGAAAGAATCTGTAGAAGAAATATTCGGGAAAGTTCCTGTTTTTGTTGGAGGAATTGCTGCAACACTGATGCCTCAATTTTTCCTTAAACAAGGTTTTATTGTAACAAAAGGCGCTTATACAGATTCTGCAATTCCCTACAATCTTTTCAGTGAATGGCTTAAAAACCTCTCATTTTTTCCCGCAAATCTGGTGAGTGGCTGCTACCTTAATTGCGAATACTGCTCATCTAAACTCTTTTATCCGAAAATGATTTTTCACGATATAAAAGAAGAGGCTTTTGAGCTTGTTGAGTGGAAAAACCGGACAGGAAAGAGTGATGTTGCATTTTATGATGATGCACTTTTGATGAAAAAAGGCAGTGTTTTAAATGAGTTTCTTGAATTGCTTCCAAAAAATTATTTCAGGTTTCATACACCAAATGGTCTTCATTTAAGAGAAATTGATGAAGATTGTGCACAAATGCTTTTTGAGGGCGGTTTTTCAGAGCTTAGATTCGGTTTTGAAACTGTGGAAAACTCGTACGATTCAAAAGCAAGTGTGCAGGAGCTTTTTGAAAAATTGAAGATACTTAGAAAATGCGGGTATTCTGAAAAGAAATTAGGTATTTATCTTCTTTGCGGTCTTCCGGGGCAAACTGTTTCCGCTGTTGTGGAGAGCATTAACATTGTTTTTGAGGCTGGCGGCAGACCCTATCTTTCCGAGTTTTCTCCAGTGCCAGGAACTACGCTTTTTGAAAAACACGCAAAAGAATCAAAACTCGATTTTATTAATGAGCCTCTGTATCAGAACAACACACTCTCATCCTACAGAAGTCCTGTTTTTACCGAAGAAGTTATGACTATGCTAAAATCCATATTAGCAAAAGGATATGTCAACCAGTTATAAAAAGCTAATAAAATGAGTGAATTACACATCTATCCAACATTTTGTCTTGTCTGCGGAGCTCCGGTTTTTGATAAATCAATCTATTGCACTGAATGCAGAAAATATGCACCGGAACTAAAGCGAGTTTGTAAAAGGTGCGGCAGTTTTACCCCTTTAAAGCAGGATGATTACTGCTATTTTTGTAAAGATATAAAAATCTACTTTGATTCCATTGTATCTCCCTATATTTACTGCGGTTCTACCTCAATTGTAATAAAAAAAATGAAGTACACGCCGGTATACAATTACTCTCTTGTGATTGGCAATTATCTTCCTGAAATCATTGCAAAAAATAGTGATTATGATCTGGTTTTATATACACCGATGCACTGGATTGATAAATTGCGCCGTTCTTTTAATCAGGCAGAAATTTTTGCTGAATCTTTTTCAAGAAAATGGAAAATTCCACTTGGAAAATCGCTCCTGAAAAAAGTGAGAAAAACACCAAATCAGGCGGAGCTTGATTTTAAGGAGAGAACAGAAAATCTAAAAGATGCTTTTTCTGTTAATGAAAAAAAAGTAAAAAACAGGAAGATTTTACTGATTGATGATGTCGCGACAACGCTTACAACAATAAATACTATCTCAAAATTATTAAAGAAATCGGATGCTACTTCTGTTTCTGTAATCACGATGGCAAGGACAACCACATATTTCAGCCATGATACACCATATTCTTGCGATGACGAAAATGTTTAAAAAATACAGTGAGTTACGAAAAATTGGTGAAAAAGCTATTGTATTAAGCATCTTTTTGAGTAAATTACCGCTCAATCGCAAGATTTTGACATATATTGTTCCCTCCGCAAGGAGGGGATTTTTTTAATGAATTTAAGAACTTCTCTAAATTTTAAAAATAAGTTTCATCCTTTTATTTATTTATATCCGGCATTATTTTTTGCCGGTTATTTTTTTAGTCTGGATGCTCTTTTACTTAGTTCCTGTACTATATTTTCTCTCTACTTTTTTATAAGCAAATCAAATTACAGGTTTGTAATAATCAGCTTGCTTTTTTTGCAATTAGGATATTTTACAGCGCAAAGAGACTTGCTCCCGGCAGAAAAAAGTTATGAAGTTGTTTATGCAGATGATGAAATTATAGAACTATTTCAGGGAGATAAGTATTATTATTCAAAAAATGCCGATTTGTCCGGTATTCAGTCAATATCATTTGCAAAAAATAGTGTCAGATATGAAAAATCGAGGAAAATACTAACAGATTTTTCTTATTCGTACAATTCAGGAATCCGTAATAAATTCAATAAGTTTTTGCGAGAGAACAACGCTAGCAATCTTCTTATTGCATTTACAACAGGTGAGAGATATTTCACACCTCTCGAGAACTCTGTTTTCCTTAAAACAGGAACAATGCACCTTGTTGCTATCTCTGCTTTTCATATTGGTATACTCTTTTTTTTCTTCTCTTTTTTTAGACGCATAATGCTTTCTCTGCCGTTTTTTACACATGCTAACATCCTGATAATTCTAACAATATTTAAGATAGTAGCTGTGACTTTTTATCTTTATATGATAGGATTTGCAGTTCCAACAATAAGAGCTGCGCTATTTATTCTTTTGTTTGATTTTCTGATTATGACAGGGCGGGCGCCGCACAATATTTTTGTTTTTCTCTTTTCTCTCGTATCAACTTGTGTCTTAATCCCGGGAAGCTGCACAAGCTACAGTTTTTTAATGTCTGCTGTTTCTGTTTTTGCTGTTTTGATGATTTGGAACAAACTTCCTTCAAGTCAGATTGTTAAAATTATTGGTGTTTCTGTCCTTATCTCTTTTTTCCTTATACCTCTTACAATGCCGCTTTCCGGTTTTATTTCTCTTATCTCGCCGCTTGCAAATATTACTGCAATTCCACTCAGTTCGTTAATAATTCCCTTTACTTTTTTGCTTCAACTTGTCTATTTTATTGATGAATCTTATGCAATTCCGCTGATTTCGATTTTAGAGCCTTTTTTTGATATTCTGGATGCAAATCTCAAATATTTCAGTAACTTTGCAGATTCAACAATTATTGCCGGCATAAATCCTCCTTTTTGGGTTAATTTTATTTTTTACATCTCGGCTCTATCTATCTTTGTTGTTCCAAAATGGGCAAAACCGCTTATTCTTATTTCACTTTTTGGTAGTTCGATCCTCTTTTTTGTTCCAATTTTAAATCAGCCAGGCATTAAAGAAATCAAAGCATTAGCAGGAAAAGCACACTGTATTTCAGACAAAAACGGCTCAGGCGTTGTTATTGAAAAATATCACTACAGCTTTTATGATATGAATGAAAAAAAAGAAGCAAACATGATTATTGCTCTTGAACGGGAAATGGCAGCCTGCGGCATAACTTCGCTCTCTTCAATTTATCTGAAAGAACCGGTCAGCGAAGAGATTTTTCGCGAGTTGAAAAAAAGGGGACGATATAAAAACACCTCTATTTTTAATAAGAAAAAAGAAGCTTACGGTAAAATGAGAGAAAGAAAAATCAGTTTTTGATGCTTTGAATAGAACAAATCTTTAGTGAAATCAAAGTTTTAATTAATTTCTTTCAAGAGAAAAGTTAAGATTCATGCAAACAGCTTTCCAGTCTGATGGAACTGAACTTTTATAAGTATTTTGAACTTTTGCCCAAGCCAGACCGGTTGTTAATGTTCCTCCAAATGTACAGATTGTTGTATTACCTGTTCCAAACTGATAGAATTTTCCTGCAGTTCCCATATTGGTTCTCCACGCAAGTTCGGTCAAATCTGGCGCATAAGTTTTGGTTTCACTGTTTTCTTTGTGAATAAGCTGTGCTTCAACAATGTTTTTAAGTGAAATCGGCACTTCTGATGTTCGTGCTTTCTGGACTTTTTCGCCGTACATTGGAACTGCTACGGCTGCAAGAATTCCGACAATAGCAATAACTATCATCAACTCGATAAGTGTGAAGCCTTTTTTATCCATAACCTGCCCCCTTTTAGATTATTTGCTTAAAATTGTTACAGCAAATTGTATGCCAGTAGAAATAGTTGTTTTTTATGGCAAAAATGGGCGGAATCTTACATTTTTTGTATTTCTTATGACAATTTTTGAAAAAAAAAGCCCGAGTTTCCCCGGGCTTAGATAAATAAGAATTTTAAATCTTATTAGCAGAGAACTTCTTCGATAATTTTTGCTGCCCAGTCAATTTCCTCTTTAGTGATAACCAGAGGAGGCGCAAATCTAATTATCCAGTCGTGTGTCTCTTTTGCGAGAACGCCTTTATCCTTAAGAGCTGTTGTGTATTTTCTAGCTTTTTCGCCTGCAGCACTAAGAACTTCTTTTTTAAGAACAAGACCAATAAGAAGGCCTTTGCCTCTTACAAGCTCAATTTTATTTGATTTTGCTTTGATTTCATTGAGTTTTTTCATGAAATAAGCACCCATCTCTTCTGATCTTTCTGCGAGTTTTTCATCTTCAAGAACATCTAATGCTGCCATAGCAACTGCGCATGAAAGCGGATTTCCGCCAAAGGTTGAGCCGTGTGTTCCAGGGGTGAAAACGCCCATGATTTCTTTGTTTGCTGCAACAGCGGAAACAGGCATTACGCCGCCGCCAAGAGCTTTACCCATAACAATAACATCAGCTTCTATTCCATCATGCTGATGGCAGAATTTTTTACCTGTTCTGCAAAAACCGGTCTGAACTTCGTCGCAGCAAAAAAGAACATTATTCTTTTTGCAAATATCGTGAAGAGCTTTAAGGTATCCTGCATCAGGAGCAAAAACGCCAGCTTCACCCTGGATAGGCTCAACAAGAACACCAACTGTATTTGGAGTAATTGCAGCTTCAACAGCTTTTGCATCGTTGTAAGGAACAATTACAAAGCCAGGTGTGAATGGTCCGTAGTTGATTGTAGAATCTGGATCGGTTGAGAAACCAACAATAGTAGTTGTTCTGCCATGAAAGTTGTCTTCCATAACAATTATCTCAGCCTTGTTTGCTTCCACGCCTTTTTTCTCATATCCCCATCTTCTCATAAGTTTGATTGCAGTTTCAACAGCTTCTGCACCAGTATTCATTGGAAGAACCATATCTTTTCCGGTGTATTCGCAGAGTTTTTTTGCAAAAAGAGGCCATACATTGTTGAAGAAAGCGCGGCTTGTAAGTGTAACAATATCGGCCTGTTCTTTGAGTGCTTTGATTATTTTTGGATGTCTGTGACCCTGATTTACTGCTGAATAAGCACTTAAGCAGTCAAGATATTTTCTCCCTTCCGGATCCCAAACCCAAACACCTTCAGCTTTACAGATTACAACTTCAAGCGGGTGATAGTTATGTGCACCATAATGATGCTCCATTTCGATTAATTCTTTTGATGAATAAACTTTTTTCTCATCGTTGCAACCACAGCATTTGCAGCCCATAATGAACTCCATTGATTAATGTTAATAAACAGAACAAACAAAATAAGCTGAATTTTAGCAGTCAAAACAGTTAAAGCAAGTTTTTTGAGAAGTTGGAAATTTTTGGAATATAGGTGGGGGAAAATCATATTTTTTAACGCTGGATTTTTATATAATTTTGTGCTATAAAACCAACCTCTGATTTGAAGAGATTTTAATATGGAGGTCTTATGAAAAATGCTCTTTTTTTTCTGATTTTTGCCCTGTTTTTTGCTTCATGCTCTGAAAAGAATAAGGAATCTATCAAAAAAGATTCAGATATTTTGGAGGATAGTGATATTGAAATTAATGATATAGATAGCGTTTCCGGGGATTTTGATGTTTCCGGTGTTGATATTGAGGCAATTTCAGATAGAGATGATTCTGATGCCGAGGACTCTGACTTGGTTCAAGATGCCGAAATTGTTGACGAAGATATTAATATTTCGATTGATAATATTTCCGGAATGTGGAAGAAAAGCTCGAAATTAAATATTCTTGACCAGTCTTGTGGCAATTTTGAGGTTGAGGATTGGAAATTCCAATACAACTTAATTCAAAAAAGTACAAACAACAGCTTTATATACACAAGCTGCTCTGATGAAAAGTGTTCAGAAAAAGGAAGTAATATAAATAGTTACACACTTTCAGGAAATATTGGCAAATACTATTTGGAAGATACCGCATCAACAGATAATTGCATTATTTATATAACCGAAGATTTGCAAATAACATTTAACACTTCCAGTAAAGCCTATTTTTACTGGAATTATCACTTAAAACTTGTAGGTTCGGGGTGCGCAGAAATTGCAAACTACACCGAATGCGACAATATTGCTGAAATTTATCTTGAAAAATTGTAGGATATAAATGAGTGAACACACAATAATATACAAAAATGTTTCTCTTGGAAGGAATGTAACTATCGAAGAATTCTGCATAATTGGCAAACCGCCTGCAGGATTATCCGATGGCGAACTTGAAACAGTTATTGGAGATAATGCTCTGATTAGAAGTCATACAATTATATATGCAGGAAACAAAATCGGTGAAAATTTCCAAACCGGGCATCAGACACTTATCAGAGAATCAAATATAATAGGCAGCAATGTCAGCATTGGCTCTATGAGCTGCATAGAACATCACATAACTATTGAAAATAATGTAAGAATTCACTCGCAAGCCTTTGTTCCTGAGTATTCTCTACTGAAAAATAACTGCTGGATTGGTCCAAATGTTGTACTTACAAATGCAAAATATCCAAGAAGTAAAAATGTTAAGAATTCACTTGTTGGTGCAATTATTGGAGAAAATGCAAAAATTGGTGCAAATTCAACAATTCTTCCAGGCATTTCTATTGGGAACAACGCTCTTATCGGTGCAGGCTCGGTTGTTTCTAAAGATATTCCTGAGAACAAGGTTGCAAAAGGGAATCCTGCTGTAATTATTAAGGATATTCAAAACATTAAAGATTACTGCTGAGCTGATTGCGGAGGTGTTAATGAAGAAAATCATTTTGGTTTCAATCATGGCTTTGTTTTCTTTTATCTCTTGCGCTACGACTAATATTGCCGAAAAAACAGAACCGAAAAATGAAAAAAAAATTATAGTCAAAGAACCTCTTCTAATTATTGCAGATAAAAGGGAGCTTGACAGTGAATCTCTTACATTTGAAGAAAAACAGTTTGATTTTGCTCAGATTTTTGCTCTTGCCAACTCATATTTTGATATTGAAAGATATGACGAGGCTAGAAATCTCTACTCAAGAATCATAGAAAAATACCCTAAATTCTCTATGATTAGCTACTGTTATTTTAATGTTGGTCTTATTTATATGAAAAGAAACGATTTCGAGAAATCTTCAGAATTTTTTCTGAAATCTTTTGAAGCTTCTGAAAGAAATAAAGATAAGCTTGACTCTCTTTTGCTTTATCTGGAATCATTAAAAAAATCGGAAAAGTGGCTTCTGGCAGAAAATATTGCAGAAGAAACTCTCAATAAAAATCCGAAAAACCTTGAGATGTCCTCTGAAACACAGAATGAAATCTCACTTAGAATGGCTGAAGCAATTATTATGCAGGGCAAACTTGCTGAAGGGCGGAAACTTGTAAACTATTATATTTCAGAAATCAGAAAAAAATATTCAAGAGCAGATCTTACATTTAACAGCGAATATGCAATGGCGCAGTACATTTTAGGGATGAGTGTTGTTTACGAATTTAGAAACTACCAGCTTGAAGCCAATGAAGCCAGTCTTATTAAAAAATGTACATATATACTTGAAGCTATTAAGTATTTCCTGACTTCAATTCGTGCCGGAGTAATCTACTGGACGAACGCCAGTGCATTTGAAATCGCAAATATGTATACAACGCTTTTTACCGAAATGGAGCTTGCTGCCACGCCTGAAAACCTTGATGCGGATGAAAGAGCTGTTTATCAGTGTGAGGTTTTTAATAAAATTTCCGGACTTCTCCGTAAAGCTAAGAAAACAATTGAGGGAAGTATAATTGCGGCAAAAAATATAAAAGAGGAAAATGAGTACATTGTCAAAAGCTTGGAAATGCTTAATGAAATTAATGATATGTACGACAAAAAAGATTCTTTCTGTAAAAATCCTATAAAAAAAGAGGACGAACAACAGGAATCATCTGAAACAGCAATTGCTAAATGAAAAAACATTTTTCAGAAATTGATAATCTGACATTCGGCTACATTGCAATCTTTTGGTTTCCGCTTCTTCTGACATGGATAATGATGGCTGCAGAAGGCCCTTTTGTCTCTTCTGTAATTGCAAGAATGGGAAACGCAAAGTACAATCTTGCAGCTTTTGGGGTAAGCCACTCAATAAGTCTTGTTGTTGAGTCGCCGATTATTATGATTTTAAGTGCTGCCGTTGCTCTGATTAAAGGGAAAAACTCCTATTTAAAACTTCGTAACTTCTCATTTTTACTCAACATTGCAGTAACGCTTCTTATGTTTGTTCTTATTATTCCCCCTGTTTTTGATTTTGTCACTGGAACTCTTTTGAAGTTGCCCGCAGAAATTGCAAAACTTGTTTACTACTCACTTATTTTTATGATACCATGGCCTCCAGCAATTGGATACCGCCGTCTTTATCAGGGAATTCTTATAAAATATGGCCACACAAAACAGGTTTCAATCTGTACTTTTTTCAGACTTTCAAGCATGGGATTATTTGCGCTTGGAATCAGCTTCTTCACACAACTTGATGGAGCTTTGGTTGGTGCAATCTCTCTTTCTTCAGGTGTAGTTGCAGAGGCTATAATGGCAAGAATCATGGCTCACAAACTGCTTAGAGAAAATGTTATGAGAAACAGCTCTGATTTGGCTTTATCATATAAAGAAATTGCTTCGTTTTACTATCCGCTTGCATTAACCTCTTTTATAAATATGGCAATAAGACCTGCGGCTGTTTTTTTTATTGGCCAGAGCAGAATGGCGATAGAATCTCTTGCTGTTTTGCCTGTTATAAACGGGCTTATGTTTATTTTTTCTGCAGTAGGACTCTCCTTTCAGGAGGTTGCAATTGCTTTTATCGGCTCAAAAAAATCGCACAAAACCAAAACTATAAATTTTGCTCTTTTTCTTGGTGTGATATCAAGCTTAATCTATGTAATTATTGTGTTTTCTCCTATTTCTCATTTCTGGTTTAGAACTTTGTCAGGCCTAACGCCTGAGCTTGCTCTTTTTGCATTAATTCCTGCACAGCTTTATATATT
>CAZISX010000098.1:11381-12037 GCA_964542005.1 uncultured Spirochaetales bacterium
GAATATCTTGAAAATCTTGCAACTGCAGAAAATTCGTAGCAACAAATAAATACAAAATTGACATTCTAAAATAATATCAATATAATCAAATCACTAAAAACATCAGAGGAAGGTACCATGATAAGATTTTTTATAATTTTTTCTATTGTTTGGTCTCTATCACTTTTTGCTGAAGATGATTTGTACCAAAAGTATGTTACCCCGAAAAAGTCAGAAGAAAAAACGCCTGAAACAAAGAAAGAAACTCCAACCCAAACAGAAAAAAAAGAGGATGATTCTAAAAAAGAGCCTGTTGTAAAAAAAGAAGAGCCAACATCTCCTCTTATAGATCCATTATTTAAAAAAGATGAGCTTAAAACAGAGAAAAAGTTAAAAGTAGAAAAATCAGATAACGGTACATTAGGGATAGGTCTTGGAATTCCTTACGGATTTTTTGGATTTTCAGGGGAAATTGTTCCAATAAAACAAGGATACTGGCATCTTTTAAACATTGTTGCAGGCTTTGGGTTTACTCCAAACGAAAAATTTGCATACAATGCAGGAATCCGCTCATATTTTTTTCAGGAACCGAATATGTTCAGACCAAGAGTTACTGTTTTATACGGAACAAACGCTCTTATTGATGTTGACAGAACCTACATAAATCCGGAAACTGG
>CAZISX010000098.1:12047-13834 GCA_964542005.1 uncultured Spirochaetales bacterium
CGCAGAATCTGCAACCAAAAGGTTTAACGAAACCCATCACGGATTAACTGTCGGGCTTGGCGGCAGAATTCTTTTTGGGGATGATAAGGTTCACGGACTTGATTTTGATTTGAACATAATTGCATTTTCTACTGTTTATGACAGAGTTGACAGCCTTGAAAAGAAAAATGTTGTAGACAGTAGTGACGCTCCCAAAAGAATATCTTTTTCAGCTGGTTACAGGTTTGCTTTCTGATATTTAATCAAGTTTATTCTCTTTGCAGATTTATGTCTCTTTTCCTTGACAAGATTAATTAAACACTCTAACATTGTGTCAACTTTGGTTTACTATTAAGGAACGGCGATGCTAAAAATTGATACCTATCTGATTTATCAGCATATTATTAAGGTTATCAGCGAACTTATCACAACTGATAATATTGAAAATTTATGCTCAACATTTGCGATTTCTCTTAAACACATAATAAGTGAGTACAATCAGGCACTTTTTATCTGGGATAAATATGAAGAGGGGAAAGAGTGTTTTGCCGGAAACATGTCAACAGAAAGCTATATGCTTAATAATTTTAAGAAAATTGTTGAACATAAAGATTTATCCTCTTCCGGCAGATTTGCAAAATCGCCACTTCTAACAGAACCGGCAGTAAAAGGGAACCGTTATTTTTTCACAGAAAAAAGAGAGCTTGAAGACGGCGTAACCGGAATATTTTTTATAGAATTTAAAAACGAGGATTCATTCCATCTCTTCAATTTTATTTCAGGCGATGTAATTCCGCAGTTTTGGACACTGTTAATAGAAAGATACAATCACAAAAAAGCAGGAGAGGAATCAAATCTTCTGTGGGAACTCAAAGATGCTCACAGCGAAGAGGACTTTCTAAATTCAATAGAGCTTAATCACCTCCTTGAAAACCTTTTAAAACTTGCGTTACGAAAAACAAATACAAAAATCGGCGCAGTTCTTATTTTGAATGAAAAAACCGGCGAGCTTGAGTTTGATACCCGTGCAATCTGCGGCAAAACAGTTTCTGTAATCCCCGAAAAAATAGAAATTGGCCGAAAATCAATTGCTGGAATTGTTTTAAGCACAAATAAATTTTATATCTGTAACGACACAGAAACTGATGGAAATTATTATCCTCTTTTCCTCGGTGTTAAAAGCTCGCTTGCTGTTCCGATAAGTTTTCAGGGAAGAGCAATTGGCGTTATTTCGGTCGAATCGTCACAGCCTAACATTTTCACAAAAGATGATGCAGTTAAAATCGAGTCGCTGGCAAAAACTGCGACAATGTTTATAAGACGCGCCCAGCTTTACAAAGAAACAGCAAGCCGTGGCGAAGGAATCATGATTTTAGGCCGTTCCGATAAATGGCGCGAGGTTGAAAAAAGGATTGAAAAAGCTTCCGCAACAGATGCTACAGTAATTCTTCGCGGCGAAAGCGGAACAGGAAAAGAGCTTCTTGCCCACGCAATTCACTTCAATTCAAGGAGAAAAGATAAGCCTCTCATCACAATAAACTGTGCTGCGATACCGAGTGAACTCCTCGAAAGCGAGATGTTCGGTCATGTAAAAGGAGCATTTACTGGCGCATCATTCAATAAAATCGGTGAGTTTGAAAAAGCTGACGGCGGCACAATTTTTCTCGATGAGCTTGGTGATTTGCCGCTTCTTTTACAGGTAAAACTTTTAAGAACACTTCAAAGTGGCGAAATAAGGGCTGTCGGCAGCAACAATCCGCCAAAAAAGGTTGATGTCAGGGTTATTGCCGCAACTAGCCGCAACCTTG
>CAZISX010000098.1:13844-14484 GCA_964542005.1 uncultured Spirochaetales bacterium
CTGCGTGATTATAAAGAGGATATTCCGCTTCTGGTTCAAAGCTTTATAAAAGAGTCCAATACCCGTTTCAGCACTCAGGTTGAAGGAATTGATAAAGAAGCAATGAATGTAATTATGCGCTACAACTACCCCGGAAATGTCCGGCAGCTCAGGAATTTTATCCAGCAGGCAGTAATTATGTGTGACAATGACTATATCAAAATTGAGGATTTGCCTGATGAAATAAGAAACGCAGTTTTAGGCTCCAAAAAAGAGAACAATCATGCCAAGTTTGATGAATATTCAAATTACAAAGAGGCTAAAGAGGTTGTACTTTCTGATTTTAATCAAGAATATTTTTCAGAGCTTCTGGCAAGAAATGGCGGAAATATTCAAAAAGCCTCAAGAATTGCAGGAATTTCAAGGGTTGCGCTCTACAAACTTCTTGAAAGATACGGGATTGAATCGAGAAAAGAGTAGGGGATGCAACCCGCCGCTTCTTCCGAGGCAAGGTGTAGCACAAAAGCTCACAAACATTTGACAAAATATTTGACAAGCATAGCTAAAGCATGTAGCTTTAAACAATTAAGGATTTAAATCACAGGAAAGTTCCTTTGAGCATTGTGGATCATAAAAGTAACTCTCGCACGCGCGCGAAAAT
>CAZISX010000099.1:0-5285 GCA_964542005.1 uncultured Spirochaetales bacterium
AACTAGGGAAGAAACAGAAAAAACTAGGGAAGAAACAGAAAAAACTAGGGAAGAACTTATATTGTTAATCTCAGAAAATAATCAGATAACTATGAATGAATTAGCGGAAAAAACAGGCATTTCTGTTAAAGGCATAGAATGGCAGATAAAAAAACTAAAAAATGATGGAACACTTCAAAGAGAAGGTTCTACAAAAAAAGGAAAATGGAAATTAATAAACAAGGAGCACTAAATGGCAAAACTATTTTTACTTTTTTCCCACAAGCTCACAGAAGATCAAATAAATGATGCAAAAGAAAGTTTGAAAGCTGATGAATTTGTTTATTTACCCGAAATTTTACAAAAAATATGGTCAAACATTAATCCTGAAGGAGGGCTTGACAAAATCCCTTTAAACAAAATCTGTGAATGGCTTGAAAAAGAGGCCAAAAAAAATGATTTTGTGCTGATTCAGGGAGATTTCGGTGCAACTGTTTATTCGGTAGATTTTTGTTTTAAGAACAGCTTGCTGCCAATTTATGCAACAACAAAAAGGATTTCGGAAGAAATTCCTAAAAATGACGGGACAATAGAAAGAAAACAGATATTTAAACATGTTGGATTTAGAAGATATGAAACTTTTATGGAGGAATTGAAATGACAAAGTATTTGTATGGAGCAAGCGTTCAAGGTATTCAGGATTTTATTTTTGAAACAAACAAGCTGAAAGAGATTGTCGGAGCAAGCGAAATTGTAGAGCAGCTTTGCGATAGAAAAAACTTTTGCAAAGAGTTGAAAATTGCTGAAGAAAGTGTCGATTTTATTCTTGCTGCGGCAGGAAATATAAGGCTTTTAGCTGACCAAAATATTGCAGAAAAAATAGTTCTCAAATGGCCAAAAATTGTTGCAGAAATTGCACCTGGAGTAACACTTTCTCAAGCTGTTGTGGTTTGTGAAAATGATAATCCAACAAAAGATTTGATGAATGAGCTTGAGAAAAAGCTGAAAATCCAAAGAAATAAAGCATCAATGCCAAACGAACTTGCGCCAATGGCTGCAATAAGATCAAGAAGAACAGGAAAACCGGCAGTTGATTGGAAAGATGAAAATAAAGCCCCAAGAGATTTTGGCACAAAAACGAAACAAAAAGCAATTAAAAAAGATGCTAAAAACAGTTTGTTGAACAAAATAATTTCTGATTATAGCAAAGAGCGAGATAACAAATTATATCCTTTTGATGTTGAAGATATTTGTAGAGAAAACCACTCTGACTGGCTTGCAGTAATCCATGCTGACGGCAACGGACTTGGCAAAATTATTCAAGGACTTTCTGATAATCTTGAAAAAAATTCTTCTTCTGCAAAATTACAGGATGCTTTTACTAAATTTTCAAAAGCGATAGATGACTCGACCAGAGAAGCTGCTCAAGAAGCAATTAAAAAAACAGGAACAGTAGCTTATGAAAACGAAAAACTAGAAAAATATCCATTCCGTCCCGTTGTTCTTGGTGGTGATGATTTGACTATTATTATCCGAGGCGATTTAGCTATTCAATTTACAATGGAGTTTTTAAAGAATTTTGAAGAGAAAACTAAAAAGAATCTTGCACCTATTATTAAAGAATTCCAGATTAACCTTGAAAAAAATTATTTAACAGCCTGTGCTGGAATTGCATTTATGAAGCCATCTTTTCCGTTTCATTATGCCTATCATCTTGCAGAAGAGCTTTGCGGCAATGCAAAAAAAGAGCTAAAAAGAGAAACCGGTTTTTCATTCCACAAAATTCAGGATTCTTTTGTGGAAACTTATGAAGATATTATCAAAAGAGAGCTTACGCCTCAAAAAGAGATAAGTTTTAAATATGGACCATACGATATTAAAAAAGCAGAAGAACTTTTAAACTGGGTGAAAGAAATTAACGAAAAAGATGCTCCAAAATCAGGCATCAGAAAATGGCTTTCTTTGCTCCACAAAGATAAACACGAGGCAGATTTATGGATTGAGCGAGTTATTGAAATTACAAAAGAAAAGAATGAAAAATATATTAACCTGCTTGAGTTAAGTCAGGCAATAAAAGATAATAAAACTCACTTATATGATGTTATGAGCGTTGCATCAATAGTTAAAGGAGGTAAGTAATGGATATTATTTATAAAATCGAGTTCTTTTCAGACTGGCACTGCGGAAGCGGTCTTTCATCCGGCGCTGATGTTGATTTAATTGTTGTTAAAGATAAATTTGAACTTCCATTTATTCCAGGAAAAACAATAAAAGGTCTTCTCAAAGACGCCGCTCTTTCTTTACAAGATTTTAATGCTGTTGATGACAGCTTTATTGAAAAAGTTTTTGGTAAAGAGGCAAAACAGTCAAAAAAAGATCAAGAACATGAGCACTCAAAAGAGTGTGTAACATTTTTCTCAAATGCGGAACTTACAGATGCAGTAAAAAAACAACTTAAAGATAAAACTGATTTGATTTATAGAAGTATTGCGTCAACAGCAATTGAAGAAAACGGGCAGGCGAAAGAGCATTCCTTAAGAAAAATGGAAGTTGTTGTTCCGCTAACTCTTTTTGGAAAAATTGCAAATGTGCCGGATGAACATAAAGAAAGTCTAAAAAAATGTATGCAGTTCACAAAAAGAATGGGAACAGGAAGAACAAGAGGTCTTGGCAGATGTCAGATTTCTATTGCTGAGGAGGTAAAGTAATGAAAAGATTAACATTTAAATGCACTCTTCTTTCTGACATAATCATAAATGCACAAACTGCAACAGAAGGAACTCAGGAAACTCTTGATTTCATTCCAGGTTCAAATTTTCTTGGAATTGTTGCAAAATATTACTCAAGTTTTTCAAACAGTTATGATGTCTTTCACTCAGGAAAAGTTAGATTTGGAGATGCACATCTTGCAAAAAACGACGAAAAAAGCTTTAAATCACCACTTAGCTGGTTTATAAACAAAGGTTCCAAAATCACTGAAACTCCAATATGGATTCATCACTCTTCGGTGCTTACTGCCGAAAAAAGAAATTCATTAAAAATAAAAATTGATAATAAAGAACAGGATGTTCAGCTTAAACAAGTTCGTTCCGGGTGGGTTTTGGGTGATGGCTCAATGCTTAAAGCTGAAAACAACTTTGCTATTAAATCTGCATACAACAGAGACGAGAGAAGAAGTCAAGAAGGCAAAATGTACGGCTACAAATCACTTGAATCAGATAGCGAATGGATATTTTTTGTTGATGTTGATGAGGCTATTAACGAAACAGAAATTATTGAAAAACTAGAAGGTGAAAGAAACATTGGAAGAAGCCGTTCAGCTCAATATGGACGGGTTAAAATTGAAAAAATTGATCAGAAATATGAGTCAAAATCATCAAAAGATTTGATTGATGGCAAGGTTGTAATTTATGCAGAAAGCAGACTTGCTTTTTATGATGAACTTGGTCAGCCAAATCTTCAGCCAACAGAAAAAGATTTTAATCTTCCTGAAAACTATGAAATTTGCTGGGATTTATCTCAAGTTAAGCATCAGATTTTTGCACCATATAACGGAAAAAATAAATCATCAGAAGCAGACAGAGCAGTGTTTCAGAAAGGTTCTGTTTTTGTTTTTAAAGGAAGTGGCGAGATTGATTTGACAAAAATAGAGTCCGGAATAGGAGCTTATTTAAATGAAGGATTTGGTCAGGTTATAGTAAATCCTTCTTTTCTAAAAGCAGACAGCAATGGTGAACTTTCACAGTTTAAGCTGAAAGAAACAGCAAAAGAAGCAAAAGAAGAAACAGCTTCAATAAAGGCAATAAAAGAGAACGATGCAAGTGATGCTGTTTTTGCAAACTGGATCAAAGCACAAGAAAAGCGAAAAGATGATGAAAAAGCAATTTATGACAAAGTGAATAATTTCTCACAAAAGGCAGATGAATCTAAAAAATTCAATGGAATAACTCCAAGTCAGTGGGGACAAATTAGAGCAATTGCAACCACATCAAAAGATATTCAAGAGTTAAAAGATAAATTGTTTAAGCCGGTTGAGGGAAATCACAGTCAGAACAGGGCAGATTCAGGTTTTCTTGAACATGGCAAAACAGCTGAAAAATGGAAAGATTGCAAGACTATTCTCAAACAAGAAATTGAAAAAGACAGCGTGACAACTGACTACATCGAAAAACTTGCCGCACAGATGCAGAAAAAAGCAAAAAACAAAGAAAATAAGAAGAATAAAGGGGGTGAAAAATGAGTAGTTTTACACACAGATATATTGCAACAATTCTTGTAGAAGCAAAAACACCTCTAAAAGTTGGAACAGGTGAAAAAGGTGTTACTGTTGATGAACTTGCTGTTACTGATGCAAACGGACTACCAATGATTCCAGGAACTTCTATTGCAGGAGTTCTGAAACACGATTTCGAAGAAACAAAAGCAAATAATTTATTTGGCTTTCAAAAAGGAGATAAAGGCGAAGGTTCAAGGCTGATTTTTTCTGATGCAAGGTTTGTTGGTGTTGATGGCATTGTTGCTGACGGTTTGAAAGTTATTGATTTTAAAGATGAATTCTATTCAAAATTTACAAAAATGGCTCTTCGAGATCATTGCAGAATCAATCATAAAGGTGTTGCAGATAAAGATAACCATGGCAAATTTGATTCTCAAGTTGTTTATAAAGGCTGCAGATTTGTCTTTGAAATAGAACTTATTGGAACTGAAAACGATAAAGAAAATTGGGAAGAAATCCTTAAAAAACTTAATTCACCACTTTTTAGAATTGGCGGAGGCACAAGAAAAGGTTTTGGAGAGCTTGAAATCAAATCAGTTGATGAAAAAAATTGTGATTTTAAAAGACCGGAAGATTTAAATTGGTATATTCAAAAAAGCTCAAAACTTTCTATTCCAAAAAAATCATTTGATTCAAAAAAAGAAGCTGACAAAGAAAAAACAACAACATATACGCTTAACCTTAAACCTGATGATTTCTTTATGTTTTCTTCAGGCTTTGGAGACAATGATGTTGATGCAGTTGCAAAAAAAGAGATTGTTGTTGAATGGGAAAACGATAAAACTCCATGTTTTTCAGAAGGAAAAATACTTATCCCTGCAACTTCTGTAAAAGGTGCGATTTCTCACAGAACAGCTTTTTACTACAACAAATCAAAGGACATTTTTGCTGACAATTTTAAAACAGAAGAAGAATTTAAAGCTGTTACAGGTGAAAACAACAAAGCAGTTGCAGCTCTTTTTGGATTTGCAAAAAATTCAGACAAAAGTGAAAAATACGGAGCAAGAGGAAAAGTGCTTTTCAGTGATGT
>CAZISX010000099.1:5295-9216 GCA_964542005.1 uncultured Spirochaetales bacterium
TAATAACAATACAAAAGTATTTGATCATGTTGCAATTGACAGATTTACGGGTGGAGCAATTGACGGAGCTCTTTTTGATGAAAAAGTTATTCACTCAAAAGAAGAGATAAAACTTGAAATCACAGTTGAAAACAGTGCTTTTGAAAATGATGAAAAAATTAAGAAAGCATTTGAAGCAACGCTAAAAGATATTACAACCGGAATGCTGCCGCTTGGCGGAAGTGTAATGAGAGGACATGGCTGTTTTAACGGAACATTGAAAAAAGATGGAGCGGTAATATGATAAATGGTGCAAAAACATTAAATAATTTCAAAGAAATACCTCAGCTTGAATATGAAGGATATATCTGGGAATCAAGCAAAGAAAACCCGAAAAAAGTAACAAGTGAAGCTGAACTTACAAAATATGAAAACAGCGGCAAACCTGCAAATCCATTTATAATGGAAGGACATCTTTACAACAAAGATAAAAACATCAGCATCTCAATCCGCCATGTTTCAGGGAGATATTACATTACACAGTTTAATCTTGGTGAACTGGATGAAAAAACAAATTTTGTTGATAAATTTTATCTGGCAAACAAAAAACTTGAGAAAGAAAACAAACTTCATTTTAAAGAAATCTGGCTGCCTGAGCCAGATGAAAATTGTCCGGATATGCAGGTTATGACAAAAAAAGCTGTTGTTTTTGCAGGGTTTAGAAAAAAGGAGGATAATCATGACAATTAAATCACCATATAATTTTGTGCCGCTTTCAGAAACAGTTGTTTTCCCTGATTGGGCTGATAAAGTTTCTCACGATGTACCGTTTGAAGATGGGGAAAGCGGAGAGATTGAGATAAAAATTACTGCAAAATCACCAATTTTTGTAAGAAATGGTTCTGCGGAAAAAGATGAAACCAAATTTTCGCATATTGAAGAAGATAATAATAAGAAATATTTCATTCCTGGAACGAGTCTCAAGGGTGCTATACGAAATGTGCTTGAGATTATGAGTTTTGGAAAAATGAATCGAATTGATGATAGAAAATTTTCATGGAGAGATCTTTCAAATACAGATACTTATACACCAAAATTTGTAAAAGACTTTAACTCTGAGCCACTTGCAAAAGCTGGTTTTATTAAAATAGAAAATAGCAAATGGTTTTTAATTCCGTGTGAATTTGCAAGAATAGAGCAATGTGAAATTGATTCAGCGTTTGGAATTTCTATTCTTAGTGGAGTCTCAAAATACAGAGCTTATGAAGAAAAAGGACGGAACCTTCACAAAGATTTTCACATAACAAAAATTTGCAATACAGCCAACTTTATTAAACAATGTGGAAAATTCAAAAGAGCAAAAATCAAAGATCCAAATGACAAAAATTATGAAAAAACAGAAGGAACACTTGTTTTTACAGGACAAATTGGACCAAAGCTAAGCAGTGCTGAAGGAATGCACGGAAAAGGAAAAAAGCACTTAGAGTTTGTGTTTTTTAATGAAAAAAAGGAATCTGAGTGGATAGAAATTAAAGATGATATGAGAAGAAACTTTGAATTAAATCACAGTAATGACAGAAACAAAGATCATCATAAAGGCAGTTTAACACCAAATGAAGAATGGGGTTTTTGGAAGCCAAGGTTAGAAAATGGTGGCAAAATGCCGGTTTTTTATTTGCCTGAAGGTAAAAACAATGTTCACTCTTTCGGGTTGGCGATGCTTTATCGTTTGCCTTATGATAAATCAGTAAAAGATTTATTGTTGTCAAAACATAAGAAAGATAAGCCTGATTTTGCAGAAACGATGTTTGGCAACATTGAAAATAACGAATTAAAAGGCAGAATTCAATTTTCGCATGCTTTTGCAGTTGAAAACATTAAAGAGATTGAGCAAAAAGCAGAGGTTTTAAGTAGTCCCAAAGCAACTTTTTATCCAAATTATATTGAACAAAACAGCAGCAAGCTTAAAGTTTATGACTCAGTATCAAAACTTAGTGGATGGAAAATTTATCCATTAAGAGAAAATGTTATAAGCAATAAGCCTAAAGATGTTAGTGAAAAGGTTTTTACAAAATTCACACCTCTTCAGCAAGGAGTTGTTTTTAAAGGAAAAATTAGATTTCATAATCTAAAAAAAGAAGAAATTGGAGCGTTATTATCTGCGATTACTTTTCATAACACAAAAGAATGTTTTCATGGCATTGGAATGGCGAAACCATTAGGCTACGGAAAAGTTGAGATAAAAATTGATAAAACAAATTATCTTTTAAGCAAAACAGAAGAATATATGAAAGAATTTGAAAAATATATGGAAATCAACATGGAAAATAATGAAAAATGGCTTTCATCCCAGCAAATAAAAGAGCTGTTTACAATGAAATCTGAACAAAACAATCAAGATATTCTTGGATATATGGACTTAGTTGAATTTCCAAAAGCAAAAAACAAAGGAGAATATCTAAAAAGATACTCAAAACTTTTAGGAAAAGAAGTTGTTCCCAAAACAATGATGAGCTCTGAAGATCTAAATAAAATGGAAACAAGCAAGGTTGAGTTTCTTGAAAAAATAAAAAATGAAGCCGATGAAAAAAATAAAACAGATACAATTAAAAGAATGCTTGAAGAGCTAAGCAAAATAAATCAGCTTGATCCTTCAAAAGAGAACGAATGGATAAATAATTGGGAAAAAAATGGAAAAAACCAAGAAATTGCTGCTTTGCTTATAAATAAAATCAAGAAGAAAACAGCAAAGAAAGAATATACTTTTAACTATAAAAAACTTGCTGAATTTCTTAATATTAAATTAATTTAGAGGCCATCCATGACTAAAACAATGTTTATCTGTTCAACACAAAATCAGGTTGTAAATCTTGTTCCGGCAATAACTGAAAAAGTTGAAAATATTGTAATATTTACAACAGAAACAGCAAAAAACTGGACAAAAAACTTAATAAACTTTCTCAAAAAAAGAAATCTTAAACACCGAAATGTTGATGTTCCAAATGAGATAGAATCAGATTTGGATAAATTAACAAATCTTATTAAAAGTGAGATTTTAAAAGAAAAAAATGACAAGATATTGCTTAATGTTGGCGGCGGTCAAAAACTTTTCACAATAGCAATGATGAAGGCTTTTTCTGATTTTCCCCAGTTAAATTCAGCTATTGTTTATACTGAGGCAAATGCAAAAAAATTATTTTTTGTTGACAAAAGTCTTAAATCTTCTTCAAGTTCTTACTCAATTGATTTAACTCTCGAAGAAATTCTGATGCTTAACGATTACTATCTCTGGAAAAATCCAAACGAAAAGAAGAGGGCTTCTGAAAATCTTGAAATCAAATCTAAACTGGAAAAAAATCAGCTTGATAATTTATTATCAGCAGAAAAAGCGGCAGAATATCTAAAAACCAATACTCTTTTTGAGGAAATCTTTTTCCGCAAAATCATGGATGAAAAAGAAGATTTTGTTGAAATCAGAGCTGTAAAAGAAGCGGTTATCAAAATTCTTCAAGAGAAAAAGCCTGATTTTGAAAATTTAAAAATCACCTATTCCATTGGGCAGGATCCTAAAGCTATTAGAAATAAAATTAGAAACTTAACTAATGTTTCAGATGCAAAAACTCTTCTTGAAAGTATTTATGCGCCACATAGATATGAGAGTTTCTGGAACGGTGTGAAAAATGAAATTATCAGACATATTTCTGAATATATTGATATTCCGACAGTTAAGGTTAGAAAAAACCCATATTCAGAAGAAGAAAAAAACGAAATAACCAAAATTTTCATGGAGTTAGGAAACAACTCAAAGACGGTGTTTGAGCCGGATAATACGATGCTTACATCTAAAATCTTTTTTTCTGAAAACAATGGTCCTTTTTTTGAAAAAATGGTGCTCAGCCAGATTAAAAATCTAGCTAAAAAAGAGGTATGGAAAAACATCCA
>CAZISX010000099.1:9226-13963 GCA_964542005.1 uncultured Spirochaetales bacterium
TGAAAATTCCGGTATATTTGAAGCAGAGTATGATGTTGTAATTGTTACAAAATTTGGAACTCTTATTTTGCTTGAAAGTAAGTCTGCAAAGTTTGAAAACAAAATAGCAAAAGGTCAGGAAAGAGATGTTTTTCAAAAGTCGGGACCTTACGGAAGAGCAACAATCACAGGACCGCTACTTAAAAAAGTAAAGTCAATAAAAATTCCTGAAGAAAGAAAAGAAAAATTTCCATATATTGCAAATGCACTAGTTGCTCAGGCTGAAAAAGTTGAAAGTGCAGGGTTGCAATATTGGTGCCTAGATGAAATTACAGAAAAACTGGAAAAACTTTTGAAATAATTTTTTTCTAAGACCTCTAAATCAAAATCTTTTTTCAACCTCTTAATCAAGAGTCAAACGATTCATGTAAAAAAAATTCAGATTTTTCCGGAAAAAGAGCAGCTATCTTCCTTTTTATTTAGTAGAAACATTTTTTGGAGGTTTTACCATGAAAAAACTGAGATTGTCTACTGATGATAGAAAAATATTGGGTGTATGCGGCGGACTTGCAGAATATGCTTCTGATGGAAACTTTAAGAGAAAGGAGGAAAATATATGAGTCACACTAATATCAACATTGATAGTTATGTACAAAACTACAAGATTTTTATAGATACATGCAGTTTGCTCCATCCTGGCATTGATAATTTCTGGCAAATGGTTGTACCTGTTTTGGAAAAATATGGGGAAAAAATATATATTCCTCTTGCATGCAAAGATGAGCTCGAAAAGCATGCTGCAAACAAAAATAACCCAACACTTGCAAAAGATGCAAAAAAGGCTCTTTTCAACATAAAAACACTTCTCGATGCCAAGCTTATAGATATTCGTCAGGACAAAAACAATCATTTTGCAGACAATGTATTTTTATCTGTTTTTACTAAATTTAGAATTCAATACAAGCTTTTACTTATAACACAAGACTCAGATCTTGCAAATGATATGTTGGGGTTAAATAAGAATAAATCGGT
The DNA here is from genome assembly GCA_964542005.1 of uncultured Spirochaetales bacterium. Classification (GTDB taxonomy): domain Bacteria; phylum UBP6; class UBA1177; order UBA1177; family CALOFP01; genus CAZISX01. Next base: position 10,238 of record CAZISX010000099.1, read on the forward strand.
AAAAGCTAATCCTGTAGAAGTTAAGCATTTAGATGATAAGGGTATTTTAAACTCTTTCCATAACAAAAAACAAATAGGTAATAATTGTGAAAAAATTGATGTTTCGGAAAAATTTAAAATGTCTGCAAAAATTACAGATATTCCTGAAACTATCATTTCTGTAAAAGAAACTCCGTCTAAAGGAAGCACTCTTTTTATGTTGAATGGCTCCAACTTTGAACCAGTTAAAATTCTTAGGGAAATAAACAGTGGCGGCGAGGCAAATATTTATGAAACCAACACTCCGTATCTGGCAAAGATATATAAAAAAGATAACCTTAACCTTAGGAAAAAGGCAAAAACAGAACTTATGTTAAGTAAAAAACTTGAATGCAACGGTATTTGTTTTCCAGTAAAAAGTCTGTACAACGCCGAAAAGCAGTTTGTTGGCTATTTGATGCCGAAAGGTAAAGGCCGGGAGATACAAAGAAGTCTTTTTGTCAAACAGCTGTTATATAAAAATTTTCCTAACTGGAAGAAAAAAGATATGGTCAAACTCTGCATCACAATCCTTGAAAAAATAAAATATCTTCACGATAGAAATATAATTATGGGAGACATAAATCCGGCAAACATTCTGGTTGAATCGCCAACAGAGGTCTATTTTGTCGATACAGACAGCTACCAGATTGAAGGGTTCCCCTGCCCTGTTGGAACAAAAAACTACACAGCTCCGGAAATACAAAGAAAAAATTATAGACATTTTTTAAGAACAATGGGAAATGAAAATTTTGCGGTTGCCACTCTTCTTTTTATGATTATGCTGCCAGGGAAACCGCCATACTGCCAGCAGGGCGGAGAAAATATGTCTGAAAATATTGTTGCTATGGATTTTTCCTATCCTTTTAATGGCAACTCTAACAAGAAAGCACCTGTTGGACCGTGGCGATTTATGTGGAGTCACCTTCCTTTTGATATTAAAAAGGCTTTTTATAATACTTTTAAAAAAAATATGCCAAACAGTATTGAAAACACAAGATTGTCTGTTGATGCCTGGCTTCAAAAATTTAATCAATATTTTGAAATTCTTAGTGATGGAAGTTTTGGCTCTCAAGATAAAATGTCTGAAGAAATTTTTCCAACCAGACACAAAAAGATAGACAACATAAACTATATAAAGTGCAAAATCTGTAATAATGAAATTCAGGAAGAAAATTGTAAGGACGGGATTTGTCCAACATGTCTCCGATCTGGTGAAAAATACAATTGCTCAAGATGCGGTGTTGAAATTGTTTTTACAAATTTTGATAAGCACATAAAGAATAGAAAAAAACATCGTCTGTGTCATGATTGCTTTAACTACACCATTTCACCTTGCCAACCTATTACATGCAGGGATTGCGGAGACAGCTTTACTATTAGTCAGGGCGAAAGAGAATATTTTACATCAAAAGGGCTGAGCCTTCCAAAAAGATGCAGTGCATGCAGGAAAAACCGCAGTTCTGAAAACATACCGGCAAATACATTTGAGTCTGAACAAAGAGAAAGTTTTTGGGATGTGCTTAGAAATATTTTTTGTTAAAAATGATTTTTTTTCCGGAAAAGCTGAAAGAAAGTTCCTTTATATTATTGTGGTTACTGATTGATTTATTTTTTTTATGGAGATTATCATGCCAAACACACTTTTCACAACAAACGATTTAGTTGAAAACCCAACATCAAGAGTTCCTGTATGCCTTTGCCTCGACACAAGCGGCTCTATGAATGACAGCAATGCAATTAATGAACTTAATGATGCAATCAGACTTTTTTGCACTTCAATTCTTGAAGATGAAGTTGCCAGGTACTCAGCTGAAATTTCTATTGTGACTTTTGGGGATCAGGCAAGATTGATGCAGGATTTTATTACTATTGACGAATCTGTTGCTATCCCTATTTTGAAAGCTGAGGGACTTACTCCTATGGGCGAAGCTGTGAATATTGCTCTTGATATTATGGAAGAGAGGAAAAAAGCCTACAAAAATGCCGGTGTTGATTATTTCCAGCCGTGGCTTGTGCTGATGACTGATGGCAAACCGAACGGCTCTCAAGATGAACTCGAAAGAGCACGGGCTAGAACAGTGAACTTGGTAAACAGTAAAAAACTTACGGTATTTCCTATTGGTATTGGTGATGATGCAGACATGAAAACACTTAAAGAATTTTCTCCTAAAAGACAGCCGCTTAAGTTAAAAGGATTGAAGTTCCGCGAATTTTTTGAATGGTTAAGTAAGAGTGTGTCCAGCACTTCGGGATCTATCCCTGGAGAAATTGTTCCGCTTAATAATGATTTCAGTGATTGGGCTACCTTATAACAATTTTTTTGGGGGCTTTTGCCCCCTTCTTTTCCTAGAAAACCCGGCATCACATATTTGTAGCTGCATTAACTTATGTTTTGTAGTTCTTTGTTTTTATTGGTTATTTTTTAATTTAACCCAGTGAGGTGTAAAATGTGGAAAGCAGTAAATTATGAAAGTCAGGGAAGAAGCCATATTAAAAACAATATTCCATGTCAGGATAAAACTGTTCATCGGGAAATAAATGGCGTTGAAATAATTGCTCTGGCGGATGGAGCAGGCTCAGCAGCTTTATCTCATATCGGAGCAGAAACAGTTATTAATAGTATAAGCGATTTTTTAGGTGAAAATTTTGAGACAATTATCAACGAAAACAGTGCACAGAAAACTAAACAGTCAATTATGGAACATCTTCTCATTGCTTTAAATAAAACATCTGAAGAAATGTCGTGCAATATCAATGATCTTGCCTCCACGCTGCTTGTTGCTGCAGTGAAAGATAACAATTATTTTTTATTACATATTGGAGATGGTGTTATCGGATATTTTGATGGCAGCAAAATTAAGGTTGCATCAATTCCTGAAAATGGAGAATTTATTAACTCAACAGTATTTGTTACATCCAAAAAAGCCCTTTCTTCCATGAAAATCTTTAAAGGAAACGCCAGCAAAATGTATGGATTTATTTTAATGTCTGATGGAACTGCAGAAAGTTTCTACAATAAAAAAGATAAATCTCTTGCACCTGTTATTAAGAAAATTATCTATAGAAATGTGATATTAAACAGAGAGACCATGTTAAATATGATAAAAAACAGCTTTGATAACATTGTAATTTCAAAAACAACAGATGATTGCAGCATCGCTATACTCTCTAAATTTGATAAAACTTTGTGTGAAAACGACAATATGTTTTTTCAAGAGCTTGCATCAACGCTGGGGATCGGCTTAATAAGAGAAAAGAGGAAGAAAATTCTTAGAGCTAATCAGATTTTGTGTGCATTAAATAGTACGAAAACAATAAAACAGATTTCCAGAATAATTCAACTAAAGGAAAAGCATACAAAAAAACACCTCTACACTCTCATAAATTCAGGTCTAATATCAAAGAAAGGAAGCTTTTATTTTATTGGATAGAAATTGCATGTTTTGACATCCTGTTATTCTTCAGATATAATCCCCCGAATTTTTTGAGGAGCCGAAATGAGAAAACAGCTTTCGACAAGTATCTACACATTCAGAACAATAATAGAACAAAACTGTATGTATGTTGATAAAACCAAAGAGCTTTATCAGCTTGTCAGCAAACCAAACGGCCAATATTTCCTCTCTCGTCCACGCAGATTTGGAAAATCAATGACTTTATCAGCACTTGAATCAATATTTCTTGGAGAAAAAGAGCTTTTCAAAG
>CAZISX010000100.1:0-2788 GCA_964542005.1 uncultured Spirochaetales bacterium
GTCGCAAATGTATTTAAAAAATAGTTTTGTGTCAAGGAATTTGTTTATCTTTTGTTATAAAACTGTGTTGCAAGTCAAACAGGAAAGCTTTTGGGAATTAATTGGAGAATCAAACTATCTCAAAAACATATTCTATTCACTCTTCTGTTGTATCAAGATCGTCTTTTTTGCCTTTTGGATAGACAATGTATTTGATTGCTGATGCAGATTTTTCGCTGTCTTCGCTTTTGACAACTATGTAAATTCTATTGGTTTTATACTCAAGAGTTAGCGGAACTGAAAAATCATGTTTGTTGCCGTTCATGCCTGCTCTGTAGTAAAAAACTTTTTTGTTATTAACAAATACGAAAACATCCTGAACACTTCCTTTGAGTTTGAAATCAATTTTCGCAGCACCATTTTCTACAATTACCGGAGCTGAATCAACCTCTATTTCAGGCATTGAGATGCTATATGTCGGGGTCGCTATCGAGGAAGCTGTGTCGGACGCAAGATTTGTCAGATCATTCCTTTTCGCCCAGAAACCAGATTTGAGGCTTGCAAAATCGCCGCAAAATCCGGTCACAATCTCTTTTCCGTCAGTTTTCATTGTTGCTGAAATCTGTGTACCTTCCGCGGAAGAATAGAGCGAGGCGTTACTCTTTAAAATAACTGGGTTTTCTGTGCTTTTTTCATATCTGCATTTTCCTGAAACTCTTGTGAATGGAATTGAAAATCCTGCCTGATATCTTGTTTTGTAATCAATTAATGATGCTGCTATTTTAACTTTTTCGTTAATGTCTTTGAGCTTTGAGATGTTGAAATCAAGCTCGACAATTTTCTCTTCTCCAGGGTTAAGTATAACCTGCTCGTTCCCTTTTTTGATAAAAACTTCGTGGGTGTTGTTTGCGTTTATTAGAAGAATCCTACCATCTGCGAGCTTTCCTTTGCCAAAGTTTTTCATCCATATTTTGAGTTTAAGACTTTCATTTTCCTCAATAATTCCGTTTTTGTTGCCTGTAGATTCTTCGATAAGATAAGAAAATTTAACATCTGGAAGCGGCATTGAAAGAGTCTCTATCTCTATTTTCTCCTCTTTGAGTGTTGTTGCAAAATCATTTGCACTGAGAATGAGGTTTACCCGCTCTTTTCTCCACGGCATTGATTCGTAAAGCTTTACTGGAACTTCCCGTTCAACTGAATTTTTGAATGATCCAAAAATAATTTCTGTGTTTTTAAGGACTGGAATATCGGTATCCATATATGCTGCCAGATTTTCAACTTCACCGGGGTAAGTTGCTCTGAATTTAAGTTTGTTGAGCATTCCTGGAAAAAGTTTAGGGTCTGAGATAAGCTCGATTTTAAGTTTTTCAGGGTCAATCGGTTTGAGCGAGCTCATTTTTTTCCAGTTCACTTTTACGCTGTTAAGTTTTGTTGTAATATTTCCCCACTCTTTTTCCTTCAAATCCTTGGAAAGATTGACAATATCAGACTTTGGAGCCTTGATTTTCATTTTCATAAGTTCGGCTGCGAGTGTTATTTCTTCATCATTTTTGAAAACGCCAACCTTCTCTTTTCTCCGTTCTTTCAATGCTTTTTCAGGATCGAGATAAGGCTTGAAATAGGTGATTTTAAGGAATGGTTTATCCTTTTCTTTCGGTGTGTATTTGCTGACAATATGCTCTTTGAAATTAGCTTCTTTAAACGAGGATTCGCCACTTCTGAAAATTGATATTTTCTCGTTATCAATAAAACTCGGCTTGAGCTCAATATCCGGAACAACGCCCACAGACTGGATTGAAATATCGCCTGGAGTCAGATACTGGGCGATTGTAAGTTTTAGGCCGCCACGGCCGCCTGGAATCGGGAATAAATTCTGGACTGAACCTTTTCCGAAGGTACTTCTTCCCAAAACAATTGCTCTTTTGTTTTTCTTTAAAGCAGCACCAACAATTTCCGCTGCTGAAGCTGAGCCTTCATTAATGAGAACTGCCAGCGGAATATCGGTAATATCATCTTTTTCAGCTTCTGCAAGGCTTGTTTCTTTTTCATCATCCTCGGTCACGGTTGAAACGATTGTCCCTTCACTTAAAAATATATCGGAAATTTTAATAGCCTGATTAAGAAGTCCGCCAGGATTGCCTCTCATATCAAGAACAAGTGCTTTCATTCCCTGCTTTTTCAAAGCGTCCAGAGCTTCTCTCATTTGCATATATGAATTTTCCTGGAATGCTGTAAATTTTATGTAGCCGACACCTTTTTCAGGCATAGCATAAATAACTGATTTTACTTTGATTACAGCTCTCGTAATCTTGAATTTCATAACCTGGCCAACACCTTCTCTTTTGATGTAGACATCAACATCTGTTCCAGGTTCGCCACGCATTTTTTCAACAGCTTTTGATAAAGGCATGTTTATTGCGGAATCATCATTAATCTGAACAATTGTATCGGCCGCAAAAACACCTGCTTTTTCTGCCGGAGTTCCTTCCATAACAGAGACAACGCCGATTTCGCCCGATTCATTCATGGAAATCACGATTCCAAGACCGCCGAAATTTCCTTCTGTGTTCTGGGAAAACTCCTCAAATTCTTTTGGGGTAAACATGTAGGAATGGGGATCAAGCTTTCGTAAGATGCCGTTTATCGCAACATACTCAACATCGGACATCTCCCTGTCACCATCCATTTTATATTCTTTCTTTTTAATATCTTCAATATATATATCATATTTATTTGTATATATTGATAATATATTCTTTTCATTTTTTACTTCATTACATTTTTTTTCTATAATTTTTAATAATTC
>CAZISX010000100.1:2798-13867 GCA_964542005.1 uncultured Spirochaetales bacterium
GGAATAAACCTGTCGCAAAACAATAGCTATATCCCACAAATCCTTCATCTTTTCGATTGGAATAACAAAGTTTTTATTGTAAATCTGAAGATTCACAACCTGCTTTAGCGAATTTTTGTCACCTGTTTTCTCTATTTTGGTAACGATTTCAGGGAATTCCTCTTGCAACTCACTTAAAGCTTCTGTTAAGAGATCCTGAGGATTGATTTTCGCTTTATTGACATATCTGTTCTGCACATGACTTAAGGCAAACATTGTCATCTCAGCCTGAGCAATTGATCGCTCTTTTCTGGTTGAGACAAGGCGTTCAAAGATGTCGCCTTTAAGCATGAGTGTAAAAAGCGAAAGCACAACAATAAGTACAATCCTTTTCATAGTTTTAATTCTCCCTGATTTTTTTGAAAGATTCTGCATTACTTAATTATTCCAAGCCAGTCTGAAAAAACAAAATTAATTCTGCCAATTAGCAGGGTAATTCTTGACGAAAGAGTATACCCAAAAACTGAACCAAAAGCAATCATAAGGTATACAAGTCCTATGTTGCTGATTTTATTTGAGATGCCGCTGTTTTTGCGGGTATTTAGGAAGTATATTGAAACTGTTGCAATACCAAGAGTAGTAACAATAGCATTTATTGAGTCGTAAAAGTTTATGCTGCCGTCTTTATTAAAAAGAATAAAGCTTTGGAAAGAGGCATAAATCTGTGCAAGAATATGTGTTTTAATGTATCCGACAATATTTAAACCTGCAAAAATTCCTATAAAAAAAAGTGCGGTATATTTTGCCGGGAAACTGAATCTTTTACTGTTATTAAAAAGAAGCATAACACCTAAAATAAGTGCAATTAAATACCACCATTTCCCGGCAATAATATTTTGGATTAGCTTTCCATCAATAACATCAAAACAAAAAACACAGAAAATATATCCCGCGCTAACTCCTATAAAAAGAGCTTCGGCAAATTTATAGAAAGGGTTTTCTTTAAATAGAAGAGAAAATATTGAAAGCGTCAAAAACGCTGAAATCCAAACAGAAAAATCTGTACTTATATTCATCAAAATCCTTAATTAAGTTGCGTGTTGATGGTAAAGGAATTAATGGAATAAATCAAGACAAATTGACAAAAAATGGATTTAGAGCAAAATCGTGTTGACTTTCTAATCTTTAAAAGGAGCTGTAATGTTTGAAACTATACTTTTTGATTTGGACGGGACGCTGACAGACCCGAAAATCGGGATAACTCTTTCTGTTCAATACGCGCTTTCTAAAATGGGAATTTGTGAACCGGACGCAGAAAAACTTCTCCCGTTCATCGGGCCTCCGCTTAGAACATCCTTTAAGGAGTTTTATAATATGAGCGATGATGAGGCAGAAAAAGCTGTTGTTTATTACCGTGAACGATTTGCCGAAAAAGGAATCTATGAAAACGCTCTATTTGACGGCGTTGAGTTAATGCTTAAAAATCTCTTTGCAAAGGGTAAAACAATAATACTTGCTACATCAAAAGCCCAAATTTATGCAGAGCAGATCCTCCAATATTTTTCAATAGATAAATATTTCCACTTTATCGCTGGAAGCAATTTTGACGGCACCAGAACAGAAAAAAGAGAGGTAATCACTTATGCTTTTGAAAACTGTAAGAATGCAAAAAAAGATAAATCAATAATGGTCGGAGACCGCAAACACGATATTATAGGCGCAAAAGACAACAATATTTTATCGGCAGCTGTATTATTCGGCTATGGCTCTATCGAAGAACTCTCGAGCTTTAATCCAGACTATATTGTTGGGTCTGTTGAGGAATTGGAGAGACTTCTTCTTAGATAAGAATTTTTTCTAAAGAATTATTTTCCTAACCCCATCAGGAACGATTGAGTCATTATGAGTAGTAAAAAGAACTGTCTTTTCAGTTTTCATAATAATTTCAACACCTTTTTTCTGGCTCTCTTTATCCATACTTGCAAAAGGCTCGTCAAGAAGAAGAAGTTCTGCGCCTGAGAGGAGGGTTTTTATCAGCATTATCTTATCTTTTTCGCCTCTTGAATAGTGTTTAAATCGTTTTTTTAAATCAAGAGAAAATCCAAGAAAAGAGGCAAGCTCCATAACATGGCGTTCAATTTCAGGCGACCATTCTGGAAGAAGATATCTTAAATTTTCTTTTACTGAAAGGGGAAAAATAAATGAGGATGTGTTTATAAACATACCATCAACCCTACAGCTTTTTACTATTTTTCCTTTTGCAGGAATTACAAAATCTGCAATAATATAAAGAAGCGTTGTCTTCCCCGAGCCGTTTGAGCCTTCTATAAAAACTTTCTCACCTTTTTTAACAGAGCAGGAAAAATCGCTGAAAAGCTCTTTTGAATTTTTGTATTTAAAAACGAGGTTGCTGATAGAAAGAATTTCAGACATTTTAAATCAATTCATTCGCCTAAACTCAGCTCTTCTGTTCTGAAACCAAGCTTCTTCGGAGTGGCCTGAATCAAGCGGCTTTTCTTCGCCATAAGTTATTATTTTCAATCGTTTTTTATCAATTCCCTGTTTTATAAGCTGTTCCATAACTTCCCTGGCTCTTTTTTCGCCCAGCGACATATTAAAATCGATGGAACCTCGTTCATCTGCATGACCTTCAATCTGGATAACAGCATCTTTAAAGTTATTCATCCATGCCGCAATTTGTCCAACCATAGGCTTGTCCTCTTCCCGAATTGAATAGTCATTAAACTCAAAATGGATCACAGGAAAACTCCAGTTTGGATCTGTGGCCGGATCTGTTGTAGAAAGTGTTTTTTCATCTACACCTTCTCCCTCTTTTTTAGCACCAACCTCGTCACCATCCTTCTTTTCGTCCTTCTTCGGCAAACATTCATCTGGATGTGTCTGATAATACTTAACTATTTCATCAGACTTCTTTTTAACAGAATCAAAAAGGCTCTTTGCTTTTTCATAATCTTTCTTGTTTACCGATTCCCGTGCCTGATTGAGCAACTCCTCTGCCGCAAGATAGTCGGCTTTAGCGCAATCTTTTGCCGCAGCCGCATCTCTAAATGCTTTTTCAGCAAGTTTTCGCTCATTCTCCGGCGGTTGTTTAGCGCATCCAAAAACAAGAAAAGTCACCAGAATTGCAAGAAGAACATTAAACCCAGCCCGTTTCATTTGAAAACCTCCTATTTGGTTGTGATAATCTCTGGAGACCATGCTGGTGTGACAGCTTCTCCCGAGCTTTCATATATTAAAAACTGCTTGTCGCCTTTTATATTGGAAATAAATAATTTGTTTTTCCCTTGTCTGTCTGAAGAAAAAACAAGAAGTTTGCCATCAGGAGAAAATGATGGACTCTCATTTTTCCCCTGATTCTGAGAAATTCTTGCAATTGCTCTTGATGCTATATCAAAAATAAATATATCAAACCTGTACAACTCATCCCTGCCTGTAAAAGCGATATATTTGCCATCGGGACTGTAATCTGGGTCCTGATTGTACTTACCCTGAACCGTAAGTCTCTCAACTCTTGATGGATTGTTGACAAAAAGTCTGTAAATATGCGGATTTCCTGAGCGGTTAGAGACAAATGCAACCTCTTTTCCGTCAGGAGAAAATGATGGTGCAGTATCTATCGCATTGTTGTTTGTGAGTCTGCTGAGGTATCTGGAACGGAGATTCATAAGATAAATCTCAGTATTCCCGTCCTTGCTAAGAGTCAAAGCAATAGAATTCCCGTCAGGAGTACTTGAGGCTGATGTATTTAGGCCCGGAAAATCGGAAACAAGTCTTACATTTCTGCTTGAAAGATCAATTGAATAAAGAAAAGGCTCACCTTTTGAGTAGCTGGTGAAAAAAATCTCCCGACCATTTTTATTCCAGGCTGGAAGAAGTAATATTTTATTGCTGGAATAAAGAACTTCTTTATCAGAACCATCAAAATTAACAAGTATTAACGAATACTTACCTCCAGTCTTCTCAATAAGAGCAATCTTGCTGGAAAAGAACTTTATCTTTTCACCGGCAAGAAGAAAAACAAGGTCTCTTACAAAATTATGAATCCCTTGACTAATAGAAGAGGTGCTTGATTTATATTTTTTTCTAAGCATCTCTTTCGTGCCTGCAACATCATAAAAGACAAGCTCCATCTCAACAGAAGAATCAGAGCCTGATAGAAATCCTTTTACCAAGCCGTTTGCCCCAATATTAAGCCAATTTTTCATATCAGGCTTTTCGGTTTCTGCCGACTCGAGAAAACCTTTCCGGTTAAGAACCTTAAAATAACCGGTCATATCAAGATCTCGCTCCATTGTTTCGGTAAGTTTTTTCCCAAGCTCTGTATCTGCTTTTCTGTTCATCAAAAGCGGTGATACAGCAATCGAATAATCTGAAATTTCGCCCTGCCTGAGTTCGCCTTTTAACTGTGCGGAAAGTTCCCCGCAAAAAATAAATAGCAAAATAAGACACACTACTGTTCTGGAGAAAAATTCCATTGCAGCCCCTCCTTTAGTACGAATTTTTTTAGTTTTTTATCATCCGGCAGCGGAACTTTAGTTGTTTTTTTAATAGCTTCAATAACAGAACTATCAAAAACCTTATTGCCTGAAGAGGAAATCACAGAAATATCATAGACTTCACCATTAAATGTAATCCTGAAAAAAATCTCTGTATTCAATCCCTTTAAGCTGGCTTCTGAAATAATGCTTGGAATTTTCCAGTTTTGCCTGATTAATTTGTTCAACTGCCTGATATACATGTTGCCTTTTACCGCAAACGCAGAGTCAACAACATCCCCGTCTTTTGCCCCATCCTTTGAGCCTTCATCGCTTTTTTCAGCTCTGGCATCTTTTTTGATGTCATTTATTGCTGCCTTGCCCAGAAGCTCGTCCAGATTTATATCCTTTCTCTCCTTTTTATCAACTTTTTCAGGTTTTTTTTCCTCGCTTTCATCAATGTTTTTTACACTATTGCCTGTTCCTGAATCTTTTGAAACAGTTTTGGGCTGAGTTTTTTCATAAATACGGGGCAAAAAAGATTTGTCCCGCTCTTTAGTTCCAAATCGCACAAGTTTTGCCTCAATAGCCGGCAAATCCATGGTTGATTTTGTATTCATAAAATTTGCTGCAAAAAATAAAACCACGGCTATAAAAAAATGGAATGAAAATGAAACCGCAATAAACTTAAAAAAACCGCTTTGTTCCTCTCTATCCCTTGCGGATGAGAAGATAAAGTTTCTCATAAGTTACTCCTCCTCAAGCGGCTCTGTAACTAGAGAAATCTTTGGAACGCCAGCTTTTTTGGCTATTGCCATGATTTTGACAACAAATCCATAGCTAAGCTTCTTTTCAGCTTGAAGAAAAATCTCTTTTTCAGCAGTCAGCTTTTCATTGTTTTTAAGCTTATCCTCAAGCTCGTTCAAAGGAATTTCGATTTTACCTATAAAAATCCGGCCAGAATCAGGATTTGCCTTGTCATTTAGGACGCGGAGAATAAATTTTTCAGCCGGACTCTGAATTGGAACTGTTTCTGTCTGAGGCAAATCAAGATCAACACCCTGCTCAATCATCGGAGCTGCAACCATAAAAACGATAAGAAGAACAAGCATAATATCAACCATTGGTGTAATATTTATATCTGCAATAGGTCTTCTTTTTTTAGGAGTGTTAGTCGTCATATTAAAAGACATTATACAAAACTCCTCTTGATGTAATTAAGGAAATCAGCAATAATATTAGTCGCTTCGCCCTCAATCTGCTGAAGTTTACTGTTGAAATAGTTGAACATTACAGCAGCTGGAACTGCAGCAATAATACCAGCCGCAGTTGTTACCAGTGCCTCTGAAATAGCTGGACTGACTGTGGCTAAAGATGCAGAGCCTGCTTTGCCTATCTCGTGGAAAGCATTCATAATTCCCCAGACAGTTCCAAGAAGCCCCATAAGCGGCGCAGCAGAAGCTGTAGTTGCAAGAAGAGTAAGCCTGTTTTCAAGAATGTGCATCCTTGTCTGGCTTTCTCTGTGCATAGCTCTTGAAATATTTGCTGCAAGCTCATCAACCTTTGTTCCAGTAACCCTGATTCCCATTTTTTCCCAGGAATCTTTAGTCTCAAAAAACTCGGCATATCCGGCTCTGAAAACTGTTGTAATTGGAGAATCCTTAAACATTTCGCTCTTTTGATAAACATCTTTGTAATCCATATTACGCCAGAAAATCTCAATAAACTGTTCTGTTGCAATTACAGCTTTTTTGTATTGAATAAACTTATATATAAAAATCGCCCAGCACGCAACAGACATTAATATCAGGGTAAGAAGAATAAGATTAACTGTAAGCGAAGAATGCTTTATTACTTCCAAAACCGAAATCTCACCAATCAAACTACTGGAAACCTTAGTATAAACAACAGGTAAACTCATTTTTCAACCTCCAAAACAAAGTTCAAAGACCATAACACAACAATTTCTTCAAGTCAATTATTCCTGAAAGCGGAAATTTCAAAATACTTGACGGAATCACTTAATTAATAAAGCCAAAAACAAAAATCATCAAAAACAAAAAGGAGTTAGTAAACTGTAGGGTTTTTGATTGACAAACAGGCTAATTTCAATATTATCTGCACAGATTTTAGGTTTTGCTTTTACGAGGCATGGTATGTTTAGAAAGATGCTTAAATCAAAGATTCACAGAGCGACCATAACTGATGCAAATCTTGAGTATCAAGGCAGCATCACAATTGATGCCGAGCTCATTGAAAAAGCAGGAATGCTTCCTTTTGAATTTGTTGACATCTGGAATGTTACAAACGGTGCCCGCTTTGAAACATACATTATTGAAGGCGAACGAGGCTCCAGAAATGTTTGTGTAAATGGTGCGGCAGCAAGACTTGTTGCAAAAGGCGACTGCATAATTATTGCAAGTTCAGCCCTTATGTCTGACAACGAAATAGAATCTTATGAACCAAAGGTGGTTTTTGTTGACAAAGAAAATAATCCGATTTAATATCTTGCCATGAAAAACAAAAGAAAACACAACCGCGCTCTCAGCACTATTTCAGTAAAAATCAAAGACAAAGATACCGATGTTTCAATAAGATTTAACACAAAAGATTTGAGTGAAGGTGGAATTTTTCTCCGTTCTGAAGTTCTCTGGGAACTTGGAGAAATTCTTTTCATAACACTTCCAGCTCTTGTTTCGCGTGAAGATATTTCCATAAAAGGGGAAGTTGTCAGAACTGAAGATAAATACTTTATGCTCCAGACAGAATCAGAAAAAGTTCATGGTATGGGAATCAAATTTATAGAAATTTCAAAAGAAGAAAAAGAAAAAATCCGGGAACTTATCGACTATCTTTCTGACGATACTCAATAACTTTTTTATTTATAAAAGTCATAAGCTCGCTTATTCCTTTGTGTGTTGCACAACTTATTTTGAAAAAAGGCTTTCCTTTCAGGTATTTCTGAAGCTCTTTCATCTGCTCTGAATCCTCTTCTGTGTACATTTCGGACTTATTAAGAACAAAAATCTGCTCTCTTTTCGGAAGATCATCACTATATAAAGCAAGCTCTTTATTTAATTTTTTGATATCATCAACAGGCGATTTTCTTCCCGGCGTAATCTCAAACATGTGGATAAGAAACTTTGTCCTTTCAACATGTCTTAAAAAACGGTGACCAAGTCCGAGTCCCTGAGACGCGCCTTCAATAAGTCCAGGAATATCAGCAATAACATACTGAGTATAATTTTCAAGCTCGACCATACCAAGATTAGGAATCAGCGTTGTAAAGTGATAATCTGCGATTTTTGGTTTTGCATTGCTGACAATTGAGATAAAAGTTGACTTGCCAACCGAAGGAAATCCTAAAATTCCAACATCAGCAATCAGCTTCAGCTCAAGTCTGACCCTTCTTTGCTGCCCAGGCCAACCAGCACCAGCATATCGTGGAGCTTTATTTATAGAGGTTTTAAATTTGGAATTTCCTTGTCCGCCGTCTCCGCCTCTTGCAACAATTTTTTTTTGATTATTGTGGGTTAAATCTGCGATAAGCTCATTGGTTTCTGCATCATAAATAAGAGTCCCTACAGGAACAAGAATTATTTCATCTGCGCCGCCTCGTCCATAGCAGTTTCTGCCATCACCCTTTTCACCATTCGGAGCTGAGATTTTTTGTTTATATCTGACATCATAAAGTGTGTTGATATTATCCGATGCCAAGAAAACAATATCACCACCCTTACCACCATCTCCTCCATCCGGCCCGCCAAGCGGAACATATTTTTCTCTTCTGAAGCTTACAGCTCCATTTCCGCCACTACCTGCTTTAACTTCAATTATTGCTTCATCAACAAATTTCATATAATCCTCGTATTCTCCGCACCATAAAAAAAAGAGCAGCCTAAGCTGCTCTCATAAAATCTAATCTATTTAAATATTTATTCTTCGCAATTGCAAGGAACAACATTTACTTTAGTTCTTTCTCTTCCATTTTTCCAGAAGTGACTATATTCAACAACACCGTCAACTAAAGAAAAAATAGTGTAATCTTTTCCAAGACCAACATTAAGACCAGGAATCCATTTCGTTCCAAGCTGGCGAACAATAATGTTACCGGAACCAACTATTTCGCCGCCGAATTTTTTAATACCGCGTCTTTTACCAATACTATCACGGCCATTCTTTGCACTGCCGCCCGATTTTTTATGTGCCATTAGGTTACCTCGTTATGTAAATTACTTTATAATTTCAAGAACTTTAAGCTCTGTGAGAGACTGTCTGAAGCCTCTTTTCACTTTGCTGCCTTTTCTTCTTCTTTTCTTAAACGCAATAACTTTTTTACCTTTATAATTGTCAACAACCTCAAGTTTAACCTTAGCATTCGCTATGTAAGGTTTACCAACAATTACATTACCATTTTCTTCAGAAAGAAGCATAACGCTTGTGTTTTCAAAAACACTGCCAGCTTCTTCATTAAGATTGTTTACTACAAGTTTTCCGCCTGGAACAGCCTTCAGCTGGTTTCCCGCAATATTAATCATTGCATACATATTAATCTCCTCCGCTAAAAAGCGTTGTTAAAACATCGCCGTGTGATTATATTAAAATTCAACCTCGAGTCAAGGATTTGATAAAAAAAATATTTTGAATGATGTAAATACAAATAAATCATAGAACTTTTCCTCTTTTCACCAGAGCTGTTGCCTACCTGATAGATGCTAAAAAAAATCGCCACCTATATAAAAAACAGGAATAGTTTTAAGATTACCGTTACCTTTGACTAAGCTCTCAATAAAATAGACAATCCCGACACCGCCATTAATTGAAAACTTGCCAAAAAGTTCGTATTCCAGCCCACCTCTTGAAATAAACATTTTACTGTCACTAGAATTCTGAACTGAAAATATCTCTTTTCTGTCAAGAAAACCATAGCCGACATCAAGATTTACAAAAAATCTTTCAACCGGAAGATGAACTCCGTAATAACCTGAATAAACAAGAGATTTTCCAAATGCGCTATCAATTGTTCCAACCCCGAAAAGTGAGTAGGCGCGACCAACCATAAATTTCACCCCAACATTTGTCGTGGCCAGAGAATCCTGCCAAAATGAGAGCTTAACTTTCCCGGCTCTATCAATATTTACAAGTCCAATAGGCAAACCTTTCATGTTTTTTGATATATTGACAACTCCCAGCTGAATCCCGTTTGTTCGCCCCGATACATTTACAATTCCAGCCTGAAAACCGTCCAGAGAATCTGTCATATTTACTATACCGGAGAGCTGAATTCCCCGTAAATTCCCTTTGTTATAATTGACAACATCGCTTATCTGAAGCCCTTTAAAATCACCATTATTATAGTTGGAAATATAAGAAAGCTGCATTCCGTAAAATTTTCGACCAGCACTATTTGAAATCAGACTTATCTGCGAACCGCTGAAATTACCTCCAGTATAATTTGATATCAGCGAAGTTTGAATTCCGTCAAAACTCTTGCCGCAATAATTAGAAACCAGAGAAACCTGGAAACCTGTAAAATCTTTCCCTGTAAAATTAGAGACAAGGGTTGGCTGAAATCCAATAAAATTACCGCCGGTATAGTTGGAAATAGTTGAAACTTGAAGACCGCTAAAATTCTCTCCAACAAAATTTGCTATAAGAGAGCCTTGAATGAAGCGACCGTTTTTTCCGGTGTATGAGTGAATGCCGCCAATCTGCACACCATTCATATCGCCATAAACACTTGAAACTATTCCTGAATACTGTACTCCCCAGAGATTCTCGCCAACATAGCCATATATGCCGCTCCACTGAATTCCAGTCATTGATTTTTCCACAATTGAAACACTAAGAGAACCATCAAGCCCTTTAACATTACCAATATTTCCATAAAGTAACGATAAATTTATGTTTGCGGTGTCGTATTTATTCTGATTCAAGCTTTTGGGAAAATAGAATGAAAAATTAAACGGGTAATGTCTCGATTTTTCAGGAAAAGTCTTTTCAGCTATTTCGTTCTCAATAATTTTTTGCACTTCATTTGGAGCATCATCATCACTTTCCGGGGAATCCGAATCAGCCAAAACATCGTCATCGGAAAGAGCATCATCATCATTTTGTGGAACATCGTCAGTAGCTTCGTTTGCGTTTGCACTTTGAGGCACAACTTTTTCCTCATTTTTTTCTGCAGGAATCTCTCTGTTTTCAGGCTGTAAAAGAAGTTTTTCCGGCTTTAATATTTGCTTTCTTTTCCTTGTTTTTACCACCTTCCGCTTATTCTTTTTAACAGGCTTTTCAACCGCTGATTTCACCTCACGCTCTGATTTTATTTCCTCTTTGTTTTCACGCTCAAGCCGCTCTTTCTCTATGATTTTACTAAATATTTTTGACTCCCAGTTGTAGGCTAGAGCACCTTTTTCAACTTTTACCCTGCTTGTCAGAAGAGGAGACTCCTTTTTTGCAAATATTGTTAATGAAAAAAAGATAATAAATAGAAAAATCAAACACTTAAACATTCTTTATCTGCTTATATTTTTTCACAACATCATAAACAAATTTTGCCGTAATTCCCCAAATTATCTCATTATTCCAGCGGTA
>CAZISX010000101.1:0-8472 GCA_964542005.1 uncultured Spirochaetales bacterium
TAACTTCAATGCCGCCGGTTTAACACTAAAACCTGACACCAACAGAAAACGAAGGGATAAAAATATAATCAGGGAAAAAATAAGAATCATCTTCGTTGATATACCTGTCATGCCTTAGAATACTTTTATCAACCCAGAATTTACCAATAGTTATTTCAGGTCTCCGAATAAGAGAAGTTTTGTTTTTGCTGCCGACTTCCAGCGACAACTCCGCCACCGCCTATTAATGAAATCGAAACCCCCGGCTCTGCTCTTTTGTTTCCAATTAAATTACAAAAAATAAGAAGCTATAATTCTCTCTTAGCAGGAATAATTGCCCGAATAATAATATTCTCTTTTTCTGTAAATATCTTAACTGTTATGTGATATTTATCTCTGGTTGCCTTTACATTTGAGATGTTGTGTCCCGAAATATAGCGGCTTCCAGAATCATTGAACACTTCGGCTGCATTTCTTGCATCAAAAGCTTTAGGAAGAATAAGCTCAATAAAAACATTTTCGCCGGAGGAAGATGTTTTAAACACAATCTTTTTCTCCTCACAATCAGCAAGAAAATACATGACAATGAAAACATAAGCCTCAAACAAGTAGCTGAAATCTCTATACAAACCTAAAACAGCAGGAATGTTTTCCCCTAAAATTGTCTCTTTTTGAAATTTATGTTTAAACGACATATCTGCTTCGAGAAAAACAATCTCATTTCTAATCATGTCGTTAATGCTGAAACAATCATATTTTTCTTTTTTATCAAGCATACTTTTCTGGGTAAAATTTGAAATAATGCCATTAATTGCAGCCGCAGCTTTGGATATTCTTACCGAAGCTTTCAGCAGATTGTCAAAAGTTGCTTCTTCAGGATATTTTTCCTTTAACATTGTAAGAGAAATATTGTTCATTTCCTGGCTTAAAGATATTGTATTTAAAGGAGAGTTAAGATTGTGAGCAATCCCTTCGATAAGGTTGTTGATAGAACCCAGCTTCTCTTTTTCTGAAATGATTGTATCAAGCTCAAACTCTTTTTTAATAAGCTCATTTCTTTCAAAGTAGACAGAAAGTATGGAGTGAAACATCTCTGCTGTAACAAGATTTTCTGAAACAAATTTTGCAGGATTTTCAACAGCATAAAATGCAGCACCGCGAAAGCTGTTCCTGAATCTTATTGGAAAAACAAAGACTTCACAATCATATGTCGGATTTATAAAAGAAAAAAGCTCTTCAGAAAATTCGCCTTTTTCCATTTTTTTAAAAGGTTTTCCTAAGAAGTTCTCTACAAAATCTTTGACAAAAATCTTTGTATTCCCGATTGTTTGGAGAACTTTTTTCTCTTCGGCAGTTGCAAGGCTTGAACCACAATATTCAACCTCGCCACGATTGTTTGTTATTGCAATAAAACATCTTGAAGCATTGGTTGATTCAACACTGTTTTGACATATTTCCTCAATAATATCAAGTGGGTTGTGCATGAACCAGACGCTGTTGTTTAAAGAAATAATCTTCTCATAGTTCCGTCGCAGCTTTTCGTTATCAAGATTTATTTTCTTTTGCCTTTCCAGTGCCTGCATTAACTGCTCATGCTTGGTAAGCAAAATTTCTTTTTCCCGCGCAAGCAGAGCATCTTTTGCTGCAATCTCGCCGCTTTGCCGGTTAAGCAGTAATTCATTGTTGGCCAGCTCTTTTTCAGTCTTGAAAAGTCTTGAAAATTCAGATAGATAGGTTATGTAGAGATAAAGAAAAAAGACAAAAGCAATAACTGGAACAAAGTCAGAAACACTGTCGAGCGTAAAAGAAGCATCTGTCAGAAGTCTATAACAAAAAAATAAAATGTATAAACTAAATAGTGCAATATTAAAATAAGCAATTTTTTTTCTGTACATTATCGCTTCTTTTCGCTAGTGTTTGGCTTGTAACTACGGGCTTATATTATTACAATGAAGAACCAATTGCAAATAAAAACACTGATTGCTTACTTAATCATTACCATCAGTGCACTTGTTATGAATCTCTCTCTTTTTGAGTGGAGATATGCCCTTTTCCCGGCACTTCTTCTTATATTTCCTCTCCTTGTTTTTCCTAAAATTGAATTTAAAAAAGTGCTCCAACCAACAAAAGAAGGGGCAAAGCTATTTGTTGCAATTTCTTTTATTGTTGTTTTGCTTTTTCCCTGCGCATATTTAGCCTACTTCTCTGTTTTTATTGGAAAATCTTTGACAACCCCGAATGTCATGGAGATTTATGAAGCTGTAAAAAAAGGGCTTCTCCTAACATTTTTAGTAGCATTTCCTGAAGAGTTTTTTTTCAGAGCATTTATCCAGGAAACAGCTCTCAAAAAACACGACCGGAAATTTTTTTTCATAATAACCAGAAAAAACATGGTAACCTCAATTCTTTTTGGAGCGTGTCATGCGATCTCATTTCTAAATATTACAAGAGGTGCAACATTTTTTCCTTCACTTTTATTTGGCTGGCTGACAGAAAAAAGCGGTGGCCGGATTTTTTATCCCATACTTTTTCATGCAATCTCTAACATACTTGTCTTTGTTTTAGCTACTTTTGTTAAGTGGTAGCCAGCTGACGCTAGTGGTTTATATCTTCGGCTTTTACAGCTTTGCTCTCAAGAACTTCGGGATTTATTATTGAAAAAACAAAGGATAAGGGCTTGATTATTTTGATAAAATCACTGAATGCGCCATAGTGGATTCTCGAAGATGATTCATCCAAATCGCGTCCCATAATTATATTCAAAAAGTTCTCTTCTTCCGGGAATTTTTTGAAATTTATTGTTTCTTCAGGCTTCGCATTTATAAGTTTTCTGACAGAAGCAATTGCCTTGTTGTAGCCGCCAAGCTCATCAACAAGACCTCTTGCAAGTGCGTCTTCTCCAGTCCAAACCCTTCCTTTTGCCGATTCTTCAAGTTTTTCAAAAGGCTGTTTTCTCGATTCAGACGCTCTTTTAACAAAAGTATCATAAACATTGTCAAGCGACTTGTTGAGATATGCAGTCTGCGCTTCATCGAGTTTGGTTGAGGATGAAAAAATCATTGTATTTTTGTTTGTCGCAACAGAATCAAAAGTTATTCCAAGCTTTTTCCAGAGTTCGAGTGTGTAGAATTTTCCGACAATAACGCCGATTGAGCCAGTCATTGTCGCGCCTTCTGCAAAAATTCTATCAGCTGGCATTGAGATGTAGTAGCCGCCTGAAGCTGCAACAGAACTCATTGAAATAACTAGAGGTTTTTTCTTGTCTTTTGCTTTTGCAACCTCTCTCCAGATTGTCTCTGATGCAACAACAGAGCCGCCTGGGCTGTCTACACGAATAAGAAGAGCTTTGACATCTTTGTCATTTACAGCATCGCGAATTGCTTTTGCCATAGTGTCTGCCCCGATAGTATTTGACGAGCCGGTGGGATCAAAATCACTTCTGCCGCGATGTATTTCTCCCTCGGCAATAATCAGAGCAACAGTTTTGTCTCCAGATAATTTGAGGAGATTTTCCTCTTTCATTGTTGTTATATAGTTTGACAAAGTGAGATAGTCGGGTTTGCCCATTTTTTCAATCTCGTCAAACACTTCATCTCTGTATTTTATGCCGTCAATAAGTCCGGCCTTAAGAGCATCTTCCGGGAAAAATGGGGCAAGATCAACAAGTGCTTTGATTTCTTCCTGAGTTTTTTTCCTGTCAACTGCAACATCTCTGTAAATCTGGCTTGAAATTGATTCAATTACCCGGAGAACAGATTCTTTGTGAAACTCCGTATATTTATCTTCTGTAAACATATTCCAGTAGCTTTTGTATTCTTTTCTTTTTCCGCCAATCGGCTCAACACCCAGTTTCTCAAAAAGACCTTTTAAAAAATAGCTTTCTGAGGCGATTCCTGCAAAACCAAGCGTTCCTGCGGATTGAAGATAGATTTTTGTAAAAGCAGAGGCAAGATAGTATGCTTTTGTTCCATCAGCAACCTCGCCAAAAGAATCGGAGTAGGCAATCATTATTTTGCCGGTTTTTTTGAAATTAAGTAATGATTCTCGAAGCTCCTGAATCTGGGCATAAGAAAGTCCAGGATTGCTAATTTTTGCGACAATTCCCTTAATTCTTTGGTCTTTTGCTGCAGAATCAATAGCGCGAATCACATCAAACATTGTGTGCTGCGCTCCAAAAATTTCAGCAACAATCTCGTCTTCGGTAGAATTTTCAACAATTCCGCCGTCAAAGTTGATTTTAAGCATTGTGCCGGGTTTAATTTCATCCGATTTTTCCTTAAAAATAATTGCGGCAATCCCGATTAAAATAAAGGAAAATGTAAAAACACCGATAAGAATAAAAAATCTGGCAACCATTTTTTTTATCCATCCAAAAACATTTGCTATCACCAGAACCTCCTAACTATTTAAAAAAACTCTCAATTTTTTTCATTCCCGAAGCATTTCTCGCTCTATTTCTGCACCAGAGCCGAAGCTCTTTTATATTTTCCTCATAAGTAACAGCTAAAGGAACTGTTCTTCTGGCCGCCTCTTCCAGAGTTATCTGCTGAAGCTCGCGATTCTTGCCAAAATCGTTGATAAGCGCGTCAACAATAACCTGCTCAATCTCAGCACCGCTCCAGTTTTCTGTAGTTTTTGCAAGTGTTTTTGTGTCATAATCGGCTGGTTTTCTTCCTCTTTTTTCGAGATGAATCCTGAAAATCTCTTCCCGCTCCTCCGCACTTGGCAAATCAACAAAAAATATTTCGTCAAATCGCCCTTTTCGCAAAAGTTCAGGCGGCAAAAGCGAAACCCTGTTTGCTGTCGCAGCAAGAAAAACACTTGATTTTTTCTCCTGCATCCAGGTTACAAGCCAGCCTATAATTCGTCTGATTTCAGGACTTGAGCTCTCCTGAGTTAGTGCTTTTTCGATTTCATCAATCCATAAAATTGCTGGAGCAAAACTCTCAGCCTGCAAAACCGCCTCTTTTAAAAGCTCTTCAGCAGAATGCCCTTTCTTAAAAAGATTAATAAAATCAAGCCTGATTAGAGGAAAATTCCAGATTGAGGCAATTGTTTTCGCGCTAAGACTCTTTCCGCAACCCTGAACACCCAAGAGTAAAACACCTTTCGGCATTGGAATCCCAAACTCTCTCGCTTTTTCGGAAAAGTTGCTTCTTCTTGTCGAAATCCAGTGTTTCAAATCAGACAAGCCGCCAATATCGCTAAGCTTTCCGTCAACAGGAATGCTCTCTAAAAGATTGTTGCCACTTAATGCTCTCTGCTTTTCTGAAATAAGATATTTAAGAGCTGATTCCTCATCCATTTTCCCTATTTTATCCAAAATGTTTTCACAAACAGACATTGAGAAACCTGTAATTTGCTCTTTAACAAGATCTTTCGCTTCTTCAGAAAATGTAAATTTATCAATAATATCAAAGAAATATCCATCAGAAGACAAATCCTCTTCAAAAATCGCATTCTGAACAATGATTGAAGGGAACTCTCCGTTTTTCGAAAAAAACAGAAGCTCGCAACTGCTTTTTTCAAGTGCTTCAATCAGCCTGACCGAACTTTCCTCATCATAAAAAAGAATTTCAGCAAATGCCAGAGAGATTGATTTCGAATTTTTTACCGAAGATAAAAGAGCTTCCACCGTTTTTTCTCGATTTCCAACCCTTTCAAACCTGTCAGCCCTTTTTTTCACCGCAAAAAATGGATCACGGCACCGAATAATCTTAAGCATCTTTATCCTTTTTCTTTTTAAAACTAAGCGTTACTGTGATTTCCATATCATCAAGCACATTTTTAAGAAGTTCGGCTGGCTCAATTTTCTTAATTTGCGAGATAATCTCAGCAGTTGCAGCCTCTTTTATCTCATCTTTTATTCTGTCGCCCTGAGAAAGTGCCTGTGAAATCATTGCTTTTGTAAAATCTTTGGTCACATCAACATTCTCTCCAATTACAGCCTTAATTTCATCTGAAACCGGAATTTTATCAATCAGTTTGTCCATCAGTGATTTTTTCATAAATTGCTCCTACAAATCATATTCGTCATAGTTAAGGAGAGCTTTCGCAGATTCATAAGAAAATCCATGACTTACAAGTTTGCGAATCTTTTTATCAACGCTATCATCTTTCATTTTATCAAGCTCGTGTTTTGCGTTTCGTATTTCCTCATTAAGCGTATAAAAATCTCTGAGCTTAAGAGATGAAACAAGCTCAGCGCCTCCTTTTTCATAAAGTTTCTGCCTGAAATAGTTAAAACCTTTTCGCTTCCGCTTCATCTCTTCTGCGTAAAAACCGGCAGCTCTCAAATCATTAAGATAGTTTAATTCACTAAGTTTTTCAATCACTTGTGCTGTTTCAGATTTCTCATAACCTTTAAGAAGAAGCTTTTCGGAAAGCTCTTTTGAAAAATGTTCCCGCATAGCGAGAAGAGCTGTTGCACAGTCAAAAATAGACCGTTTTTTATCAGAGCTCGAACTCTTTATCATTTCCTGTAATTATCTTTGAAGCATCAGGTTTTTTCTCTGTTGTTTTAACCACTTCAGGCTCTTTTTCTTTTTTCTCAAACTCAGCCCAGTCACCATCGCCTGAAATAGAAACTCCTTTCATTCTGAGGATTAAATCATCAGGTGAAGTTGCGTTGTCCAGAGCATCTTTATAAGTTATAAAGCCGTCTTTATAAAGCTGATAAATTGACTGGTCAAAGGTCTGCATTCCATAGTTCGTGTGCGATTTCTCAATAATTCCGCGGAGTTCCTTGAATCTTGACGGGTCGAGAATAATTTCCTTAATAATCTGGGTATTTAAAAGAACCTCAACAGCAGGAACACGGCTTCTGTTGTTTTTGTGCTTCATAAGTCGCTGCGAAACAACAGCCTGAAGAACTGATGCAAGCTGCTGTCTGATCTGAGACTGCTGATATGGCGGGAAAACACCAATAATTCGGTTTATTGTCTCTGCTGCATCAAGTGTGTGAAGTGTCGAGAGAACCAGATGACCTGTTTCAGCCGCAGTAAGAGCAATTTCAATTGTTTCAAGATCTCTCATTTCGCCAACCATAATAACATCGGGATCTTGTCGTAGTGCCGAGCGGAGAGCGGCAGGAAAACTTTTTGTATCCATACCTACTTCACGCTGGTTGATAATTGATTTTTTATCTTTAAGAAGAAATTCTATCGGATCTTCAATTGTCATAACATGACAGCTCCGATTAAGATTGAGATAATCAACCATTCCGGCAAGCGTTGTTGATTTACCGCTTCCCGTTGTTCCGGTAACAAGAACAAGACCTCGAGGCATCATTGCAATTTTCTGAATAACATCAGGTAGTAATAGCTCTTCAAGCGGCTTGACTGTAAATGGTATGATTCTAAAAACCATACCAACTGAATTCCTCTGATGAAAAGCGTTTACCCTGAATCTGCCAACCCCGGGTAAGCTGTAGGCAATATCTATTTCTGAATTTTTTATAAAAAAATCGCGCTGTTCAGGAAGCATGATTTCATTTACAACTGCTTCCATTGCATCTGGTTTTACAGAACCAAACTCCTCAACCTTTACAAGCTGACCGTTTATGCGGAAAACAGGAACAGAAAAAGTTTTGAGGTGAATATCGGATGCACCAACTTTTGCTGCAACCGAAAGAATCTCCTTAATGCCTTTAGCTTCAGCCATAGTTTAATCCTTTGATTTTTTAGGTTTTTGCTCCGGCGCTACAACTTCTTTGTCGCCCTCTTCCATTGATTCGGAGAAAGAGCCGTCAGGTTTCAGGTTGTGCTGAGCCTTAACTTTATGTGCCAACTCTTTGATAAGCTCTGGTTTTTCCTTAAGAAATTTAATTACATTTGCAACGCCCTGCCCTATTTTTTCTTCCCCGTAACTGTACCAGCTTCCAGCTTTTTTGATAAACTCATCTTTTTCAGCGAGTGTAACCAAATCACCTAAACGGTCAATTCCTTTGCCATAAAGTATATCAAAAGCTGCTTCTCTAAATGGAGGAGACATCTTGTTTTTAATAATTTTTACCTTAACCTGATTACCAATAACTTCTTCGCCTTCTTTGATGTTTGCAAGCTTTCTGACATCAACTCTGATAGAAGCGTAAAACTTGAGTGCGTTTCCTCCTGTTGTTGTTTCAGGGCTGCCGAACATAACGCCGATTTTTGATCGAAGCTGATTTATAAAAATTACGCAGGTCTTGCTTTTGCTGATTGTTCCAGTCAACTTTCTTAAAGCCTGAGACATAAGTCTTGCCTGGACACCAACCTGTGAATCACCCATTTCACCTTCAATTTCGCTTTTTGGAACAAGTGCAGCAACAGAGTCAATAACAAGGATGTCAATCGCATTACTTCTAACAAGTGCCTCAACAATTTCAAGAGCCTGCTCGCCGTAATCCGGTTGTGAAATTATAAGAGATTCAACCTGAATCCCTAGTTTTTTTGCGTAGTTAATATCAAAAGCGTGCTCTGCATCAATAAAAGCGGCTGCTCCGCCTCTTTTTTG
>CAZISX010000101.1:8482-13503 GCA_964542005.1 uncultured Spirochaetales bacterium
CTCGGCTACTACATGAAGGGCGAGGGTAGTCTTTCCTGAAGATTCAGGGCCAAATATTTCAACAACACGACCTCTCGGGTAGCCGCCGATTCCAAGAGCAATATCAAGGCTCAGTGCGCCTGATGGTATAACCGGAATTTCTGTCTGATTCTCTTCACCCAGAAACATAATAGCACCTTTGCCATATTGTTTCTCAATCCCTTTAATTACATTATTCAGAGCCTCAATTTTTTTCGGATCCATAACAACTCTCCCTATTTATTCAATAATCTTAAGGTTTTTTAAAATGTCAAACATCGCCAAATCTAAATAGATTGTTCTTTTATATTTTGTTGAATCGTTTTCTATCGAAAGCATGGTCTGGTGCTCAACAACTTTCGTTTCTGTGATTGTTGCGCCTTTTCCAAGATCATCCAAAATACCTTTTATTATTTTTGCTTTTTTGAAGATTGCCTGTCCTCTTTCTGTTCTCGAAAAATCGTAATGTTTATTTCGTGAAAGAGTGCCGTCAATTGCCATTCCAATAAGCTTAGAATCAGATTCCTGTTCAATATTCCCGCCAATAGTACCGTCCATGTATCCTCCAAATCAGTAGTAAATTAGTCCTTTTGTAGTCCGGATATGGCGATTAGCGTCTGTTCCGGTAACATATATCGAATTTTCAAATACCTTTTTTTCTTCCGAAAAAACATTCTCTGCTGCTATAAGTTTCGGGCCTATTGCTGTTGCGTTCGGAAATTTTACGCCAGAGCCCAAAACCACAGGGGAATTAACTGGAACAGCAGGGATTTGGGTAAATGCTCCTAATACAATTCCATTTTCTTTTGAGACCAAGTTGCCTGGCATCTCTGTTTTAGTAAATAGCTCAATATAATCAGGGAGTTTTTGAAGCAGCTCAAAGTTGCAGTCAAAGAAAGCGTCGGGCGTGCCAATGTCCCACCAGTCGCCATTTATGAGAAACCCGTTTATTTTTTCGTGAGCATCAACCATCCGGCTGTAAACATAGTCTGTAATTGAAACAAATACACCGGCCGGAATGTATTCCAAAAGTTTCGGCTCAATAATGTGAAGTCCGGTAAAAATTGTGTTGCCAGCCGGAATTGGATGTGAAAAAGATTTAGAGAGCATTCTGCAAATTATTTTCTCCTCATTCACAGTAACAACAGCCCGGCGATCTGCTGAATCTGCCGGAACAACCCCCAGAGTTACAAGATTTTTCCTCGAAAAATGTAAATCCATCATTTCTTCAAGGTTAAAATTAAAAATTGTATCTGAATTTATGACAATAAATGTTGAATCAACAAAATTTTTCAGATTAGCAATCGCTCCGCCTGTTCCAAGAATTTCAGACTCTCTCAAATAAGAAATCTTAACCCCAAAACGGGAGCCATCTCCAAGATAATCGGAAATATGACCTCCTTTATGATGAAGATTTATAAAAAATTCCCGCACACCGTATTTTTTTAGAAAATAAATGTTGTACTCAATAACAGGGATATTCAAAATCGGAATAAGTGGTTTTGGGATTTCATCGGTAAGAGGCTTCATTCTTGTTCCAAAACCAGCGGCGAGAATAAGTGCTTTCATTTCGATTCACTTCCAAATTCAGAAATAAAAGGAGCATAAATAGTCAGCAGTTCAGGCATGTTAAGTTTCATAAGCGCATCTTTCACATAAAAAAGAGAAGGTCTCACAAAAGGGACAAACCACTCTTTTCCTTTTACCTGATGAAGATAGATAAACCTGCCGGAATCCTTCATTTTTCTCTGCACAGTCTGGAGATAAAAAAGACGAAGGAAGTATTCTTTTGAAATATAAATTTCGCGAGCTGATTCATTGTTGTCCCAGTAATGATTTAAAAGCATCTCAAGTTCGTTTGGCAAAAGTTCAATGTAGCTATCACGCAACAAAGCGACAAGATCATAAACAATTGGAGCCATCAAGGCATCCTGAAAATCAATAATATAATGCTTTTCTTTTTTTATCATAATATTTTTGCTCTGAAAATCGCGGTGCGAAAGGATGTATGGGGAATTACAAAGCTCTTTTGTGATTTTCTGAAAATATTTTTCCGATTTACTCCAAATTCCTTTCCAGCTCGGATAATAAATCCGTTTTTCGACCATATATTCGTGAAAATGATAAAATTCATCCATGAAAAGTTTTGCCTTAAAAGTTCTTCTGTCTCCCGGACTTTTGAATTCCTTTCTGCTCCACATTTTATTTTGCCATTCAATAAGCAAATCAACAGCTTTATAAATAAGAGCAGACTTATCAAGAGGATGTTCTTTGATCCATTGATACATTGTTGTGTCGCCTAAATCCTGAAGAAGAAGTGCTTTTTCATCTGTATTTTTTAAAAGTATTTTTGGAACATTAAGCCCGACAGAAGAAATCATTTCCTGCATCTCAATAAAATCAAGAAAGCTGTCGCCACGACCAAACTCACCAGGCTTAACCTCTGCTACTTTCATAAGAACAACTGACTGACTTTCAAAAAACACCCTGAAATACTGACGGCCTGAAGCATCGCCAAAAAGAGAATCCACATCAAAATCAGCAATTTTCCGTTCCTGCCAGTCTCGAAGCATTGAGTAGGCAAGATATTCCATTCTTTTTTCCATTATTTAATCTCCAACTGTTCAAAAAATTCCTGAATAACTGTAAAAAAATAGGGAAGAACAATCCCGACTGCCGGAATAAAAGCCCAAGGAAAACTTTCGCACAAAAAATAGATAAGTAGCGATGAAGTATAGATAATAAGAGCAAGAAGAAAAATATGGAGTCTGCATCCATTTCCCATTCTGAGGCTCTCCATGCAGGCATCTATCGCAAATTTGTTTTTTCTACATATCTGAAAAAATGAAAAAATAAAAAAACCAAAAAGAACAATCGAAGGAATAACAAGTGCTACAAAGCCAAACGCAAGTAGCGGTGTTATAAAAACCGACAGTATTAATCCCTGCTTAAAATAACCGGGCGAAAGTGTTCTAAGCCGCTCAATAAGCTTGGGTTCTTCCATGTTGGATGTCGCATTTATCGCATCAGCCAAAAGTATAAGAAAAAATCCCTCCAGCAGCATAATTGCAATAGCGCCGGCTATGATTGAGATATAAGAAAGCGCAAATGGCAAAGATGCAGCAATGCCATAGGGAATTGTTTTCATAGCATTTGTGCTGTACTGAACCCACGCCTGCTCAAAAGCTCCCACAAAATCAAAGACTTCTGTTCTCTTTTCGTTTTCCATATCAAGCCCTCCTAACTGCTTGCCCTATTTTACCATTTATTTCGGGATGGTCAAATTTAAATTAATCCGCAAAAATAGTTTATTTATGAGGCAGAATCGCTAGAATTAGAACAATTTTATTAAATAGCTGTGCAGAGAGCATGAAAACATTTTTATCTTCGTTCCTTATTTCGTTTAGTTATCTTATTTTTATAACTCCTCTTTTAATTTATGCAGGAAAAAAATTCGGGCTTGTTGCAGAAGCAAACCGGCGCAATATCCATAAAGGTTCAATCCCCAGAATTGGCGGAATCGGAATCGCAACAGGAACGCTATTCCCGCTTCTTTGCCTGTACATATATAACAACGCAATTTCACAGGTGTTTTTCAGCGATATTGCAAACAGTATTGTCATTATTGGCTGCGGATTAGCAATCAGTCTACTTGGATTCATTGATGACATAAGAGGTGTGCGAGCCCGGTACAAGTTTGTTTTTCAGATATTGATGGCTATAGTTGCGTGGTATTTCGGATTTGGAATTGGAGCAATTATTACTCCGTGGGGCGTTCTTGAATTCGGCCTTCTATCATTGCCGATCACAGTTTTGTGGATTGTCGGCGTAATAAACGCATTCAATCTTATTGACGGACTTGATGGTCTCTCTTCCGGCATTGCTTTTTTTGTCTCGATAACTCTTCTAATTCTTTCAATTTACAACGGAAAACCATTTGTAGCACTTATATCAGCAGCAATGGCAGGAGCTGTTGTCGGATTTCTTTTCTACAATTTTAACCCTGCAAAAATCTTTATGGGCGACTCAGGCTCCATGTTTTTAGGCTTTATTCTCGGCGTTTTATCATTAAAAGGAGCATCAAAAGGGAGTGCTATTGTTTCGCTTCTTATTCCGATTATGGCAATGGGGCTTCCCATTCTTGACACTTCCCTTGCATTTGTAAGAAGATTTATGAGAAATCAGCCTATATTTTTGGCTGACCGCCAGCATATTCACCACATACTACTCTCAAAAGGACTGAATCAGCGGAAAGTTGTTTTTATATTATATGGAATATCTCTTCTATTCACACTTCTTGCGCTTGGCTCTATTTTTGTAAAAGACAAAGAACTCTTTCTGATGATGCTTGTTTTCGGCGTAATTGTTATAGTTATAATTACCAAACTTGGGTACATGGATCTTTTTTATGGCAAATACATCCTCAAAAGAGAAAAAACAATGGAGGAAATGCTTGAAAAAGTGCTGGTAGAAAGAATAGCATCAATGCCGCTCAAAGACATGGAAGATCTGATCTACTCACTTCCAATAAAAGGTTTTTCAATAATTGAAGAAAAAGGTGCTGAAATATTTCTTTCAGGAGAAAAAGACAAAATCAATTCCCTTGATATTGCTGCGGAAAAAGAGTGTTTTTTGAGACTTTACTGGATAGAGGCAGTTCCGACAATCAACAGTCGCGAGGCAGTTATGCTAAAAATCATAGCAAAAGCAATACTTAATTACATAAATCATAGCGATGAACACAGCTACAGTCCAGAAGACTGAGAAACTCAGACCTGAATTCTAACCTGAATCGTTCGATTCTCCAATTAATTCTTGAAAAGCCTTTTTGTTTTATCCGAGCTTTTTGATTTGTTCTACAGAAATTCCAGTAATTTCAGCAACAACAGAAATATCAATTGATTTCTTCAACATTTCCCTAGCTACTTCAAGCTTCCCTTCAAGCTTCCCTTTTTCTATGCCAATTTTTATCCCCTCAACTCTTCCAGCTTTGAAGTTTGATT
>CAZISX010000102.1:0-3959 GCA_964542005.1 uncultured Spirochaetales bacterium
TGCGAAAAACATTGATTTGACCCTTTTTTGACAAAGTTGATCTAAAAAACTCTCTGTTTTATAGAAAATCTTCTGCTTGATTTTGATATGAATTAGAAATCTACGACACCTTATCGTTGAGCTGAACAATTCTTGAAGCCAGCCCTTTTGCGACTGCGGTTATTAATTTGGGATTATATTTGATAGCACTCTCAAAATCATTTTCTGATATTGCTCGGACTAGGCAGGTATCATCAGCTTTTACAGTTGCGGTTCTCAGACTTCCTGTAAAAAAACTTATTTCACCGAAAACTTCGCCTGAAGAAACACTTCCCACCCCTTTCCCTTTGTAATAAACTGTTGCCCGCCCTTCAATCATCTCAAAGATTTCCATCGGCACATCGCCTTCCTGGATTATAGTGTCGCCCTGATTATATTTTTTGACTTTGAAATCAATTTTTGAGTCTTCTCCTATATAGGAAGAGCAAAGACCAAGATTAAGCCAATTTTCAAGAGATAAAATCTCGCTCCACAGCAAAACCCTTGCCCTATCTTTTGAAATTATTTTCATAAAATCATCCCGGTTAAAAACACAGATATTACCTGCAAAATCACTAACCAGAGTAAATCCTTTAATGTTTGGCGGGATAACAATATCAGAATCGGAGTAGAGTCTCAGCACTTTTTTGTCATGATATAGTTTGTAGTAGCCCTGCTCGACAAAAATAATAGAATTTTCACCTGCATAATTCAAAACATCAGTATTAGCTTTTATGAGATCTATCTCTGCTGTTTTTTGAAAAAGCTCAAAAATATCACTGCACAAACTTTTGTATCGTTCATAAGACTTTTCTACATATTCAGGCGCGTCGCTTATTGATATCATCGCAAACACCTCAAATATCTGACAAGAGAAGTTGTTTTTTTAGCTTTTCTACATCTTTTATTAGCAAAGGAAGCTCTTTTTTATACTTTGTTCTCAGATTAATATTGAGAAAAGGATTCTGCATTTCCTTTTCCATCTTTTCTTTTTCTTTTTCAAGCTGAACAATTTTCTTAATGATTTCTTCTCTTTCCGACATAATTCGCCTCCGCAGCTAAATAGTTTGTGTTGAAAGTATAATGAAAGCGTCAAGTTGTGTCAATTATTTGATGAAAACCGCCTTATTTTAGACAATAACCATCTGCAACAAAAAATATTTGCTATTTAACCATGCCATATATAAAATTGCTGGCGAAAACAGGTTATTTTCAATAAGGATTACAGTCATGAATAAATGGTATCAGACAATTGTTCCAAAAGATTACCCGCTTGACCGATTTTTTGACTCCCCGGACTTTCTTGGAAGTGTGGAAAAAGATGATGCGGTTATTGCCTATTTTAATGTAAATGATGATGCAAAAGAGTTTTTAAAAGAGCTTGATTTATCTATTATTACCGAAAACGACTGGGAAGAGAAGTGGAAAGTATTTTTCAGACCTATCTCTTTTGCTGGATTTGTTGTTGTTCCGCCCTGGCACAAAGATGAGGGCAACCTTATAATAAATCCGGCCAGAGGTTTTGGAACAGGTCACCACGAAACCACCCAGCTTGCGGGCGAGTTTGTTGTAAAAGCGATTACTGATGGAAATTCCAAAAGTTTCCTTGATGTTGGAACCGGCTCCGGAATTCTTGCGATAACCGCAAAGATGAAAAATCCCGACATGTCCGTAACTGCGATAGACAACGATCCGGAAGCAATAGAAAATGCTCTTGAAAACATGGAGCTTAACAACCTTCAGACCATTGCGTTTGCAGAGAAAACTATTGAAACTATTAACGAAAGCTTTGATATTGTTGTTGCCAACATTATCTCTTCGGTTCTTATTCCGATGAGGGATGAATTAAAGAAAAAAGCCAACAAGTACCTTATTTTATCCGGCATTTTGGTAACTGAGCAGGATGAATTTATTTCAAAAATGGAAATGGATGAGTTCACACTTTTAGAAAGCTGTTCAAAAGCTGAGTGGTGTGCATTTCTTTTCAAGAGGAATTAATGACCGAGAAGAAAGAACTTCGCGAAACGCTCGTCATGGAAGTCAAAAATACAGCTATGGATTTTAGACGGGATCGCTATATTCTTCTTGAAATTTACGGCAGAAATATTGGACTTAGAAGAGACATAGAAAAAGACGAAATCTTAATTGGCAGATCGCTTGACTGCGATATTGTTCTTGAAGATCAGGGAGTTTCAAGAAGACACCTTCAGATAACAAAATATCCGCTTAAAGTTGAGATAAGTGATCAGGGAAGCACAAACGGCACATATATTAATGATGTTAGAATGTTCGCGCCGACAACGCTTAACAATGGTGACAGAATTAAAATTGGAAACACAATTTTCAAGTTTATCTGGAGCGATGATCTCGAAGCTGATTACTACGACACACTTTATCAATACACAATCAGAGACGGACTTACCGGACTTTTCAACAAAAAATATCTTCTTGAAATGCTTGATAAGGAATTTTTGAGAGCTCAAAAATCGAGGCAATCCTTCTCTGTTATGATGATTGATATTGATTTCTTTAAAAAAGTAAATGACTCTTACGGCCATATTGCCGGAGACCGTGTTCTTATAAAAGTTGCGGAAATGGTGAAAAACTACATTCAGGAAACAGATTGCGCCGCAAGATTTGGCGGAGAAGAATTTTCGATTCTACTCCCTGAAACCAAGCTTGAAGGAGCATCCTTTATCGCCGAACGGGTTAGGCTTGCGGTGCAAGGACTTGTTTTTACTGAAGGTTCAAAGGAAATTACAGTTTCTGTCAGCATTGGTGTTGCAGAAATTGCTGCCTCAATGAAAAGCGGCCTTGAACTCTTAAACAAGGCTGATGAAAAACTTTATGTGGCTAAAAATTCAGGACGAAATAAAGTGGAAAATTAAATGATAAATAAACTGATAACAACATTTTTCAACAAAGAATTTATAAAATTTTGCATCGTTGGCGGACTGGGAACTGTCACTGACATGGGAATTCTGGCTATTTTAAACAAGATTTTCTCTCCGGCAGAAGGCACTTTTCTGATTCACACTATCTGGCTGCCAGGATATTTTGCCGCAATTTTACAGAACTATCTTGTGAACCATTTTTGGACATTCAAAGCACACCAGAACGACCAAAAAGTTTCGCACAAAGCTCTTTTAGTATTTGCTCTGACAAGCTTTGTTTCGACAATTCCCCGTTCAGCAGCTTATGAATCTATTCTCTGGGCAATCCCTAAAGATGTCTGGTTTCAGGTTTATCTTGCCAATTTTATGGGCATTGTTGCCGGAACTATTGTTAATTTTCTTGGCTCAAAATTTATTGTTTTCAAAAAAAGCTGATGAAATTCAGAAAATACCATGCAGCTGGCAACGATTTTATAATTATTGATTTGCCTGAATTTTCTAAATATTGTGATGAAAAAAAAGTTGAATTTGATCAAGCAGCCAGATTTTTATGCGACAGACATTTTGGCATTGGAGCTGACGGAATTTTACTTTATAACAATTCCTCAAAAATTGTAGAAATGAGAATATTAAACAGTGACGGCTCTGAAGCGATGATGTGCGGAAATGGAATTCGTTCTTTTTTAAGGTATTTGACTGAAAAAAAGAGCTTTTCGGCAGAATCGGTCGAAATATCCACCCGCGCAGGCATTGTTCCTTCAACTGTTTATTACAAATCATCTCTTTTTGACTCCGCATCGGTCAGGCTCAAAAGGCCGGAAACATTAGAAAACCCTGCTGTTTTTGGAATTGTTTTCAATAATGCCACACTAAAAGCAGCCGCTATCAACATGGGAAATCCTCATCTTGTAATAAATGGCGAAAATTTGACAGATAGCGAATCCCTCGAAGCAGCTATTTTGTTCCAGAAAAAAGGCGATGAAGAGGTAAATGTCGAAGTCATTAAAAAGATTGTTCAGCTTGGGGCTCGAATCTCTGAACCAGACG
>CAZISX010000102.1:3969-7136 GCA_964542005.1 uncultured Spirochaetales bacterium
AAGATTGATGTTTCATCTAAATCTATTGAAATAATCGTAAATGAAAGAGGGGCAGGATTCACTCTTGCCTGCGGAACAGGCGGCGGAGCAGCTGCTTATTTTCTCTTTTTAAATAAGATAATTATGCCAGGCGAAGAATGGGAATTTCATTTTCCCGGAGGAACAATTTTTTATACGGTTGACGAATCAGGATTGGTGACAATGCGGGGAGATGCAAAATTTGTTTTTGAAGGAGAGATTGATTGACTCCGGCTTCATCAGAAAATCACTTTCTTCTTGTTGCTCAATTTATAAAAAAATCTGATGAGGAAAATAATTTTGCCCTTCTTCAGATGTTTAAAAACAAGAGTCTCGAATTTTTTAAGTTTCTCTTTTCAGAAATTTCCAAATCCAAAAATGAATTTGATGATGAATCAATTGAAAGATATGTTGACTATGTTGTAAAAATCCTCATTGAAACCAAGCGGTTATACGACCTTGCCTCACTTTATGCGCAACTGAAACATCAGCACGAAAGACAAAAAAATCATGACTGTTTTTACAAAGAGATGAAAACTGTTATGCGGCGCTATCTCAACGACCTTTTTATAAGCTCTCTCACCTACCGCTCCAGCGATATTGATGACCTTTTTTTTGATATTTTAGGTAGCGACACGCCTCTTTTTGTTGAACTGATAAGTCATATTTTCAAGAAAAAGAAACTTTTTGATGCACCTATTTCTGTCAATATCTGGAAGAAATTCATAACAATTGCAGATGTTAATGTTAAAAATTTTGTAGAAACAGCTGACCCCTACTTTCTTTCGTTTTATCTTGCAAAGCTGCCTGAGGCATTTTTTGTGCCGGAAGATCACATAAGCAAGTGGACAATGCTTATCATATCGCCAACAACAAACAGGAAAATAATAGAAAAGATTACCGCAGCTATGAAAATTCACAGCTCGATAGAAATTCTTTTTATGTTGATGCTTACAAACAAAGAAGATTTACGCGGGCAAACTTTTGAAATGATAAAAAACTATTTCAAAAAAAACCGGCATAAAACAGAAACTTATAGAAAAGAGCTTCTCTATTTCCTGGAAAAAGTAATTACCTCACATTTTTATGACTTCCACCAGATTTCACAGACGCAGAAAATAAGTGTTGCAAACCTTATTCTCTCAATCTATGGACAGTCGCTAATTCCTTTTATCTCTTCAATTATTAACGAGAAATCTTTCTCAAATGATGCCAAGCACCTTGAAACAAAAAAAATCCTCATATCTCTTCTCGGCAAAATGTCAACTAAGGACAAGAAAATATTAGATATTATCCGCAACATAGCCAGAAGTCCCGAGATAGAAGAAGAAATCAGGAACGAATCAGCGAAAGTGCTTCAGAACACTATTTCTCCCAAACAATAATCAGGGAAAAGTCAAGAATCAGGGCGTGATTTCCACGCCCCAAATGAATCAGAATCTATTTGCTTTCACCAATATCGTCACCTTTCCAGAACTTATAGGAAACAGAGACATCTTTTAATCCGCCGGAATAAGAACCGAAGAAAAGGATTTTTTTCTCAATATTGTCAAAGTCAAAACCGTTGGTTCTGTTTTTAGGAATTGGAACAATATTGTTGTTTGCGTCATAAGCTGCAACTTTGATTGAAGAAGCAATCGGCATAAATGTGGTTTTGTAGTTTGTAATTTTTCCTATCGCAGCAAGAATAATGTTTTCCATGTTTTTATCCTGCGGTTTATCACAGATTGATGCCGACATTCCGCCCGTATCCTGAGCCATATCGGAGTAAACATAGTCGATGGCACCGTCAGTTCCGCAGTATCCGCCAGTTCTGTCATCCATCCTAGTTATGGAAAAGAGAGTGACTTTCTGGTCTGTGAAGAAATTTTTCATTTCATCGTATCTCGACTGACTATAATTGCACGCTTCTCCGCCATAACCGCCACTATTTTTACAAACATAAGAGTCTTGCTCATCTGAAAGAATAACAACAATTAATGTTGCATCTGCCCTGAGGCATGATGATTCATCTTTGCAATCGCTACCACCAACTTTGTGTCTTTCTATTGCTCTTTTTGCATTTTGGAGGCCATTTTCTGAAGAAGCTGAAGCTGTTCCAAGCTCAACCCAGGTTTTAAACTCTGCAATATCTTCTGTAAATCTGTTTGACTTCATAAAGACGCCATCGCCATAAGTGGTTGTAATTTTTGTTAAATTAACCGTGTATGATCTTGCCGTACTGTTTGCATCATTAGCTTTAACTGCAAAATAATAGGTTCCATTAGAATTAAGAGTGCATTTTGAATTAATGTTAGCTTTGCAGTCATAAACTGTGGTGGTTGGAGCACTATCTTTTTTAACAAAAAATTCTCCACTTGCACCCCAATGAGAAGAATCTGTCATTGTCACATCAACCGGATTATTTACAATATTGTACGATCCCAAATCAACCCATGTTCCTGCCGCAAGATTGTTTGCTGCATAAGATTGGAGTTTCGTTGACTCAGTTTTTGTTACTAAATCAGTTGAAGTAACAGCAACTCTCCAGTCAATACCTGAATTGTCAAGCATAGTTGACATAATTTCACCTGCATTTATAATTGCATACTGCTCTTCTTTCATTGAGCCTGAGTTATCAACAACAAAAATAATATCAGCTTTTGAAACCTGAGAGTTGAATGTCTGACAGAAAACACCAGTAACAGAGCGGTTGTCCGCAAGTGATGAGCCGCCGGCTAAATCGTTTAATCTTACAGGAATTGTCCCGTCTGCCTGAACATCGGAATCTGCAGCAATTGCCACAAGTCTGACAACACTGTCGGAATCTTTATAAAGAGTTTCGTACATCATAGACCATTTTGTGTCTGTTGTGGTCGCAATGTCAGGAAACATGCTGCCGCTTACGCCAACATTGAGAGTTGCCATCATTTGCTCAATAATTACAGAGAGTTCCGTTGATGAAGTTTCTATAGAAAGGTTTGCAAACTCTGCATCGTAGTTATCCCATGATTTAAAGTTACGGTAGTTGCTGTTTAAAAGTGTGAGATTCAGTTTTGCAAAATCAGATTCCCTAACTTCTGTCGAGGTGAGTTTTCCCTGATTTGAGGTGTGAAATAAAAAACCTCCAATTTTATGTGTGGAATCATAAAAAACCGCACCTATTTCAA
>CAZISX010000102.1:7146-13211 GCA_964542005.1 uncultured Spirochaetales bacterium
TACCGGAACAAATATGTCAAATCCCTGATAAAAAGGCTCGGAATTATCTGGCGACAAAAGGGCAACCTGGTAACCCATCGAGCTGTTTGGTTGAAAATCTACTTTTATCAGAGCTTCTTCCGAACATACTTTACTCAAAATATCTTCGCCGTCTTTTGTGCCGTTACAGTTTGAGTCCTCATTTGTAGGATCTGTTTCGGCCGGAACCGCACAGTTAAAACTCTCAGCATTTAAAGGACACGGGCAAAGCTGCTGGTAAGGATCGGTTATCGGATTTCCGCCAGCATCTTTGATAACTTCCATAGCTAAATCAATATAATTGCTTTCTCCGTTTACCATAAAATTAACTCTTCCATCTCCGTTTATATCCTCTTCTCCATCTTTCATTCCATCGCCGTCACTGTCGGGATTTCGCGGATCGGTTTTTCTTGGAGTATCGGTTGCTTTTGTTTTATATCCCGAATTAATCTCCCTCCAGTCAGAAAGGCCGTCACCATCGGTATCTGCTTTAGCCGCACTTGTTTCATTGTCATCAAGCACGCAGTCACCGTTTTTATCTTCTTCACCATCTTTTAAGCCATCGTCATCAGAGTCAGGACTGTTATATTTATAACCACATTCAAGTTCTTTAAGATCGGGAATTCCGTCCTTGTCTGTATCTTTCTTTGGATCATCGGTATCTGGAACAGGAACATCATCCGGTGTCGAGTCGTTGGCTGGAACATCTTCATCCAGCTCGTCATCATTTCCTGAATTATCAGGCACATCTTCGCCATCATGGTTTAACGAATCTTTGTCCAAAGCTCCATCCGAATCACTTTTGTCGCTCTTATCTGAATCACTTTTCGCAGAATCGCCATCAACCGGAAATTCGGAATCTGAATTATCATCAACACAAACACCATCTTCACAAACTTGCCCTGAAGCACAATCTGTTTCAGCTGTTTCAACAGTGCAGGCAGCTCCAGAAGGCTTGCCGGCAGGATCGCTTGATGCACAGGAAAAAGCCAAAAAAGAAAGTGAGGCAAGAAGCACCCCGTAAAAAAAAGATTTTTTCATATCATCCTCCAGAAGAATTATTAAAAATAGTATCTTATTATATTATAAACATCAGAGAAATCAATCATTATTTCGGCAAGTTATATTTATCTCCAATCAGGATTTAAACATAACATTTTAGAAAAAAAGAGAAGCCTCTCTTTAATATCGTCTATTGAAATTTTGGAAAGTATATCAAGAGAAAAACCTTCAATATTTAAAGAGGCAGTAACCGCTCCTACAGCCAATGCTGTTTTAAGATTTTCTTCATTAATCTTATTCTCTTTTCTTGATAAATACCCCATAAATCCGCCGGCAAAGCTGTCTCCTGCACCTGTCGGATCTATAACATTTCTGGTTGGGTAAACAGGAAGAGGAAAATAAAGGTCTTTATAGAAAAGATTAACCCCATAATGCCCCTGCTTAATAACAGCTACCTCGACACCCATATCAAGAATTGCCTGACCAACTTCGTAATTTTTTCTGCAACCCGTCAAAAGTCTTGACTCTGTCTCATTTAAAAAAAGTATATTGCATTTTTTTATAACTTTTTCGAGAGATTCTCTCTTTGTCTCTATCCAGAGATTCATGCTGTCAAGCCCGATAAGCTCTGCTTCCGATTGCTCAATAACTGACAATTGAATATCGGGATCAATATTTGCGAGAAAAAGAGTCTTGATTTTTTTCTCTCGTTCACTAAGCATCGGATTAAAATCTGCAAAAACGCCAAGCTCTGTGTTTAGCGTTTCAGCTTCATTAAAATCATTTTCATAACTCCCTTCCCAGTGAAAACTTTTCTTATCTTTTCTGATTTCAATATTGGAGACATCAATGCCTCTTTCTGACATAAGTCCAATAAATTCTTCAGGAAAATCGTTTCCAGCAACAGCAACAACAGAAACTTGGGTGAAAATGTTTGCTGCATGGGAAAAATAAATTACCGACCCGCCAACTGTATGAGCAACAAAATGTTTATCTGTTTTTATTGTATCAAGAGCAAGCGAACCGGTAACAAGGATAGATGATTTCATCGAAAATTATTTAACAATTGTGATTCTTTTGCCATTAGGCTTTTTCAGATTCTTGTTCTTTTTGAGATAATCAACAAGAATTGCGGGAATCGAATATCCTGTCATTTTTTTATCTCTTATATCTCGAACCATTGTATATCCATCGCCGCCTTCAGCAAGGAAGGAATTTATCGCAAATGAATAGACTTTATTTTTATCAAGAGGAGCACCATTAACCATTATTTCAAGAGCTGCACCTTTATAAAGTTTGGTGCTTACACCTGAAACCTGAAGAAATCCACCGTGACCTTCGCCCTTTTCTGCAAAATAATCAAGAACTTCCTGAAGCTGGTCGCCCTTCATTTTTCCTAAAACCAAAGTATCACTAAACGGGAAAACATTATAAACATCTCTTTCTGTAATATCGCCTTTTTTAAGACCCTGACGAATACTTCCAGCATTGAAAAATGAGATGTCCGCCTTAGCCTTCTCTTTCATAACATCGGCGATAAGGTTGCCAAGAGCTGACTCTTCATATCTTACAAGTTCTCTTTTTCCTTCTAAATCAAAAGGAAGCGTTGTTATCTTATCAACAGAGAAGTCGCATTTGAATCTGTTAAGCATTTCAATCATTGCTGGATTTTCTTTGATTTCTTTATCTTCAAATTCATAAGCAACCTTGCCATCTTTTACAACTTTTTTCTTTAGATTTACAGGATACATTGTGTGGGATGTCTTTACAATAGTTTTGCCTTTGAGATAAACATCTAAACGGCCAACCCATTTACCAAATCCGCCAGTCTGAACAATATAGGTGTCTCCAATTTTAACAGGAGTTTTAAGATGAACCTGATTGTGCCCGCCGACAATAACATCTATTCCAGGAACCTCTTTTGCAAGATAGTTATCGCCATAGTAACCGTCAAAACTTTTGTCTGTATTGTAAAAACCTAAGTGACTTAAAACAATAACAATATCGTTTTTCTTTTTAAGAAGCGGAACTCTTGTTTTGGCTTCCTGCATAGGATCTGTCATAACAAGTTTGCCCTCAAGACCAATGCTTGTTATCTGCTCAGTCTCTCTTGTTGTAAGACCAAGAACTGCAACCTTCAGACCGTTGTCATAGGTTTTTTCGATATATTCATCAGCGACAGCTTTTGTGCCGCCATCTTTGTAAATATTGCCGGAGATAAAAGGAAAATCTGTTTCCTTCTTCATTTCATAAAAAGCATCAATTCCAAAATCAAATTCATGATTTCCAAGACTCATACCTTTGAGGTATGGTTTATTCATGCAAATATTACTTCTTGGATCACCCATTGTTATATCACCGCCGGAAAGAAGGATAACACTTCCGCCTTTTCCCTGAACTTCAGCTCTTATTTTATCAACAAGAGTTTTCTGGGCTGCAAGACCGCCAATGCCGGGATTTCCAACCTCGTCAAACTGCCACGCCATACCGTGGGAATCGTTTGTATAAATAATAGAGAGCAGTTTCTCATCATTGTCAGCGGCAAATAATGACGCTGTAATAATTATGGAAGCAAAAAAGACAAGCAATTTTTTCATTTCTTATTCTCCTCTTGTTGTTAGCCTC
The DNA here is from genome assembly GCA_964542005.1 of uncultured Spirochaetales bacterium. Taxonomy (GTDB): domain Bacteria; phylum UBP6; class UBA1177; order UBA1177; family CALOFP01; genus CAZISX01. Next base: position 10,792 of record CAZISX010000102.1, read on the forward strand.
AATTTTTGCATAATCAGTCTAATTTCTGCAATAGAATATATAGAATCAGGCGTGGAAGTCAAATAGTTGCGGGAATATTTTACATAGTTAGTGGCTGATATTTCAAAAAACGCAATTTCCTCAGGAGTCAACTCCCTTTTTATGACCGCCGGATTGCCTGCGACAAGAACATTATCCGGTATTTTAGTATTCATTCTAAGAACTGAGCCTGCGGCAACAATTGTGTTTGAGCCAACAACGCAACCATCTAAAAGAACAGCACCCATTCCAATTAATGAGTTGTTCCCGATTGTTGAGCCGTGAATCGTAACATTGTGTCCTACCGTAACCGAATCACCTATAAAAGTCGGATATTTCTGAGTAGTTACATGAATTGTAGAGTTGTCCTGAATATTGGTTCGCTCACCAATTGAAACAGAGTTTACATCGCCTCTGATAACTGTTCCGAACCAGATTGACGCCTCTTTTTTTATGGTAACATCGCCTGTTATAACTGTGTGCTTAAAAACAAAGGAATCTTCATTTATTAAAGGAAGTTTGTCTAAGTAATTGTAAATCATATCTATTTCTCACTTAATATTTTAACAAAAGTCACAAACATCTCTCTATCAAACTGATGAAGCATCGTCTCTTTCATTATTTTCAAAGCCTCAAAAGTATCTATTGCTGCTTTATAAGATCTTTTGGTTGTAAGCGCATCAAAAACATCTGCAATTGCACAGATTTTTGCATAAGGATGAATTTCTTTACCTGTAAGGCCTCTCGGATAACCCTTCCCGTCAAACTTTTCGTGATGTTCAAGCACTATAACCTTGGCCTCTTCCGTTAAAATATCAAGATCTTTAAGAATTTTGTAACCTTGATATGGATGCGCCTTCATTGCCTTCCACTCATCATCAGACAACTTCCCGTTTTTATTAAGGATTCCAAGCGGAATATGCACCTTACCCAAATCATGGAGAAAAAATCCAAAAGCAAGCCTTTTCATTGTCTCAGCATCAAAACCAAGTCTTGATGCCAAAATTGTTGAATAAATTCCGACATTTACTGAATGTGTATAAGTGTAGTAATCATGATATGTGATTCTTAGTAATTTTTTAAAAGAATCGGGATCTCCAGAGAGAAAATCAAGCGTTGCTTCAACTGATTTTTTAACACTCTGGATCTCTTTTTTTTTCTGGTCATCTATAACAAAAGGAGACTGAAAAAGAGACTTCATCCTTTCTGTTGCTACTGAATAAAGGGTTTGAGACTTATCTTCTAAAGACATATCTGAGTCAATAACATTATTAAGGTTAGATTCAAGCATCTCATAAAAACTGTTCAGCTCAGAATCCCTAACAAAAACAGCTGCATTTCTCAGAAGATTAACCTGCGAAACAGAAATCTCAGCACCTTTTTCTACAATTACCTGAAAACCGCCATCAATTTCAACAAAGATATCAACAGCACACATTTCAAGAGGAAACAAAAGATTGGAAGGCACCGGAAAATAAATAAAATCGCTATTCAAATGACTCATTAACACCTACTATTTTTACAGAATCACGACTGTTTTTCTTAACAGTATACATCGCTAAATCTGCCTGATCTATAATTTCCTTAACAGTCTGGCCATCTTCAGGGAAACCGGCCATTCCAAAACTGCCAGTTATACTAACCTCAATTCCGTCAACATTAAATGAATGATTTCTAAGGCTTTCCCAGAGTCGCCTAACAACTATTGTTGCGACTCCTTTTGCTGTGTGAGGAAGAAATACAACAAATTCATCACCGCCATATCTAAACGCAATATCTGTTTTTCTCAGATTATCAACAATAAGCTGCCCCATCATTTTAAGGAGCTTGCTTCCAACAAGATGTCCATAAGTATCATTAACCTGCTTGAAATGATCAATATCAAGAAAAATGAGAGAAAACTGAGTAAAAAATCTCTCTGAATTAGCAACAGACTGATCAAGAACAGAATAAAGATGTCTTGTGTTGTACAAACCTGTTACATCATCAATAATAATAAGCTCTTTAACCTTCTCCAGTTTTACTATGTTTTTGATACCTTCCCTTAAAATATCTGCATAAAGGAACAAATTCTCCTTAAGTTCCTTATCTTTTAAAATTTCAGAAGAGATAAAAAACCAGCCTTCCAGAAATAAGAGATCTCTCGATGCCGGCTCTAAAGGGAAAAAAAGGAAGGATTTTTCCTCAAATTCAGGAATTGCAATATCTGCTTTGTGAAAGAAGCAATCGGTCGGCATTGTAGACAAATCATCTTCAATCAAAAAGGGGAAGTGATCCCTATTTTTAACGGGTTCTGCATAATTAATATAATATTTCCCATGTTTAAGAGAAATCACACCACAGGAATATCCTGGGAATATCTCGGCACTTAGAGAGACGACCCGACTGTAGATAAAAGAAAA
>CAZISX010000103.1:0-1003 GCA_964542005.1 uncultured Spirochaetales bacterium
CGCACTGTAAACAACATCTTTAATCACCGGCTTGATTTCATCAGAATTATTAACACTGTAGTAGTTTCCATTTCCATAATTTGCAACATCTTTCAGTCGTTTTACATCATAACCAAACGAAATTGTATCAACCATAATTCTGGAACCTCTTTTTGGTGCCATATTTGGGTCATCACCATCGTGAGCTACATTGTAAAGAGGAATTTCGTGTCCCTGAAAAACATATTCTGCAACTCCTTCCATATTATTTGGATAGTTATCTGCATTGTTGTTGTTCAAAAATCCGTTGAAATCACTCTGGTAACTTGGCGAACCGCCACAACCGCTGTTATTAAGCATGTAGCTTAATGAATCGTAGCTGCAGTTATTGGTATCATAACCAAGAAGATATTCTTTTGGCATATCTTCTGTCGGATAACCATCGGAAATCAGGATAACATGGTTGTCTCTACAAGACCAGAGCTTGTTCTGATTGTTGTAAAAATAATCCCAAACCTTAACAAGAGATTCTCCTGTTGGAGTTGCTCCTTCAGCAAAAAATTCCATAATTCCATTGATGTGATTTATCGTATTATTTGAAGTCAAATGTGTTTTAAAAGCAGCACCCTGATCATAAGTTGTCAGATCTTTAATTGCCGCAGGAAAATATCCGATAGCCCACGGAACTTCAGGTTTTTCAAGAATAACGCCAGAAATAGCCTGATTTACAGCATCAAGACGGCGATTCATGTGCCAAATATTTGGAGTTCTGACGATTACTGTATCTTTTTTGTTTTCCATGTCAAAAAACTCAAAATAAGCCTGAATCTTTTTTGCGCCCTCTTTCTTGAAGATAAAATCAACATTGTAATTAGAAGGAATTTTGCATGAGGAGCTTGAAACAAGTGGACTTAAAGCCTTACAATCAACAGTTCCTGTAGGAAAACGGTAGGTTTTAAGCGGAGGATTCAATGTCTCTTCAAACCAGCAGGTTGTGCTAGAATCTGAGCATGAATCATCCATA
>CAZISX010000103.1:1013-6982 GCA_964542005.1 uncultured Spirochaetales bacterium
ATCCATAGTATAACGCCATTTTGTGATTGTTATGCCTGTTCCATTTGTAGAAACTGAAGAACTGTCTGTTGTAACTGTAAATGTTACCTCGGAATCAGAAGCACCCCACCATCTGGTTGTTGTAAAATTTCCTGTAGAAGTTTTTTTAGCAACAGGTTTTCCAGCCTCATCGGCCATAGCTCCATATTTCTTATAAGTACAGTATTTCCAACCTGGTCTTGCATATCTGAGATTTGAATCATTCCATTCAGAAGTTGCATTAACAAGGTGAAGATTATACATTGGCTGAATATTTTTCCAGTTTGCTGTAATCAAAAATACAGGTTGATCATCACTTACATTGTTTGTTCCTCTTTTGTTGACATAGCCAGTCCAAAAATAACCAGGAGATTTAAGCTCTTTTAGAAGTTCCTGTGGTGTAACTTTTCTCGGGCATTCAGCCTCATCAACACTGCCATCATTATTTGCATCATAACCACACTTGTAGGAATTTTTATCTGTTGAAACAACAGGAAGGTTAAGACCTGTGGTTGAGTTGAATTTTACAAACCCCTGAGCATCAACAGGAATATTTATCGTCAAATCATTAACAGGATCAATCTGCCATGTTCTTGTATAATTCGCACTAGCACAGTTTGCAACTCCGCAGTAATAAAAATCGCTGTTTGTCCAGACAATATAAGGGTCTCCAGGATCGCCTGGCAAATTGTAGCGGGCATACATACTTGGTCTTCCTTCTGGATCTGTTCCATGATTAAACATCAATAAAACACTATCCCGAGTAACACCTGTAGAAGAATCAAGTCCATGATAAGTACCCAGCAAACCTAGATAATTTGACCAGCCAGCATCAGTAGAACACACTCTTTTAAGAAAAGTATCTGCTGCATAGCGATAATCAAGATTTTGAGACTCTTCAAGACAGTAATTTTCTGTTCTGCAGATTGACCTTGCAAATCCAGCATAATCTATTGTCCAATCATAAACACCAAAATCCATAGAACCAGAAGTATCGGTCATCAACATAATATTAGGAACGGCTGTTGATGTCTGATAGAGATCATGCTCATAAGATGAAGTAACAGAAGTGATGAGCACAACCAAACAAAATAAAATATATTTCCTCATAACCCCCTCCATTATTTCATCTATTTCCTTTTATTTGCCTTAATGTCACCACTTCCCTTAAACTCAACATTCGCACCTTTTATCTGCTCATAATACCCGATAAGCTGCATAGAATTTTTGTCAACAAGATAGAGAAAGATATAGTTTGTATCGGTATGATCAGGAGCTCGACCTCTGAAAATATTTTTTTTCAGTATCAGATTTTCTCCAATATTTTGGATAGATTGCAAGGTTGAAACAGAAAGAAGTTTAGAATTGACACTTCTCAAATGATTAGAAGCTGCAATCTTAATATCTTTTTCTATTTTAGGATGGAGAAAGATCCTTTGAAGCTCAAGAGAAATAGAATCTCCATCAGCGTTCAGTAAAGTTCCCTCCATTACAATTATTCGAGATTTCTGTTCAGGAGTAAAGCTTGATTGAAGATTCAGCTTTGTAAGATATTGCTCTATAAGCCCCTCATTTGAAGACATTACACCAAAAAGCGGAATGGAAAAAGAGGCAATAAGCAATAATATTAGTAGTTTGTTTATCATAATTTTCCTCCATTTTGTCTGTTGAAAAAATAACCTACCATATTCTACAACATTGCAGAAACTTTGTCAAAGCAATTGTTATTAAAATACAACTAGTTACAAATTCAGCAGTTTTCAATAATTTTTTGATTTTTATCCTTCATATAATATAGTTATCCGGAAAAAACAATTTTGGGGAATAGATTGGATTACATTCTTAACTTAAGAAAAACACTTGAAAACATTTGTGAAAAACATGAAAATGACGAACAGCGAATTTCGTCGCTATTAAACACAATACTTTGTGATGCAGATATTGACATTGAAAAAGCTCAAAAATCAGGCATATACAATGCTGTAATTCTTGGAACTGAAAATACTGCTAAAATAAACAGCATTTTGGACATTGACTGCACCGGAATAATCGGCAGCACTTTAAGAAGTGTTGTAAAAATTATCCGGTCAGAAGAAAGAAGCGATGTTGTAATTGAATTTGTTGATAAATCAGAGAATTTTACAGAAAGTAACAGCACAAGAATAGAAAAATCTTTTGTTATCCGGGGAAGAAGCATAAATCTTAAACGGTATCCGAATGCTGTTCCTCCTTTAATTATTGAAAATTCCTCTAAATTTCTTGTTGATATTGATGAAGATTTGCGCGTTCTTGATGGTCGCGGACTGATAAAAGAGATAAAAATTCATCTGCCTATAATTTCTGACAATTCTGTAAAATCATACATCAGCAACCTGACAATTATCCCAGAAAGTATCCTTTTTGAAGAAGGAGCTGATGAAAACACCGATTTCAGAAGTCATCATATATTAAGTGTTTTAGCCAAATACAGCATATTTTTTCATTCACTTAATATGGTAATTCTCAACAGCTCTGAAAAAGGGGTTTTGAACAGTTTCTTTTCACTAATTAATGCTTTTTCTGAGTATTTTTCTTTTTCGGAACAGGAAAAAAACCTTATTCTTCCTCAGATTTTTTTTGCCAGCAATGAGGTACTAAAAAAGGAGAATTTTAAAGAAAGTACTTTATGTCAAAACTTTGATTTAATTGAAGAAAAACATGAAAAGAAAACCTTCAGGAAGATTCTCTATTTTCTGATGAGAAGGTTTCTTGATAAAAAAAATTCTCTTCCAGCTGTTACCAGAGATATTGAAAAAGTATTTGATGATTTCGGAAAAGTTTTCGGGCTGATGCCAAGAGATGTTATTGTTCACTCTGACATGATTAAGAAAAATCTTGAGGAGATAAAGTCAAGCAGAAGCTCAACAAAAAAAGAAAGAGCTGTAATTATTGATGAAATAAAATCTCTTTTTGAGTATATCGTTAATTTTGCGATGGAATACAACAACAGCAGAATACAGCTTTCAGTCAAAAAATTAAGAGATGAATTCAAAAAAAATTCCTCAACCTACCTTGAAAAAAACAGAAGTCTAAAAAATCTATATATTATAGAAGACTACCTTGTGGAAACTTCTGATTTCAACACAATGATTGACAAAACTCTTCAGAGCATGACAGAACTTTCGGCGCAGATGTTTTCAAGTCTCGATTTTTCAGAGATAACAACTTTTGTGGCTGAAATCCAAAAACACATCCCAAAACTCAAGTATTTTAATAAAAAATCTGATTTTTATGATGATATTATAAAGTTTACTCTGAAGGAAATAGACAATTTTCTAAATTAATCTAAGAACTTAGCACTTAAATAACAGAACATCCGCAGCCTGCAGATTCATCTTTTCCGCCAGAGATTTGAGTGTTTGAATCATCAACAACAGAGCCTGTTCCATTATCATTTGCTGCTTGATTGTCTGTGTCATTTGCATTATTCAAATCCGAACCAGATGACGAATTATCTGAATCATTCCCATTAATTATCTCATCATTTTGAGAAATTGAGGAATCAGAATCACTGCTGCTTACAACATCGCTGTCTAAAACAGGTTCAGGTTCTTCACCGTAGCAAGTGCCTGAATCTACATCACATTTCCATTCTGCAGGGCAATCCTCATCTTTTGAGCAGCTTTTTGCAAGAAAACATCTGCCGGAGGAAACATCACAAAACTGGCCTTCCGCACATTCCTCATCTGTTGTGCATTTTTTAAGCTCAAAAGAACATTCGCCACTTGTTGCCATTCTCACCATTTCGTAAGCATCAGGAATTCCATAGCCGTAACAGTCATTAAATTTTGCTGAAATATATGGATCATCTGTCCGGTCGCTCCACAATTCATTTACTGTACATTTCTGGATTTGACCGCTCTGTGTTCTCTCTAAAACTGTCATTTGAGCCGATTTTTTGAGACAATAAATAGCTTCATCAACACTTAGCTCGGGATTTGCAGAAAGCATTAATGCAACAAGTCCCGAAATCACTGGTGCGGCGGCTGAAGTACCTGAGATTTTTTCATATCCCGATTCACCAATACCAAAAGACATTAAATCTGTTGTTTCGAGTCCCCAGTTTGCAGCACTGTCAAGCCCTGCGCCTGCGCCGCCAGGCCCTGCAACATCAATAACACTTCCATAATTACTGTATCCTGCCATTTCTCCGCTTGCTTTTAAGCCGGAAACTACAACTATATGATTATTCTTGAAATTTGCCACTTCTGAAACATTTTTCGTATCATTTCCAGCCGCCCAGACAACAACTGCGCCTTTTCCGTTTCTCCCTTTTTTAACAGCGTATTGAACTGCATACTCTATATAATTTATGAGCGGAACTGTTGCTTCACCCTGATTAAAAGTCCAGCTGTTATTTATTACAGAAGCCCCGTTTTCCACAGCATGTTTGAATGCAAGATAAACTTTTGAAGTTGTATTTTTGGGAGCCGTGTCATCTGTTGGAACATGGACAAACTTGAGATTCATAATCTTACAATCCCAACACATCCCGGCAATACCTTTGCCATTATTTCCTTTTGCAGCAATCAGCCCGGCCACATTTGTTCCGTGAGCAATCTTTGCACTTGTCTCATTTAAAAAAGTGTAACTATCCGGCTGTGCGTTGTCGTTGTTGAAAATAAAGTTCCAGTCACTTTCTGGATCGTAATTAGCATTTAAATCCTCCTGCTGAATCTCAACTCCTGAATCAACAACCGCAACTTTTATGTCTGTAGAACCTGTTTCTAAAGCCCAGGCATATTTTACACGAACCATGTCAAGATACCATTTCTGAAGAGGATAGAAAAACTGGCCGTCAGAAGCTTCAACAGGTTCTGGTTTGTCTGCCGCAAGCTCCATATTCATATAAAAATCGGGCTGTGACCACTTTACAAGTCCTGTTTTATAGAGCAAATTGGCAATTTCAAAAGGATCACTGCCTGCGGAAAGCTTTACCATAAAAAGCTCGGGATTATCAGGCTCATTCTGAATAACTTCCATTTTATATTTGCTGATAAGCTCTGAAATCTGTTTAGCAGTTGTATTTTCTTTGACAACAAATCCGAGCTGACCATTTAAAACAAGCGGCTCTTTCCCGTAAAATGTAACAACAGGCCAAAGTGCAATTCCTTTTGCAGCAAGATTATCCCTATATTTTTTCCATGAGACTCTGGTGTCTATTTTTGCATTAATTTCAAATACTTTCAGAGAATCGAGCGTTTCAATGTGGCGAAGTCCTGATGGCAGAACTGCAGATTTGGTTTTTGGCATTTCAAAGGCTGCTTTTGTGTAGAGCTGCTTGAAATATTGTGGCGCACCATCTTCTGAATAATAGAAGAGATCGTAAACTTTGGAATTTTTGACTATTTTCTGCCCGATTTCAGGAGAACCAGCAGAAACAACTCCAAACATAACAAAAGCAAGAATTAACAATGATTTTTTCATTTTTACCCCTAACTAAAAATGTTGATGAAAACACAGACAAGTTATAGTATTTGAGAATTAAAATTTTTCAAAATAAAAATTCAAGGGATTTTCTATTTGTGAAGCTCATCCCACGACTGGAGAGCACGACGAAGATGTGGAATTGTAATTGAGCCGCCGATTACAAGACCTATATTAAGCGACTCCATGAGTTCCGCATCGCTTACTCCAGCCTCAAAACACTGGATAATGTGATAATTTATGCAGTCATCGCATCTAAGAACCAGCGAACCGACAAGACCCATAAGTTCTTTATATTTTGAAGGAATTTCACCAGATTCATAAGCCTGAGAATCAAGGGTAAAAAACCTTTTTATGTTTGTTCCTGCATATTGCATAACAATTTCATTGAGTTTTTTGCGCTCTTTTGCGAATTGCTCAACCTTTTTTTCCTGCATCGCCTTTTTTCCTTTGAGAGCGTTTGAAAACAAATTTTACAGCAACAC
>CAZISX010000103.1:6992-8193 GCA_964542005.1 uncultured Spirochaetales bacterium
AAAACTGATTTGAAAGGAAGCGCATATATGAAAAATGGATGTCATTAGGGTGAGATGCTCCAATTACAACAGTTGGAGGCATGATTGCATCCATTGTGATAGAACGGAAAAACATCATTTTGTTCTTTTTAGTTAATGGAGGCGGCTGACGGCGGACTGAGTGTTGCAGCCACGCAGCAAGCTCCTCATCACAAATTGCTTTTTTATAATTTTCAAAAACATCCATTGTCAAATCAAGGAGTTTGTTGACTCTAAGTTTTTCAAGTGCTGAGATTGAAATAATCGGTGCATAAGGCGCGAATTTGATTCTGTCTCTTATATCCAAAACAAGTTTATCAAAGGTTTTGTCATTCTTATCAACAACATCCCACTTATTGACAGCAATAATAATTCCCTTGTTTTTGTCGTGAGCAAGTCCAAGAATTTTGAGATCCTGATCTGTCGCGATTTCGGTCGGATCAAGAAGAAAAATTACAATATGTGAACGGTCAATAGCTTTAAAGGCACGGACAACCGCAGCTTTTTCCATAAGCATGTCTATATTTTTCCGTCTTCTTATGCCAGCCGTGTCAATTACTCTGAATTTCTGTTCTTTATAATGAAAACAGCTATCTATCGGATCCATTGTTGTTCCCGGAATATCTGAAACAAGCATTCTGTTTTCACCAAGCATTGCATTGACAAGCGTTGATTTTCCAACATTCGGACGGCCAATAATACAAATTTTAACCTCTTCTTCAGGCGGCGGAAGTTTTTCTGCAATTTCTTTTGATGTCCAGAAATCCTTGGTAACATCTTCAAGAAGATCAAAAGTTCCAAAACCTGTTTTGCCGGAGCATGGATAAACCATATCAATGCCAAGCTCATAAAATTCCATTGCCCATGCTTCCTGGTTTGTGTCATCAATTTTTGAGACAGCAATCCAGTGACGAATATCGTTTTTTATTACAAGTCTGTAGATTTCCTTATCTGAAGGGTGAAGACCAAGCTTACCGTCAACAAGAATAATTACGCCGTCAACAGTGTTTAAAATCTCTTCAATCTGTCTTCTGATTCCTGAAGTGATAGCATCGCCTACTTCATCAATGTGGAACCCGCCAGTATCAATAAGTGTAAAAGGCTTATCCTCATGTTCCATATCTTCGTAATGTAAATCTCTGGTTACGCCAGGCAAATCATCAATAATTGCGGCGTTTTTCTT
>CAZISX010000103.1:8203-13134 GCA_964542005.1 uncultured Spirochaetales bacterium
TAAAAGGTGGTTGAAAAGTGTTGATTTGCCGACATTTGGGCGGCCAATAATTGCAATAAGAGGTTTTATGTTGTTGTAAATCTTTTCAGTCATGGATACTCCCGCTCCAAAAAAACAATAAGCTGACATCTTTTTACCGATAAATCGAAAAAATGCAAGGAACTAAAAGGTTTTTGATGAAATACAACCTATAGTTGTCCGATTATGATGAAACAATATGAGGAATTTACTTTTTTCCAACTGTATTTGTAGAAAAACTCCAGATTTTACTTTCCGATGAAAGAGCTTTTGTGTCAAAAGCAACAACCTTCCAGTAGTATTTTGTGTTTGCTTTAAATGGTTCTGCAGGTTTATATAGAGCCACCTTGGATTTAACCATAACTCTCTGTAAAGAATCGGGATTTTCACCAATATAAACATCGTATGAGAGCGGCTGATCTTCCGGGTCTGAGCAGCTCCAGGAAAGTGTGGAATCTACCAGAGCATTTTCCTCACCATCAAAAGGCTGCGGGCTTGATGGCAGATTCGGCGGAGTATTCGCATCATCAGGAGTACAATCCCGCTCAATACCAGCACCTTCAATAATATCTGCACACTGGCAGGTTTCATAATATTTTGTTGCATTGTACATACTTAGAATAGTTGGCAAATCTGTTTTAACAGAACTATTCATTGCAAAACCAGCATTTTCGCCGTCAGCCCAAGTTGTATAATCATCATACCAGACAAAAAATGAGGTTTCAAAATTGTCGCCAACACCAACCGGACAAACTGCCATACTTTTTCCTGTTGAGTAATCAGCTTTGTAAATAACAGTTACAAGACGATTCGGATCAATCTCGTGCAGCCCTTTTTCCTTCGCAGCAATCAAATCATCCTTTAATCCAGAAACAATTGCAGAATAAACCTCTTTCATCCCAGCAACAGTAACTTCATAAAGATAAAGGTTGAAAACATCATAAACCTTATCGTCTTTTGTAGCCTGGTATATTGTAAAAAATGATTTACTCTTGTTATTCAGCACTTTTTTTCCGCTCACGGCATTGTAGGTGGAATCAATAAACTCAAGAGCAGGAGCTGAAGAAATAATACCTCCAACTCTCAAAACAAAATCTGCCTCCGGAGAAACAAGCATTTCAGGAAGCTCTTTTGACCAGTCAAAAGAAGATTCATCCCCATCAATATCCGAAGATTCTTCAGGCAATTCATCAGGAACAGGATTGTCATTATCAAAATTCTCGTCTAAATCTTCATCAGCAGCGACAACATCTAAATCAGGTAAATCATCTGAATCATTTATAGAATCGTCAAGAGCAACATCATTATCAGAAACAGTATCGCTCTCGGAAACAACATCGTTATCTAGAGAAAAATCATCATCAGCCTTATTTCCGCCACTCTTTTTAGAATCTGAACCACATGAAACAACCATCAACAGCGCAGTAATTAAAAGAATAATTTTCTTCATATTTCTCTCCTGAAAAATTAATAACGGCTATATTATGCTGATTAGCAAAAAATACTCCAGAGTTTTTTTTGGTTGACAAAGCAATAGTATCAATTATTCTAACCAGAGTTATTTGATTTAGGAGTTTTTTATGGACAAAAATCAGCTTGACAAAAGCAGACTTCCGCGCCATGTCGCTATAATTATGGACGGAAACGGAAGATGGGCAAAAAAAAAGCTCTGGAACAGAATCAAAGGGCACAGCGAAGGAGCAGAATCTGTTGATGTGATTACAGAATGTGCCAGAAAATATGGTGTTAAATACCTGACTTTATACGCTTTTTCCACTGAAAACTGGGCAAGACCCAAAGATGAGGTTGAGGCTCTTATGAAGCTTTTAAAAGAGTTTCTTCTGAAAAAAAGAGAGACCCTGCTTAAAAACAAAATCAGACTGAATTTAATAGGTTCAATAGAGCGGCTTCCTGATGAAGTAAGGCTCTTAGCACTTGAAATTGTTGAAGAAACCTCGAAAATTGATAGCGATATGACTCTTACTTTGGCATTAAGTTACGGGAGCCGCGAAGAAATTATCCGTGCAACTCAAAAAATTGCTGAAAAAGTTCAATCCGGAGAGCTAAAACCCGAAGAAATCACACCTGAAATTTTTGAATCAAATCTCTATACCCACAATATGCCAGACCCGGATTTAGTAATCAGAACAAGCGGCGAAGAGCGGATAAGTAACTATCTTCTTTGGCAGATTGCCTATTCTGAAATCTATATTACTGAGGTGCTGTGGCCGGATTTTAGAGAGAATGAGTTTGTCGAGGCTCTCAAAAATTATGCTTCAAGAGAAAGAAGGTTCGGCAAAACAAGCGAACAGCTAAGTAGTTAATATTTAAAGTGTTTTAAGGAGTTATTATGGCTGAACTACTTGCTCCGGCAGGAAATTTTGAGAAACTTAAATGGGCTATTGCTTATGGTGCTGATGCTGTTTATTTCGGAGTTAAAGATTTTTCGCTCCGCAGTTTTGCCGGAAATTTCAGTTTTGAAGAGGCTGAAAACGGGCTTAAACTTCTTCATTCAAAAGGAAAACAAGGTTTTGTCACACTCAATATCTACCCTTTTTCCGAGGAATATCCGAATCTTATAAAAACAGCGAAAATCCTTGAAGATATTCATGCTGATGCGCTAATTGTTTCAGATTTGGGCGTGATTTTTGAGCTTAAAAAAGCGGGAATCAAGACTCCGATTCACATCTCAACCCAGGCGAATACGCTGTCGTGGCAAACAATTATGGCATATAAAGAGCTTGGCGCGAAAAGGGTAAATCTGGCAAGAGAACTCTCTTTTGAAAGGATAAAAGAGATTCAAAAAGGACTGCAAGGTGCTGTAGAAACTGAGGTTTTTATTCACGGAGCAGTCTGTTTCAGCTACTCTGGCAGATGCGCGATAAGCGATTATATGACTGGAAGAAGAGCAAACCGTGGCGAATGCACACACCCGTGCAGATGGAAATATCACCTTGTCGAAGAAACCAGACCAGGCGTTTTTATGCCTGTTGCTGAAGACGAACGCGGACTCTACTTTTTCAACCCGAAAGAACTTGCACTTTTTCCTTATATGCCTGACTTAAAAGAGCTTGGTGTCACCTCCTTTAAGATAGAAGGCCGAATGAAATCAATATATTACATTGCCTCAGTCTTATCTTTATACCGCAAAATCCTTGATGGGGAATTAATCTCTGAAAAAGATGGACTGGAAATTCTTTCAAGGGTAAATAACCGCGGATATTCGCACGGATTTATGAAAGGAAATCTGACACCTGATGATTACGGAATTGAGACCCACACATCAAATTCCGAAGCTGTTTTTCTCGGAAACATTATGGAGGAAAAAGAGGGCAATTTCACTCTTTTAGAGGTTAGAAACAAGATTCTATCAGGCGAAAAAGTCGAAGTTATGACTCCTGACGGCAAAATTACCGAGATGCTTATGCCCGAAATCCTTTACAAAAAAGATAAGGAAGCCGGAACTTTTGCAAATCACACAGAAATCGTTCTTCTGCAAACCGATTTCCCGCCTTTCACAATTTTCAGAAGAGTTTGATTGCTGGGTTTATCTTAATCAGCTTCACAATTAACATTTCCCGATATCTGATTTAACAAAAAGGTTCTGAAAAACAAATTCCTCAGTTCCGAAACAGTAAAAACAAACAATTTTCAACAATCAGGACGACAAATAGTTTGATTTTCAATAAATTTCTACCAGTTTATTTTGCGAAGGGATTTGCGAGATGAGATTGCAAAACAAATCAGACGGAAGTGGTTATGTTTATTAAGAGCTTTTTAAAAAATTGTTTTAATATTTTTCAGAGGGAGTTTGCTGTTTACCGTAAATCTGGCTTTTCTTTAGCCGCTGGTAACTTGTTTTGTTTTGAAATACTTTGGAATTTCCAAAATTTTTTGATAAGACAAATCTCTGCATCTTCTGCTGACAACACCGGGGAGATGGCCGGGTTATGCCCGGCCTGTTTTTTACACCAAAACTTCATTTTAGATGAAGATGTTATCTTTAATAAAGATAGCACCACAGACAACAACCCCGAAACATCTGACAAGGTCGGAAAAGAGAAATTCTTTTCCGGCCTAACAGGTGCAACTTATTCTAATTATTCAGCTATTTTAGCTAATAATAGTGTTTCGTCTGATTCAGACACAGGCAAAACAATAACTCCGCCTTTGGTCAATCACTCCTTCACCGACACCAAACAATTTTCTAAAGGCGGAGTTAATCAAAAAATTAAGGGATTGCACGATTTTTTTGCAGTCTTAACTATTTAAATACTTTCTTCGAGGAGGTTTTCATGAAAACAATGATTTTTACACTCTGTGCAGTACTGTTTTTTGCAGCTTGCACGACAAGCGACACCTCAACAGCAACAACCAACACAGACGCAGATTCCACGACAACGCTTCCTGACAACTCAACAGAAGATAAAGATGCAACAGAAGCACCAGACACCACACCTGATGAAACAAAAACTCCCGATGAAATGCCTGATATTACTACAGATATTGACCAAACCACAACACCTGATATTGACGAAATTCCAGACACAACAACACCTGACGCTGATGCTACTCCTGCAACACCTGACTTTTCATGTTCCACAAAAGGAGCAGAACAAACTTGTGCAGCAGACGCTGAATGCAGCTGTAAAAATCTTCCAACCGGAGTAACTTCAATATGCGCACCAGAAAAAACACCTCTTTATGGCAATAAATGTCTGATTGTTGGCTGCTCAAAAGATAACGCAGAATCATGTCCGACAGGTAAATCCTGCATCGCTATACCAAACGGAACTCCTGGATTTGCTGACGGTACAACTGTGTGCTGGGGATAATTAAAAATCAGGATTTATAGAAGCTAGTTACACTCAATCTCTTCGCCGATTTCAGGATTATAGCAGGTGCAGATTTTA
>CAZISX010000104.1:0-12904 GCA_964542005.1 uncultured Spirochaetales bacterium
TAGTTCTTTTCTTTTCCTTTCCATGAACTCCAGGGCCATAAGGTCTTTTTTCGTAGGCACATTTTTCTGAATGGCAACGCTCACCTTTTAAAAATAATTTTGCCCCTTCTCTTCTGCACAGTCTGCAGCTTGCTTCTGTATACTTAGCCAAAAGCTTCCTCCTTTTTACACATTAAAAGTTTACACTTACAAAAACAACTAAACTCTTCTTCTTTTCTTTGGTCTACAACCATTGTGGGGTATTGGTGTAATATCTCTTAAAAGAGTAATGTTATACCCTATATTAGAAAGACCTCTAATAGCAGCTTCTCTTCCGCTTCCAGGGCCTTTAACATAAACACTCAATGTCCTAAGACCATATTCTTGAGCTTTTTTTCCAGCATCTTCAGCCGCCATCTGCGCAGCATAAGGAGTGCTTTTTTTTGAGCCTCTAAAACCTTTCATACCAGCACTTGACCAAGCCAATGCATTGCCGCTAACATCTGTTATTGTAACAATTGTATTATTGAAGCTACACTGAACATAAGCAAGACCGGTTTGTATATTTTTTCTGACTTTTTTCTTCTTCTCTACAGCCATTTACTCCTCCAGTCTATTTTTTCTTTTTCATAATATTACGCTTTGGACCTTTTCTTGTTCTAGCATTAGTCTTAGTACGCTGTCCCCTTACAGGAAGACCTTTTCTGTGCCTGAGACCTCTGTAATTACCAAGATCCATAAGCCTTTTAATATTCATAACAACTTCTTTTCTCAAATCGCCTTCAACAGCATAGCCAGCAGCGATAATTTCTCGTATTTTCTGAGCTTCTTCATCTGTAACTTTGTCAGACTTTAATCTTGGATCAAGACCAGCTTTTTCCAAAATATCTTTTGCGGAAGATCTACCTATGCCATAAACATAAGTAAGGGCTACTTCCATCGCCTTGTTTCTTGGCAAATCAACGCCAGCGATACGAACCAAAATACACCTCCTAATTTATAAAAATTATCCTTGTCTCTGCTTATGCTTAGGGTTTTCGCAGATTACTCTAACAACGCCATCTCTTTTAATAATTTTGCACTTAGTGCAAATTTTTTTTACAGAAGCTCTAACTTTCATCATTTTCTCCTTTAAACACCAGTGTTCTTCATTCTGTGTATTATTCTTCCTCTAGTAAGGTCATAAGGAGACAACTCAATCTGAACCTTATCGCCGGGAAGAATTCTAATGAAAAATTTTCTCATTTTTCCTGAGATATGTGCCAAAACTTTATGACCATTTTCCAACTCAACTTTAAACATCGCATTCGGCAAAGTATCAATTATTGTCCCTTCTACTACAATTCCTTCTTCTTTTGACATTCGTTTCTCTCTATTATTACAAAAACACAATGAAAATAGTCTAAATCACATATTTTTCAACTTTATTTTGTTTTTTGCAACTATTGTCTTAATATCACTATATATTTCTTCAACATGTCGCTCCCCATTAATAACATAAAATTTATCTTTTTCAGACTCTTTTATGTGATCAATCATCGGAGCTGTAAGTACAGAATAGTCAACCAACCGTTTCTGCATTACCTCAATTTTATCATCTTTTCGTCTAATCATCTTCCCCTTTAAGCAATGCAAACAAACATCTCCTTCTCGAAAAGAGCTTGCTGTCATAGAAAAAGGAGAAAAACAAGCATCGCATACAAGTCTATTTGTCAACCTTTCAAAAATAAAAGAATCTTCCACATCAAAATAAAGATAAGAACAATTTGTAACATGAAAGTTTGACAAAAAAGAACTAAGCATTTTGTATTGAGTCTCTGTCCTAGGAAAGCCATCTACTAGTATAATGTTAGGCATTTCTTCAGATATGTTTTCTTTTAAAAAAGAAAAAAACATATCACAGATTAAATCATCTGAAACAAAAGAACCCTGATTTATTATCTGCTCAACCTTAAGACCAATATCCGTTTTTCTAGCAATATGGTCTTTGAGAGAATCTCCGGCGGAATAAATAACTCCTCCAATTTCTTTTTGCAGAATTTTTATCTGAGTTCCTTTGCCTGAAGCAGGCTTCCCTAGAAAAAAGAAAAGTTGACTCAACTAAATCCTCCTGCTCTTTACAAGCGATTTGCCGCCAACCGTAAAACCATCGTAATTATTACTAATTAGATATGATTCAATTTGAGAAGCCATATCCATACCGACACCCACAACAATAAGAATAGAGGTTCCTCCAAACTGATAAGGAAGCCCCATCTTATTTCTAAGAATATCAGGAAGAATACAGACAAGACAAAGATACAATGCTCCGCCACAGGTAATTTTAGAAAGAACACTATTTATATAGTCAACCGTTTCTTTCCCTGGTCTTACTCCAGGAATATAACCGCCTTGTTTATTTATATTTTCTGCAATATCTTCCGTTTTAAACTGAACAAAAGTATAGAAAAAAGCAAAGAAAACAATAAGAACAAGATAAAAAAGATTATATATCCAACCACCTGGTCTTAACATAACTTCAAACTGTGTAAACCAATCAGCCTTTACAAAGTTAGAAATTGTTGCAGGAAACACCAAAAGAGCACTTGCAAAAATAGGAGGGATAACACCTGCTGTGTTGATTTTAAGCGGCAAATGAGAGTTCTGAACAGACTTCCCTCCCGCAACTCTTCTTGCATACTGAACAGGAATTCTTTTCTGGGAAGATTCTACAAAAATAATCATTGTAAAAGCTAAGACAAGAAGTAGTGCAAACAAAACCAAATGATATGGTTTTATCATATCCTGACTCATATATCGCCAAAACTCTCCTCCCATGCTAGGAATTCTTGCAACAATAGATGCAAAAATAATCAAAGAAACACCATTGCCAATACCTCTATCTGTAATCTGCTCTCCAAGCCACATCAAAAACATGGTGCCTGTTGTAAGTATTATTACAGTCATGATTCTAAAATACCACCCAGCATTAGAAACAACAATTTCTCCTGCTGGCCCTTGAAGACTCTCTAAAAATTTTGCCATCATAAATCCCTGAAAAACACACAGCAGCACTGTTCCATAGCGCGTATACTGAGTAATTTTTTTATAACCATGCTCTCCATCTTTCTGCAACTGCCCAATCTGAGGGACAACAACAGCAAGAAGAGACATAATAATGGAGGCACTAATATATGGCATGATTCCAAGAGCAAAAATAGAAAGGTGCTCGAGAGCACCCCCTGAAAACATATTAAAGAGTCCTAATAAAGTTCCTGAAGCTTTGGTAGACATAATCTGGGACATTATATTTCTGTCAACGCCAGGAGTAGTAATGAAAATACCTAAACGATAGACAGCCAAAATAAAAAGAGTAAAAAGAACTCTTTCTCTAAGATCAGGAATACTAAAAATATTTTTAATAATTCTACTAATCAAGACTTATCTCCTCGGCCTTTCCACCACATTTCTCAATAGACTCTTTTGCGCCTTTAGAAAATTTATGAGCCTTAATAGTTATTGGATAAGCGATTTCTGCCTGTCCAATTACTTTTATATAATCCTCATTACCTTTGCAAAGACCCATTTGAATCATAAACTCTGGATCTATAGTCATAGCTTCTTCAATGTTAGAAAAATAACGAAGGTTAATCTCCGCAACATTTTTCTGCCATTTATTATGAAAGCCTCTTTTTGGAAGAACGCGGCTAATAGGCATCTGTCCACCCTCAAAACCTCTTCGAACGCCTCCTCCAGCTCTAGCTTTCTGTCCTTTATGTCCTTTTCCAGAAGTACTTCCGGAACCAGAACCATCTCCTCTTCCAATAATTTTGCGCTTTTTAAGCCCTTCAGGCTTTTTAAGTTGGCTAAGTATAAGAGTCATGTCTTACTCCTTTCCCTTTAATTTGTAATCAGTAATTGTAACATTTCTCTTTTCTTGAACATATTCAAGATTTTCAAGAGAAGTAAGAGCATCCAGAGTTGCTTTCGCCATGTTATGAGGGTTGTTTGACCCAATACTTTTTGAAAGAATATCTGTTACACCTGCCGCCTCTAAAACAGCTCTTACGGCAGAGCCAGCAATAACACCTGTACCAGAAGAAGCTGGTCTCAAGAAAACTTTTCCTGCACCATATTCTCCGGTAATTTCATGAGCTACTGTTCCATTAATTATATCAATTTTAACAAGATTTTTTCTTGCGTTTGCAACACCTTTTCTGATTGCTTCCGGAACTTCTCTAGCTTTTCCTAAACCTAAGCCTACATGTCCGTTTTCATCACCAACAACCATTAGTGCTGCGAAACTAAAATTTTTACCACCCTTAACAACCTTGGCAACTCTATTTACATAAATTAATTTCTCTTTTAATTCAATATTTTCAAGATTGATTGGTTTAACCGCCTTTTTCATCAGCATCTCCAAAAAAAAAGTTAAAACTTAAGCCCATTCTGCCGCGCTGCTTCCGCAAGCACTTTTATTCTACCATGATATTGATACCCATTTCTGTCAAATATAACAGTCTCAATTTCTTTCTGTTTGCACTTCATAGCAACCATTTCGCCAACTTTAGATGCAAAAGCTTTTTTGTCTCCTTCCGGAGCAATAAAGTCTTTCGATAATGTAGAAGCAGACACAATAGTTACGCCATCAACATCATTGATAACCTGAGCATAAATATGCTGATTACTTTTAAAAACAGTTAATCTTGGCCTGTCAGCAGTGCCACTAATATTTTTTCTTATTCTTTTTTTTCTTTTTTCTCTTGCAAGAATTTTATTGCTTGGATTCATTACCATACCTCCAGTTAATTACTTGCCAGCAGCCTTACCAGCTTTTCTTCTGATAACCTGACCTTTGTAAAAAATGCCTTTACCTTTATAAGGCTCTACCGGCCTAAGTGCTTTGATTTTTGCAGCAAAATCACCAAGCACTTCTTTGTCATAGGAAGTAAGTGTAAGCTCATCAGGCTTAGCTTCAGCAGATATTCCTTTAGGTATTTCCATCTCTACAGGATGAGAAAAACCTAAAGAAAATCCTATACTTTTTCCCTTCAACTCAAACTTATAACCAGTTCCCTTTACATTAAGAATTTTTGTAAAACCAGTTGAAACACCAACAACCATATTAGAAATAAGTGCTCTAAATAAACCATGAAGAGCTCTGTTTTCTTTTTCATCATTCTTTCTTTCTACATAAAGAACATTGTTTTCAATTTTTATAGAAATATTCTGATGAAGAGATCTTGTCAACTCCCCTTTTGGGCCTGACACTGTAATATTTCCATCATTGAGAGTTACTTGAACACCACTCTCTAGCGGAATAGGTTTGTTACCAATTCTTGACACGGCTTATCCTCCTTAAAATTACCATACTCTGCAGATAATTTCGCCACCAACATTCATTTCTCTTGCTTTTTTATCTGAGAAAACACCCTTTGATGTTGAAATTACAGAAATTCCCAAACCAGCCCTTACATAAGGAATTTCCTCTGTTTTGGCATAAACTCTTATTCCAGGTCTAGAAATTCTTTCAATTTTTGTAATAACACTAACGCCTTTATAATACTTTATATCAACTGAAACAGTTTTTTTAGGACCTATTTCAACAATTCTGTAGTCAGAAATATATCCCTCATCTTTTAACACTTTCGAAATCTGCTCAATTAAATTTGAAGCAGGTATTCCTGTGACAGTTTCATGCTTTGCCATTATAGCATTTCTTATTCTTGTAAGATAATTAGAAACCAAATCATTAATCGCCATTTTACACCCCTTATTACCAGCTTGATTTTGTTACGCCGGGTATGAGACCCTTATTCGAATGTGCTCTCAGACAAAGTCTACACATATTGAACTTTCTGTAATAACCTCGTGCCCTACCACAAAGAGGACATCTATTATATGCTCTTACCTTAAATTTAGGCTTTCTCATCGCCTTAATTTTCATACTAGTTTTAGCCAAGCAAATCCTCCTATTTAACTATTAAACGGCATGCCAAACTTTTTCAACAAAGCCTTTGCATCTTTATCATTGGTTGCCGTTGTTACTATTGTAATATTAAGACCTTTTGAATGCTCAACCTTATTAAAATCAAGTTCAGGGAAAATCATGAAATCTTTTACTCCAAGAGTGTAATTACCTCTTCCATCAAAAGCTTTACCAGAAACCCCCTTGAAATCTTTTACTCTGGGCAGAGCAATATTTACAAGTCTGTCAAAAAAATCATACATCATGTTTTTTCTAAGAGTAACAGATGTTCCTATTGGCATACCTTCTCTTAATTTAAAACTAGCTATAGACTTTTTAGCCTTATTAATAACAGGTTTTTGTCCTGTAATTGTAGAGAGTTCTTTCACAGCATCTTCAAGCATCTTTTTGTTTTGAATTGCTGCCCCAACACCAATGTTAACAACTATTTTTTCAATCTTAGGAACAGCATTGATATTTTCAATTCCTAAATCTGATTTAAGTTCGCCCTTTATTTTTGTTTCATATGTATCATATAAACGGCTCTTATATTTTCCGCTCATCAAGTACTCCGTTATTCAAGTGTTTCTGAACAATTTTTACAGAATCTAGCTCTTTTACCATCAGCAAGAGTTTTCATTCTGAACGATGTTGCTTTTGAACATTTTGGACAAACGGCTCTCACATTTGAAATGTCAATTGGCATGTTTTTTTCAACAATGCCACCTTCCTGATGGTTTTGCGTTGGTTTTTGATGTTTTTTTGCAACATTTATATTTTCAACAATAACTTTATTGTCACCTTTCATGACTTTTGACACTATTCCAGCCTTACCCTTGTCTTTTCCAGCAATAACTAGAACCTTATCATTTCTTTTGATATTTGCCATAACTATCTCCTTAAATAACTTCCGGCGCAAGAGAAACAATTTTCATAAAACCTTTACCTCTTAACTCTCTTGCTACTGGACCAAAAACTCGAGTTCCTATTGGCTCATAGTAATCGTCAATAATAACAACTGCGTTATCATCAAACCTTATATATGAACCATCATCTCTTCTAATTTCCTTATGCTGTCTTACAATAACAGCTTTTTTCACATCACCCTTTTTAACTCTTCCTTTAGGCTCTGCATCTTTTACGCTAACAACGATAACATCGCCAACATAACCATATCTGATCTTGGAGCCACCGTATATTTTAATACACTGAACTTCTTTAGCTCCAGAATTGTCAGCAACGGCTAATCTTGTCTGTTCCTGTATCATATAAATCTCCTATTTGGTTACACTTACTTTAACAAACCATTTTTTTCTCTTACTGATAGGAGCACATTCTTGAATTTGTACAATATCGCCTGCTGCACAAGTGTTGTTTTCATCATGCGCAAGATACTTCTTCTTTTCTGTAATCATCTTTTTGTATAGAGCATGCTGATATTTTCTAGTCACAAGAACTGTTACTGTTTTTTCAGCTTTTATACTAACAACAGTCCCCGTGAGCAATCTTCTAATTTTTTTTATGTTTTCAACCATTTTTTACCTCTCATGCCTGCTCATTTGGGTCAACATAGTTCTAATTCTGGCAATATCTTTTCTCACCAGCCTTATTCTCGCTGTATTCTCTATACTTCCGAGACTTTTTTGTATTCTCAAATTAAACTGTTCCTCTTTTAATTCAGAAGCCATCTTTTTGAGATCTTCATTTGTTTTTGTTTTAAGTTCGGCAGTTTTCATTTTAACTCATCTCCCTTTGCTACAAACTTAGTTTTAAGAGGCAGCTTATGCGTTGCAAGACGAAGAGCCTCAACAGCAACTTCTTTTTCAACATCTCCGAGCTCAAAAAGAATTCTTCCCGGCTTAATAACACATACCCACTCTTCAACACTACCCTTTCCCTTTCCCATTCTAACTTCAAGCGGTTTCTTCGTTATAGGTTTGTCAGGGAATATACGAATCCAAATTTTCCCACCCTTTTTAACAGAACGCATAATAGCAACACGAGCAGCCTCTATCTGTCTACTATTGATTCTGCCACATTCAAGAGCTTTAATTGCAAACTCACCAAAATCTATTGAATTGCAAGAAGTTGCAATACCGCTCATCTTGCCCTTCATCATCTTCCTGTATTTAACCTTATTAGGCATTAGCATGGTTCACACCTTCTTATCTATTTTTTTCAATTTTTTTTCGACTAACTACTTTTTTTTCATACTCACCTTTAGAAATCCACACCTTTACACCAATAAGGCCATAGGTTGTCTTAGCTTCTGCAAAACCATAGTCAATATCAACTCTCAATGTATGAAGAGGAGTTCTTCCTTCTTGATATCTCTGAACTCTACTCATTTCAGCACCACCAAGTCTACCTGAAACCTGAACTTTTACACCTTCAGATCCATTTTTCATGGCAGTAGTAATTACTCTTTTAATGACTTTTCTAAAATGAGCTCTTCTTTCGAGCTGTTCCGCAATGCTTTCAGCAACAAGCTGAGCATCTATGTCTGGCTTTTTAATCTCTTCAGGTTGAACGAAAATTTCCCTTGCATCTTTAGCAACTTTCGCCACTATTGATTTAATTCTTTCAATTCCAACACCCTTTCTACCCACAACAATGCCTGGCTTTGCTGATTTAATAATAAGCTTTAATTTATCACCAGATCTTTCAATACCAATCTTGGAAATGCCTGCAGAAAAAAACTCTTTTTTTACTTTCTGTCGGATATCAAGATCTTCGTGAAGCCATTTAGCATAATTCCTGTGGCTATACCAAATAGAATCCCATGTACGGGTGATTCCTAATCTTAACCCAATCGGGTTTACCTTCTGACCCAAAACTCACCTCCTGCTTTTATTACTTTTTCTCTTCTGCGAGTTCAATTGTGACATGACTTGTTCTCTTTAATATCCGGTGCGCTCTGCCCTGGGCTCTTGGCATGAATCTTTTCATTTTTGTAGACTCATCAACAAAAATAGTTTTAACAATTAACTTATCAACATCCATTCCAAAATTGTTTTCTGCATTTGCTATGGCTGAGTTGAGCAGTTTTTTTATTGGCAAAGCGGCCTTTCTTAATGTAAACTCTAAAATATTTTGAGCATCTTCAGCACGCTTCCCTCTAATTATATCTGCCACTTCTCTCATTTTTGTAGGCGACATCCTATAATGTTTTAGCGTTGCTTTAACTGTTTTTGCTTCCATCTAATTTCTCCTATAATCAAGCAAACTTACAGCGGGTGAAAATAGTACTTACAATTTTACAAAAATCAAGCTTTTATTTTTTCTTCTCGCCCGCATGAGATCTAAATGTTCTTGTTGGAGAAAATTCTCCAAACTTAAAACCAACCATGTCTTCAGTCACAAATACTGGTACAAATTTTTGTCCGTTGTGAACTGCAAAAGTGAGTCCAACCATTTCTGGTAAAATTGTTGATCTTCTTGACCATGTTTTTATCGGCTTTTTATCGCCACCATCAATAGCTGTAATTACTTTTTTCCAAAGATGTTCATCAACGAAAGGTCCTTTTTTAACTGATCGAGGCAATTTATCCTCCTATATCCTAAAGTTAATCAAAAGCATTAGCTTGCTCTTCTACGCAGAATAAACTTCTGAGTTCTTTCATTACTTCTTGTTCTTTTACCTTTTGTCGGTTTTCCCCAAGGAGTTACAGGATGTCTACCTCCAGAAGTTTTTCCTTCACCACCACCATGAGGGTGATCAACTGGATTCATAACAACACCTCTAACTTTCGGTCTTTTACCAAGCCATCTGTTTTTTCCTGCCTTGCCGATTTTTACATTTATAATTTCGCCATTACCAACAAGACCAATACTAGCTCTGCAATCAAGGTGAATCAATCTGATTTCACCGCTTGGCATTCTAACTGTAGCATAATCTGTCTCTTTACCAAGAATCTGAATTGCGGCTGCGGCAGATCT
This sequence comes from uncultured Spirochaetales bacterium, assembly GCA_964542005.1. Classification (GTDB taxonomy): domain Bacteria; phylum UBP6; class UBA1177; order UBA1177; family CALOFP01; genus CAZISX01. The sequence goes on from CAZISX010000104.1 coordinate 9,866, forward strand.
TGCAAGCTGGCCACCCTTACCAATTTTTAATTCGACATTATGAACAAAAGTACCCACAGGGATAAATCTTATTTTCATAGAATTGCCTGGCTTAATATCTGCATCTTTCTCTTTTGCAGAAAGAATTGCATCTCCAACAGAAAGTTTGTCAGGAGCAATTATGTATCTTTTCTCGCCATCAAGATATTGAATAAGAGCTATTCTTGAGTTTCTGTTAGGGTCATATTCAACAGAAGCAACCTTGCCCGGAACATCAAACTTATCTCTTTTAAAATCAATAATTCTGTACATTTTTTTATTACCGCCGCCTCTTCTTCTCGAAGTAATACGGCCAGTATTGTTTCTGCCGCCTGTTTTTTTAAGAGGTGCTAAGAGCGATTTTTCTGGGGTTGACTTTGTAATTTCAGAATAATCACTACCCGTCATCCCTCTTCTTCCAGCAGATGTTGGATTAAAAACTTTAATACCCATTATAGTGCTCCAACTTGTTAATTACATTCCGTCCATAAAACTAATTTTATCGCCTTCTTTGAGAGTAATATAAGCTTTTTTCATGTTTGATTTTTTGCTCAACCCTCTCCCGTGTCTCTTTACAATCTTGCCTCTTCTAATTACAGTATTTAAAGTCTTTACTGTAACACCAAAAATACCCTCAACAGCTTCTTTAATCGCAGCTTTCTCTGCCTTAATATCAACTTCAAAAGTATATACAGGTTTAACTTCTGATGAAAAAGTTGTTGTCTTTTCTGTGATGAGAGGTCTTTTAATTATATCGTAATATTTTTCTTTTTTCATGGCACTAAAACCTCATTCAAATTTTTTGCAGCTTCCTCTGTTATAACGATGTTTTTGTATGCCATCATATCATACAAATTGATCTGAGAGTAGTGAAGATATAAATATTCAGGAATATTGCGAACACTCATAATAAAGTTTTCTTCAACATCTCCTCCAATAATTACAGCTTCGTCTAGGTTCCATTTGTTTTTAAGAACTCTCACAGCTTCTTTTGTTTTTATTTTATCAAAAGAAAACTCTTTAACAACAAACAGCGTCCCTTCATCAATTCTGCTTGAAAGCAAAGCACTCATTGCTATTTTTCTTTTCTTTTTAGGTATTGTGTAACTATAATCTCTCGGTTTTGGCCCTAGAGCAACTGCTCCTCCGCGTAAAATAGTTGCACGAGTCGAGCCTCTTCTTGCTCTTCCTGTACCTTTCTGTTTCCAAGGCTTTGAGTTCCCCCCAGAAACTTCAGATCTTGTTTTTGTAGAGTGAGTACCACTTCTCCAAGAAGCCATCTGCATTTTTATTACTTCATAAATTAACACTTCTTTTTCTTTGAACGGTGCAGCAAACACTTCATCATTAAGTTGAATTTTATCAACTATATTTTTTTCGCGATCAAAAACATCCATTACAGGCATTATTTGTCTCCCTTTCTAATATATACCATACCGCCAGTTGCTCCTGGTATAGCACCTTTAACAAGAATAATGTTGTCATTGGTATTGACTTTTACAATTTCAAGTCCTTTTACTGTGACTCTTTCATTACCATATCTTCCAGGCATTTTTTTGCCTTTCCAGACCTTACCAGGGTGAACATTTTGACCAATTGCTCCTGTTTTTCTATGGAACTTAGATCCGTGGGTTTCTCTACCACCACTAAAACTCCATCTCTTTATAACACCTGTAAACCCGCGGCCTTTGGTGAAGCCAGTCACCTTTACCTTTTCACCAACATTAAATAAGTCAGCTTTTACTTCGTCACCAAGATTGTATTTTTCAATTTCATCTTGGCTAACTCTGAATTCTTTAAGTTTTCTAAAAACACCTTTACCGGAAGCTTTAAAATGTCCTGATTCTGGTTTTATAATGTTTTTTTCTTTTTTGTCATAACCAAGCTGGAGAGCAGAATAACCGTCTTTCTCGCTTAATTTTTTTTGTATGACAATACATGGACCCGCTTCAATTACAGTTACAGGAACTACTTTGCCTTCCTCTGTAAATATTTGGGTCATGCCTATTTTTTTTCCAATTAATCCAGCTGCCATTTTATTCCTCTCTGCATAAAATATCATTCATATAGTTTCCACATACCTTTAGTATGTTTTTATCTCTATCTCAACTCCAGCAGACAAATCTGTTTTCATGAGTTCATCCATAGTTTGATTTGTTGGATTCAAAATATCAATAATTCTTCTATGGATTCTCATTTCAAACTGCTCTCTAGATTTTTTATCTACATGGGGAGAACGAAGAACACAGTATTTATGAATTTTTGTAGGAAGAGGAATAGGACCTGCAACCTTCGCTCCTGTGCGAGATACTGTGTCAATAATTTCTCCAACCGATTGATCAAGTATTTTATGATCAAAAGCTTTTAATTTAATTCTTATTTTTTCACTCACTTTATCACCTCAACCTAGAGTTGTAATTACTGAATAACTTTAGCAACGACACCGGCACCAACTGTACGGCCGCCTTCTCTAATCGCAAAACGCAAACCTTCTTCCATCGCTATAGGGTGGATAAGCTCTACAGTAATCGAAATATTGTCACCCGGCATTACCATTTTAACTCCTTCTGGAAGTCTGAGTATACCAGTTACATCTGTGGTTCTAAAATAAAACTGCGGTCTATATCCATCAAAGAACGGAGTGTGTCTTCCGCCTTCTTCTTTTGTAAGAACATAGATTTCTCCTGCAAAATTTGTATGCGGAGTAATGCTTCCCGGTTTCGCCAAAACCATTCCTCTTTCTACATCTTCTTTCTTGGTGCCTCTAAGAAGACATCCTACATTATCTCCTGCGCGACCTTCATCAAGTAGTTTTCTAAACATCTCTACTCCAGTTACGGTAGATTCCTGAGTGTCTCTAATTCCAACTATCTGAACTTTTTCGCCTACTTTTATTATTCCTCTTTCTATTCTACCGGTTACAACGGTGCCTCTTCCTGATATGGAAAAAACATCTTCTATTGGCATAAGAAATGGCTTATCTATAACTCTTTCTGGATTTGGAACATAGGTATCTACTGC
>CAZISX010000105.1:0-6846 GCA_964542005.1 uncultured Spirochaetales bacterium
CCGTTTTTCCTTAATTTTCTTGCAGATGATTCATTGATAACAGAAAGAGGATTAAGCTCTGTTTTTAAGAAATACAACACAGATGTTGATAGTTTCGGGAAGCTCTCAAAAGCTCTGCGTAATGCTTTAAAAGAGCTTGGTAAAAAAGTAGTTCTGATGATTGATGAAGTTGATAAGTCCTCGAATAATCAGCTGTTTCTCCATTTTTTGGGAATGCTCAGAGATAAATATCTCAAAGCTGCCGAAGGCGAAGATATGACATTTCACAGCGTTATTTTAGCCGGTGTTCACGATGTTAAAACCTTAAAATTAAAACTCCGTCCTGATGAGAAAGCGACCTATAATTCGCCGTGGAATATTGCCAGTGACTTTAAGGTTGACATGAGTTTTAACCCGGAAGAAATATCAACAATGTTAAATAGTTATATCGCAGAAACTGGAAGAGCGATGGATGTTCCTGCAATCAGCAAGCGAATCTATTTCTGGTCAAACGGCTATCCTTTTTTAGTTTCCAAACTTTGCAAAATTATTGATGAAGAGTTTCTGCCTTTGCGTGATGACAAAAACTGGTCAGTGACCGATATTGACAGTGCGGTAAAGCAGCTTTTGACCGAGTCGAACACACTTTTTGATGATTTAATCAAAAATCTTGAAAATAATGAAGCACTGCTAAAATTTATTACCTCAGTCGTTGTAAGTGAAGTTAGCTATCAATTTGTTATTCACGACCCGATAATTAATCTTGCCTCAATGTATGGAATAATTACAAACAGTAGCGGCAAGGTTGCGATTCACAATAAGATTTTTGCAGAAATTATAAGCAGTTATCTTGCAATTAAAATTATGAGAACTGCCAGCAACAATCCTGTTGTTTCAAATGCTGTTCAATCAAAATTTCTAAAATCTGATGGCCGACTTGATATGGACGCAGTTCTTCTTAAATTTCAAGAAGTTATCAAAGAAAAATACTCGAAAAGTGATTTAATGAAATCTGATGAATTTCTTGAAAAGGATTTGAGGCTTCTCTTCCTTGTTTTTCTGAAACCTATTATCAACGGAATTGGTTTTTCTTTCAAGGAGGTTGAAACCAGTGCAGAGAAAAGGCTTGATATTGTTGTGGTTTTTATGGATGAAAAGTTCATAATCGAGCTTAAAGTCTGGTACGGACAGAAATATCACGATGAAGGAAAAGCGAGAATGCTTGATTATATTAAGCGCGAAAATGTAAACAAAGGCTATATGCTGATTATGGATAAACGGCGTTCAAAAGAGTTTGTCGCTGAAACTGAAGAGGGAATTCTGATGGTTTGGATTTGAAAAATAGTGTCAGCGAAAATTTCTTCGGCATAAAAATTTGAATAACATTTGAAAATCACGGATAAACCGCATTTATAACCAGAGTTTTCTTAATCCACTCCATTTTAAATGAGGCATCCTGAAAACTTGGCGGGCCAAAACTTCCTTTTGCATCGTTTGATGCGCCAAATCCTTCAGTTGGCATTCCGATAAAATTTGTATCAACTTTGCCGTTTCCGTTTTCATCATGAAAAACGCCGATTGCATAGGTTCCAAAAGGCAAATCCTTGAATTGAGCTGTCGCGGTTTTGTTTGAAATTTTGAGAAAAACCTTTGTTAAAGCTTTCTCAACTTTTGACGGATAGCCATCTTTGCTGTTAAAAAGAGTAACCCTGACTGTGCCGCCATCGCTTCTGAGATTTTTGATTGTGACTGTTAAAACACCTTTTCTCACATCTTCGCCAAAAACCGCAAAAGCGGAAAAAAGGATTAATATCAAAATAATTTTTTTCATAATGACTCCTTAATTAATCCGCAGACAAAATCTATTGTTTTTTCAGGCATTTGAGGCCACAATGGAAGAGCTAGAATTTTCTCTGAGAGCTCTTCAGAAACTGGAAAATCCCCTTTTTTATATCCTATATTTTTAAAAGCTGGCTGAAGATGAAGAGGAAGCGGATAATAAATTCCTGTTTCAATGCTGTTTTTTTTAAGCTTTTCCGCAAGTTCATCTCTTTTCTCTACAACTATCTGGTAAACATAGTAAACATGCCTGTAACAATCTGGAACTATTGGGGTTTCAAGATTAGCTCCCATAAGTTTTCTGTTGTAAATCAATGCTTTTTCGATTCTTTCTTCTGTCCATTTTTCAATATATTTAAGCTTAATTCGCAGAATTGCTGCCTGAATTGAATCAAGTCTTTTGTTAAAACCTGTTATCTGGTGAACATACTTTTCTGTTGTTCTTCCATGATTCATTAACGACTTGATTTTGCTGAACAATTCAAAATTATTACACCCTATTGCGCCAGCATCGCCAAAAGCTCCGAGATTTTTGCCGGGATAAAAAGAATAGGTAACAATATCGCCCCAGAATCCAGCTCTTCTCCCCTTAATTTCAGCACCGTGTGATTGGGCACAATCCTCAATAATTTTAAGAGAGTAGCGGTCGCAAATCTCTTTTATTGCAGGCATATCAGCCAATAAACCGTAAAGATGGACTGGAATCACTGCTTTTAGCGGCTTATCTCTGTTTTTTTCAATTGTTTCAAGTAGTTTTGCCGGTGACATGTTGCCAGTTGTCGGATCAACATCACAAAAAATCACTCTGGCACCGATTGCTGTTACTGCTTCTGCTGTGGCGATAAATGTGTTTGGAACAGTGATTACAACATCGCCAGGCTTTATTCCAAGAGCTAAAAGAGCGACAATAATAGCATCTGTTCCGTTTGAACAGCCTGCGGCAAAATTTATGGCAGCATAACGGGCAAAATCTTTTTCAAAAAGCTCGCACTCAGTTCCGCCGATAAATGAAGATGAATCTATTATCTCTTCAATTTTCTGCATAATTTCTTCTTTAATTTCGGGAAGATAGTCAGCAAGATTCATTAGCGGCACTTTGTTCATCTGCTTTGCTCCTCAATTATTTTTAATAGTTGTTCCGGAGTTGTTTCAGGTTTTATCCATCGTATTTCAGGGTCTGGTCTAAGCCAAGTCAGCTGTCTTTTTGCCAGGTTTCTTGTATGTTGTGCGATTAAGTCGTAAAGCTCTTTTTTGCCTTTGATTTCGCCTCTAAGATATTGAAATGTCTCAAGATAACCAATTGAGCGGAGTGCTTTGCAGTTTTCAGGCGAATACCCTTTTTTCATAATATTTTCAGTCTCTTCAATAAGTCCGCCCCGAAGCATGATTTCTGTTCGCTTATTAACTCTTTCATACAAAACAGCTCTGTCCCAATCAAGTGCTATTTTTATGTAACTGCCTGAAAATCCATTGATTCTCGGCAATTCATTGAAGTAGGAAATAGGCTTGCCAGTCACTTCAAAAATCTCCAGTCCGCGAATTATTCGCTGTCTGTCATTTGAGGAAGAGATGGAATCTGCCCATTTTGAATCTATTTTTTGCAAAGATTCAAAAAGCTCTTCTGTAGAAAAATTCTCAAATCTTTCGCGAATCTCTTTTTTAAAAGACTCATCAATATCGGGAATTGGCGAAAATCCTTTTAAAAAAGAGGCTACATAAAAATTTGTGCCGCCAACCATGACCGCATCTTTGCCTCTGGACAAGATTTCGGTGTATGTTTTTTTCGCGAGATCCATAAACTGGTTTGCGTTGGTATCTTCTGACAAATCAAGAATTCCGGTCAGATGGTGAGATACCCTACTCTTTTCCTCGTCTGTCGGAGCAGCAGAGCCGACAATAAGCTCACGGTAAATAGAAACAGAGTCTGCGCAGATTATTTCAGAGTCTCTTTTTTCTGCAAGTTTTATAGCAAAATCGGTTTTCCCAGATGCGGTTGGGCCTAGAACTATTATCAACATAACTATTTGATTTTAGTGAATGATTTTAGTTCTGTCGTTGTCTGAGGACTTAGAGTTCCTTTTGATGAATCAAGAAGCATTGTTTCAATTTTGACAATTCCGACATTGACTGCGAAGTAGGTTAAACTCTTTAAAACCAGACCCTTTTCTGGCTCTGATTCTGTCTCGACAACAATTGTTCCTTCAAATTTTCCGGCTGGCGTTGTGACATCCTGATCTATGTTTACAATTTTTCGCACCTCTTTTCTGCCGATGCCAAGTATTGAAGACCATTCACGATTTTCATTAAGAGGAAACATCAGAAGATACCGTTCTTTATCGCGGATTCCCCTTTTATCAACCTTAAGCGCGCCGCCGTGATTGTCTGTATAAAAACCATCTTTTTCACCTGTAACAGCTATCTCCATCTCACCTTTGTTTCCAATATAATCTACTGCATAAAGCCATTTGTTTCCGACAGCAAGCGGCATATACTTTGCGGCAGATTCAGTGTAATCATTCTGAGTTGCTCTAATTACCGGTGTTTCGTCTTTTTTTTCTTCAGTTGATGCACAACCGATAAAAAGGATAGAAAACAATAAAATCAGGGAAAAAACTTTCATCCAATATACTCCTTTATCTCTTTATTAAGAGTGCTTCTTACTTTTTTTATAATAATTTCAGAGATTTCCGATATTAACGGCTCAAGCCCACTCTCTTTTTTTATTGAGGTTACTCCGCCGTCTGTTATGCCGCAAGGAATAATTCCTGCAAAATGGAGCGGATTAGGATTAATGTTGAGGGCAAATCCGTGGATTGGAACAAAATGTTTGAAGTGAAGTCCTGTCGCCATGATTTTGTTGTTTTTAATCCAGATTCCTGTCCGTTCATCATCCCAGCGAGCCTCTTTTATGCCATAATTTTCCTGTAAAATTGTGGAGATAAGCTCGCCCCACCAAATTACAAACTCTTTGATTGATACAAAACCAAGTTTTTTGATATTTAAAATCGGATATATAACAAGCTGTCCGGGGCCGTGATAGGTAACATCGCCGCCCCGTCTGATGTTAAATATTTCTATTTTTTCTTTTTCCAGAAATGTGTCGCTGACAAGAATGTTTTCCCGTTTCCCTCTGATTCCAAGTGTGTAGACCGGAGTGTGGGAAAGAAACATGATAATTCCATTTTCAAGCTCGTTGTTAAGAACCTGATTTCTAAAATTTTCCTGCATTTCAAGGATTTTTCCGTAAGGCTCCGAATTTGTGAATATTTTATAAAACATTAATACCCCGTCAAAAGTCTGTCTGCAAAACTTCTTGGCAGTCTCGATGTTTTTATTTTATCAACCGTCAGATTAAAATCATATTCAACCCTGCGAAATTTCAGATGCTTTGTTTCTGAGTCAAAAATAACAAACCCAGCCCTTCGGTCTCCATCTCTTGGCTGACCGACAGAGCCGCCAACACAAATCATCTGATATGGAATATCTGCTTCTGCTTCGTTTGAGCTCATGTCTATTTCAACAACTCCGCCATTATCTGTCATAACAAAAAGCTGGAGAAGATGGCTGTGTCCGCTGAAATTTATATGCTGAAGATAGCTTCTCACTTCGTAAAGTTTTTTCAGTTTTCCAAAATCAAGAAGATACTCAAACTCCATTGGCTTTCGCGGGCTTCCATGTGAAATCAGCCAGCCGGCATCGTTATTTACTGAAATATGTGAAAGAGAGGTAAGCCACTCTCTTTCCGCGGAACCAAGCTGATCGCGAGTCCACTCCAAAACATATCTTACAGCATCATAATAAGCGGAAATATCTGTAAGTCCGACAACGCCGGCATCGTGATTACCAAGAACTGAAATGGTGGCATTTTGCATAAGAAGCTGAACACATTCTTTTGGCCACGGGCCATAACCTACCGCATCGCCCAGAAAAATAATCTCATCAATAGAACTTTGCCTTATTTCCTTCAGAACAGCCTCAAGAGCTGGCAGATTGCCATGAACATCAGAAATAAAGGCAAATTTCATTTAGAGAAGCTCTGCTGCTGCGTTTGCGAGTGCGGATCTTTCTCCTTTTTCAAGAATAATATGTCCGGCAAGCTCAAAATTTTTAAATCTGTCAACAATATAAGAAAGGCCGTTACTTGATTCATTCATGTAAGGGTTATCTATCTGGAAAGGATCTCCGGTAAGAACTATTTTTGTTCCTTCTCCTGCACGGCTGACAATTGTTTTCATTTCGTGCGGAGTAAGGTTCTGAGCTTCATCAACTATAAGAAATTGTTCAGGAATACTTCTACCTCTAATATATGTCAAAGCTTCAACTTCAAGCATTCCAGACTGAAAAAGATCGTTTGATTTCTGAAAATTTGCTGACTGATAACCTGTGAAAAGGTATTCCAGATTGTCCAAAATCGGCTGCATCCAAGGTTTAAGCTTTTCCTGAATAGTTCCAGGAAGATAGCCAAGATCTTTGCCCATAGGATAGATTGGTCTTGAAACAAGCATTCTTGTATATTTTCCTTCTTCAAAACATTTATGAAGTCCGGCTGCAATTGCAAGAAGTGTTTTTCCGGTTCCCGCAATACCGATTAAAGAGACAAGCTTAACTCTGTCATCCATAAGAAGATCAAGCGCAAGTTTCTGGCCAACATTTCTGGCTCTTAATCCCCAAACATCTTTGTACTGCTTCATTGGAACAAGTGCGTTTTCAAAAGGATCATATTTAACAATAGCGGTATGCTGTTCATCTGATTCATCTTTAAGTATAAGGAATTCATTGGAATAACGATCTTTTCTCATTTCTTCAGACAGCTCTGTCATTGGAATTCTTTTGTTTGAAAAGATTTTGTCAATAAAATCGCCTGGAACATCAAGAGAAACAAAACCTTTTGGAAGTTTTGTGTAGTTTATTGTTTCTGTGGTGTAGGTTTCAGCCAGAATACCAAGCGCGTCAGCCTTGATTCTCATATTTATATCTTTTGTAACAAGAACAACAGGAATTTCAGGATTTTCTCTTTTCACAACCATA
>CAZISX010000105.1:6856-12846 GCA_964542005.1 uncultured Spirochaetales bacterium
GTCCATTTCTGAACCTTTGATTTTGAATCCGAGATCAACTTCGCCCTGCATTTTGATGCTGATTGTGCCGCCCTCTTTTAAGGTAACACCTTCGATTAAACTTCCGCGCCGTCTAATGCTGTCGATATAACGGGAAAAAGCTCTTGCAGCAAGTCCGATTTGACTCATGTCTTTTTTAAAATTATCAAGCTCTTCAATTACAACAATAGGAATAACAATATCGTTATCCTGAAATGAAAAAATCGCTTTAGGATCAGAAAGCAAAACATTGGTGTCAAGAACAAAAATTTTCTTTGTCATAGCAAACTCCCTACTTAGTTGTATTCAGTTCAACATTCACTCTGGTATCACGGTCTAATCTAATTATCATTGAGTCAATTCTGTAACCCGGTTTTTTAAATCCAAGCACCATAACGCCCGATTCTTCGCGGTTAAATTTGGCTTCACACGGTGTTTCACAGATAAATTTGTTAGTTTCTTTCTCAAAAACCCTTACCCCCTCAGTTGTAGAGCTAAAAGAAACTTTTACACTCTCTTTTTCAGCTGCGCCATTTGTTTTTTTCTTCTTTGCGGCTTGAGAATTGTTCTTTTTTTTAGTCTCTTTAACCTCTTTTTTATCTGTTTTTGAAGAATCTTTCAAAGCATCTGCATCTGGTAAAGGAACCTCTTTTTCAATGTACCTGATTTCTTTTTGAACAACGCCGTCTGTTTTATAGAAAAAAACGAAATAAGCAGAAACAGCCAAAGAAAGAAGAGAAATCAACAACAAAAGAAAAACCGGACTGCTGTTTTTCTTTTCATCGCTGTATTTATCAGATTTTTTCTTTTTTTCCTCCGCATTTGCGGCTGCACCTTTGTTTAAAATCTTAAGCACTTCAGAATCTGAAAAATCATTCTGGAACTGAACCGTAGTCCTTTTTACGGTTGTAGAATCAAAAATAACGCTCAAATTAATAAATCTGTCGAGATTATTAACCTTGTAAACCCGCCTAAGCATTGAAAATAATTCAATCATTGAGTCAAAACGGTTTTCTGGATTTTTTTCAAGACACTTAAGAATAATCATATCCATATCAGCCGGAATATCTTCTTGCAGAGACGAAGGAAAGGGTGGAATCTCATATTGATGAGCGTGCAAAACCTTCATGTAATTATCGTCATTAAAAGGAAGCCTGCCGGTAAGCAGTTCATACATCAAAACGCCAACAGAATAAGTGTCTGATTTTGTTGTTATTTCCCTTCCTCCAGCCTGTTCTGGCGACATATATTCGGGCGTACCGAAAATAGCACCAGCTTTTGTAAGAGGTTTTTCATCTGCTTCATTGTCGGGTTTTATAAATTTACTAATACCAAAATCAAGGATTTTGACAAAAGGATGGATGTTTTCTTTTTTTGTAATAATAATATTTTCAGGCTTCAAATCACGGTGAACAATGCCTTTGTTGTGGGCACTGTAAAGAGCAAGACATATCTGGGAAGCAACCGCAATAACATAGTAAAGCGGTAGCGGAGCCTCATCTCTTATTACATCTGCAAGAGAGACACCATCAATATATTCCATAACAAAATAAGCGTTACCAGCCTCGGTATAGCCGAAATCGGTAACATCAACAATATTATCCTGACCAATATTTGATGCTGCGACAGCTTCGCGCCGAAATCTTTCCATAGCATCTTTCCGGACGCTCTGTTCAAGGTGAAGAATCTTTATCGCAACCTTTTTTTTGAGAATTTCATGCTCGGCAAGATAAACATCCCCCATACCGCCTTGACCAATCCGCTCAATAATGCGGTATCTACCGCCAAGAACTTGATTGAGGTATATGTCTTTTTCTGCCGTAACAGTCATCCGTAACGCCTTATTTATTGTGCCGACAACTAAAGTAACATTTCAGCAGATGAAAGTCAATTTTCGAGGAAATTTTGAGAAAATTATCTTAAAGAGAAAAATCTTGTTGTTAAAACCTATCCGTTTGATTCTTATCTGAATCGTTCGATTCTTGATTAAGAGGTTGAAAAAAGATTTTTGATTTAGACTTGAATTGAACAATTCTGGTATAAATTTATTTACAATTTCCACCGCCTATATTATATTATTCCGGCTCTCTAGTTTTTCTTCCTAACGCTTTAGCTATGGAAAAAAACCAATGGGTTGCGTCTGAAAAGACTCAGCCTCCCGTATTTGGAAAATGAGCGGTAATGTTAGCGTTTTTTACCAATAAATAGGAGGCATTATGAACATTGCAGATCTTAAATCAAAGCACAAACTGATTAAAGAGTGGAGCTATAAGGCTGGCGAAATTATGCGCGGCTACAATAACCGTACTCTTTTTGTTAATCTTTCAGACAACACAATTGCGGAAAAACCTGTAAGCCAGCTTATGAAAGATAAGTTTGTAGGCGGAAAAGGTTTTGGTCTCAAACTTCTCTGGGACGGGACAAAACCTGACACAAAATGGGATGACCCGGCTAACGAAATAGTTATCAGCCCCGGACCAATCGCAGGAATTACACAGTATTCAGGCGCAGGTAAATCACTCGTTGTTTCAATCTCTCCGCAGACCGATTCTATTATGGATTCCAATGTTGGCGGATATTTCGGACCTTACATGAAATTCAGCGGTTTTGACGCAATCGAGATTCAGGGCAAAGCTGAAAAAGATGTTATAATAGTGATTGATGGCAGAACAAACAAAATCACAATTGAAGAGGCTCCAGCTGAGGCGATTGACAGCCATATTCTGGCTGAGCAGCTTACAGAAATGTATGCCAATGACGAAAAAGATAAAATAAATGTTGCGGTCGTTTCAGCCGGAACAGCGGCAGACAACTCCTTAATCGGTATGCTTAATTTCAGTTTTTACGATCCGCGAAGAAAACTCTGCAGACTTAAACAGGCTGGCCGCGGCGGTATCGGAACTGTTTTCCGCAACAAAAAAATCAAAGCTCTTGTTGCAATCTCAACAGGTGTAAAAGGCAACCTCAACAATGTTGCAGACCTGGCTAAAATCATGGAAAAAGGTCAAAACCTTACAAAAGAAATCAAAAAATTTGATGATACACAGTGCGAAATGAGAACAAAAGGCACTGCGCATCTTATGGAAATTATGAATGATTACGATTTGTTGCCAACAAATAACTTCAAATTCGGCGGCGACAAAAATCAGATAGCAAACATTCACTCAGAAGTTTTCAAGTCAAAATTCACACAGAAGTGGAAAGATCTTGAAGGCTGCTGGTTCGGCTGTTCACTCTCCTGCGCAAAAGCTGTTGACGGTTTTGAGCTTAAAACAGGCCCGTACAAAGGCCAGAAAGTTATTGTTGACGGCCCGGAATATGAAACAGCTGCAGGCGTTGGTTCTTGCTGTGGAATTTTTGATGCAGACCATATTATTGAAGCAAATTTCTACTGTGATACCTACGGAATCTGCACAATTACAACAGGAACAATCACAGCTTTTGTTATGGAATGCTACGAAAACGGTATTTTAAACAAAGAAAGAACAGGCGGCTTAGAGCTTAATTTTGGCAACAAAGATGCCGCGATGGAGCTTATCCACCAGATGGCAAGAGGCGAAGGATTCGGCAAAATCGCTGGACAGGGCGTTCGTCACATGAAAAAAATGTTTGTTGAAAATGGCTGGGGCGATGCGAAATTTCTCCAGGATATCGGCATGGAAAACAAAGGTCTTGAATATTCAATGTATATCTCAAAAGAATCACTTGCTCAGCAGGGCGGATATGCGATGACAAACAAAGGCCCTCAGCATGACGAAGCATGGCTTATTTTCATGGATATGGTAAACAATTTAATCCCTACTTTTGAAGATAAAGCAGAAGCACTCCACTACTTCCCGATGTTCAGAACATGGTTTGGACTTCAGGGACTTTGCAAACTTCCGTGGAACGATATTGAACCTGAAAATAACCGCGAAACAGCAGAACCTGCAAAAGTTCCTGAGCATGTTGAAAACTATATCGCAGTTTACAACGGCGTAACAGGGATGAACATTGATAAAAAAGAGCTTATCAGACAGTCTGAAAGAGTTTATAACTTCCAGAGAATATTCAATATTCGCCGCGGTTACGGACTCCGCAAACATGATGCGCAGCCATACAGAGCTTGCGGCCCTGTTACAAAGGAAGAATACGAAAGCAGAGCAGAAAGATATGACAAACAGCTTAAAGAACTTGTGAATTTTGATCCTGCAGGAAAATCAACAGAAGAGAAGATGGCAGTATTAAGAACATTCCGTGAAAACCGCTACGAACAGCTTCTTGACGCTGTTTACAAACGCCGCGGCTGGACAAAAAACGGTGTTCCGACAATCGAACATCTCAAAAACATCGGCATGGATTTACCGGAAGTTATTGAAGTTGTTAAACCATTACAGGATGCATAATGAAAACAATCACAGTAAACAGCAATGTAATTGAATGGACTGAAGGCATGACAGTAACAGGCATTCTAAAAGTTATGAATTACACATTTAAATTGCTGGTTATTCATGTGAACGGGAAAATAATTAAAAAAGAGGATTGGCCTTTGACTTTGGTGCCAGAAAACGCCGAAGTCAAAGTAATCCACCTAATGAGCGGAGGATAAAATGTTTAAAGTTAATAATTATTTTGAAGGAAAAGTAGCATCACTCGCATTCAACCCTGGAAACGGCCCGGCAACAGTTGGCGTAATGGCACCTGGTGAATACGAATTCGGCACATCATCAGTTGAATACATGACAGTTGTTTCAGGACTTCTCACAGTAAAACTTCCAAACGCAACAGAGTGGAAAGATTTTGGACCAGGCACAACTTTTATAGTTGAAAAAGATTCAAAATTCCAGCTTCAGGTTAAAGTTGATACAGCTTATCTTTGCGAGTACAGGTAAGAAACGCGTCCCGCTGATTCTACTATCAAAAGCTGGTAAAATTTATTGACAGGTTGAGATAAAGAGAATCTTCTTTCTCTGAAACCAGATTGATAACTTCTTTTTCTAAAAAACCACACAAATATTTGACAAACATAACTTCAGCATGTAATTTCAAACAATTAAAGGATTTAAAGGCTGTGGCACAGGTCGCACTGCGGAAGAGAGTGGATTTGTTGAAGAAGATGGGAATGTAACAATAATTTAGGAGAAAAAAAGAATGAAAAAAAGCGTTTTACTTACAATTCTGGCAGGAATTATGGCGGTAATGATTTCCTGCGGGGATGATAAAGAATCTACTTTAGGCTCTAACGAAGCTTGCAGCGGAAATTTTCCGAATGAACATGATAGTATTTGCTGGTCAGATAAATCAGCAGAAGGAATGACTTGGGAAGAGGCAATTACCTATTGTTTAAATATGGGCGGAAGATTGCCGACAATAAATGAACTGAGGACACTTATTATTAATTGTCCTGGAAGTACCGCAGGCGGAGCGTGCAAGGTGTCAGATCCGGAATGCCTTTCCTACAATGATTGTTGGAGTGAAGATTGTTATTGTGATGGCAGTGCAGCTTCATATTCAGCATTGGGTGATAACAAAGATACTACATTGTGGTCGTCCTCGGAGCCGTCAGGTAAGTCCAGTAACGCGTGGCGTGTGGCCTTCGGCTTCGGGCATATAAACGCCTACTACAAGATTCACAACTACGCTGTCCGGTGTGCGCGCCCAGACCATTGAAATTTATTTGATTATTTAGTGCTTTTCTTGGAAAAGCACATTGGTTCCGCCGAAGGCGGTCTAAAAAATTTTTAGAGAATTGTGATTGGTGTAAATCCTGAAAACGGGTTTTCCGCCGAAAACCCCTACAAATCAAAAAATCCAATACAGGGCGCGGAAATCACTCTACAATCCTGTGAATCGTGGTCGGTTTTGACATTCAGAAATTTGTCTGATATAATCTGCCGATTTTTTTTAGGAGCTGAAAATGCTAAAAATGCTGCCCATCGGAATACAGGATTTTAAAGAGTTACGCGAACGGAACTGTGTTTATGTTGATAAAA
>CAZISX010000106.1:0-12548 GCA_964542005.1 uncultured Spirochaetales bacterium
GTATAATTATTGAAAATATAGGAAATTCAATCAAAACAGTTTTGCCAAAACCAGACAATAGAGAAATAGATTGAATCCTCTGATTTTTGAGATACTTCCTGAGACTCTCCTCAAGATTTGTGATGTTTTCCTTCTTAAAAACATCATCATCAGCCACAGGAAACATGACTTTTTTTGGTAGATTAAAATAGATAGCATCGCAACTGCCGCCAAACAACTTAAAAAGAGTTCCGCCATTAGAGCGGTAAACATTCTTAATTATTGCACCTTTAGTATTTTGGTTCAGGAATTCGACAACGAACTCTAGTTCAGTTAGATACATAGCAAAAACAACTACTTAGCGGCTGGAGCAGTTTGTTTCTCTGATTTTTCTTTTTTATCTTTTTGATTTTCTTTCTTTTCTTCTTTTGTATCAGGTTTTTTAGTCTCTTCTTTTTTTGCCACAGCAACCACTACATCAGAATCATCTAAAGGCTCTTTTGACAAAGCATCAGAATCAGACAACTCCTTAGAATCGCTTGGATTAATAGCATCATCATCGGAAGATGGCTCTTCAGCGTCGGACTTGGCAACAGGCGTGTTGCTGTCTGGGATCGACTCAGTTTTTTCAACTATTTTCTCTGGTTGAGGCTCTGTTTTAAACGCCTCATTCTTAGCAATAGGCGTAAATGCAAGCTCGCCTGATCTCTTGTAAATATCTGCCTTGCATCCTTATCAGTGTCTTTTTCAACCCTTGTTATTACTGCCTGATTGTAAAATTCCCAGTAATCAACATTGCCATCGCCATCCTGATCTTCCTCAAGTTTTACAAGAATTCCTTTCTCGTCGTAAAATTTCCAGATATCAGTTTTTTCATCAAAGTGATGATCTATTTCTTTGCGGACAACTATCCCATTTTGGTAGTAATCTGCTTCATCAATTTTACCATCAAAATCAAGGTCAAGCTCTTCCTTTGAGATAGAGCCTTTCTCATCATAAAAACGGTAAACATCTATCTTTTCGTCACGGATAAGATCCATTTTTTTCAGGAACATCTGTTCAGCTTTTTCGCCTTTTGCATTTTTAATTTTTTTGAAAATATTGAAAACATCTGTTTTCTTATCGCCATTTGTGTCTAGTTCCACAATCGTATATTCGTCCGTATTGAAGTTGAGATTTCCCCCTTTGGCCGTAGGCCCGGTATCTCGAGGTGCAGAGCTGCCGACAGCATCTGCCTTTGATGTGTCCGGCTCTTTTGCAAACCATGAACATCCTGCAATAATAACAAGAGAAGCTAATAAAATACAGTATTTTTTCATATCAAACTCCAAGTAAAAGATGCGGTAATTACTCTACATTTTTGGTGTGAAAAAAGCAATTTTTTGGAAAACATTTAGACCTGAACCGTTCGATTCAGGCTGTCTGGCATATTGTCTCTTGCGCTGAAGCTTATCTGCCGCAGGCAGCCTTCAATCCCAGCAGGCAGGCTTTTTTGTAGAAATCATCAGCTTTTTCATGGTCTTGAGTAACGCCCATGCCGTTTTCAAATATCTGAGCCAGTGCATAACAGCCGTAAGAAAGATTCATTTCACACGATTTCTCAATAAATTCAACAGCTTTCTTCTCGTTTTTCTCATTTCCTTCGCCTCGCCCTATCATTGTTCCAAGATTCAGGCATGATTCAGGGTTGTTGTTCTTGCACTCTTTCAAATAAACAGATTTTGCTTTTTCAAAATAGAGAATACTTTTCTGCAAAACTCCGAGCTGATAACACGATGCGCCATAATCAGATTCGCAGGTTTGGATAAGAATTTCCTCTCCCTCTTTAACTTTGTTTTCTTTTACAAGAGCAAGTGCTTTTTTGAATAGTTTGGCAAAATCTTTTCTATTCTCTCTTTTTTCCTCAATTTTTTTAGGCTCAGCTTCAGAGATATGAGTTTTCCCCGGCAAAAAGAGAGCTGTTTTTGGAGAATCATCAATCTTTACGATATCTTTTTTCTTATCAGCAGCAGTCAGAGCTATCTTCTCTGTTTGAGAAAAATTGGTAGTTTTTGGTTTTTGAGAAGGTGATTTTTCAGCTTTTATATTTATCAGGAAAAAAATCAGACCTGCAACCAATAATATTGGAAGTGCAACAATTAATTTTTTCGGCACCTCTTTTTTCGTTGATTTGTTTTTGTTGCCCGTGCCAAATGAGGCTCGAAATTCACTGATAGTTTTAAACCTCTCCTCTATTCTAAGACTCATGGCTTTGACAAGAGCCTTCTCTGCTGATGCCGGTAAATCCAAATATTTAGAAGGTGTTATAAGCTTTACTCCGTGCATTCTGTCAAGCGACGATGGCGGCATTATTCCGGTCAGAATTTTATAAATTGTTGCTGCAAAAGCATAAATATCTGTCCATTCTCCCTGATTTCCGTTTCTGCTGTACTGTTCAAGCGGAGCATAGCCCTCTTTGAGCATCAGCGTCATGTTCTGCTCTTCTTCGCCCGACAAAAATCTTGCAGCACCAAAATCAAGTAGTTTGACAACGCCTTCTTTTGTGA
This sequence comes from uncultured Spirochaetales bacterium, assembly GCA_964542005.1. Taxonomy (GTDB): domain Bacteria; phylum UBP6; class UBA1177; order UBA1177; family CALOFP01; genus CAZISX01. Next base: position 2,526 of record CAZISX010000106.1, read on the forward strand.
AATAAATATTGTCGGGGCTTACATCGCGATGAATCAAACCCGATGCGTGGATTTGTTTAAGTGCATCAAAAACTGGAAGAACAATATTTAAAGTGGTCTCAAAATCAATCTTTCCGCCGCGCTGCTCCACCATTTTGTTGAGAGGAATCCCTTCAATGTAAGTCATAACCATGTAAGCAGTATTGTTTTCTTCAAAATAATCTTTTACTGCAACAATGTTTGGATGGTCAAACTGTGCCACAATTCTTGCTTCATCAAGAAAAGAGGAGATTCCTTTGTTGTATTCTTTTATAGATTCATCGCTGAAAGGAGCAATGCTTTTGCCATCGTTTTCTCTTGCAGCTATATGTCTTGGAAAATACTCTTTTATTGCAACACGAACCTTTAAACTTGGGTCAAAACCCTGATAAGTTATGCCGAATCCGCCGGAGCCTAAAATTTTTTCAATTATATACCTTTTGGCGAGAATCGCGCCTGCTAAAAGTGATTGAGATTGATTTGCCATAATAACCAGTTTATACAATTCCTAAAACAGGGATGATTGTAACAATTGAGACAAAAAAAGCAATTTGCGCCGATAATTGATCTGTTTTTAAAAAAAAATTAATAAAAACACTCTTTTTGTGATACTTAATAAAAACTTTTATTGGAATACTCATGTCTATGCTGTGATTTTTATTTTTGTTAATTGGAGGATTTTATGAGAAAAAAACTTATCTGGTTATTATTCTTATCTGCTCTGTTTTTAATTACTTCATGCATGGATGGCTGGGGACTTCTCGATGTGATGGGGCTTGAAGAACAGGTTACAGAAAAAGAAAAAAAGGAGAAAAAAGAGACTATTGAGGATGATAAAATTGAAGATAAACACCCGGAATATGATGCTTCAAGAGTTGTTGCCGAGAGTTTTGAGGATTGTGTTGTAATGCTCAACAAAAGTAAATCTATCACAAAACTTGATATTCTTCCGTTTGAAGGTAGCGACGAAGAGCTTAAGGATAAGGTTTTTAAAAACCGTTTTGATATTATTTCAGACCTTGAAAATCGCCAGAACAGTGAACGAACACTGATTCCGTCACTTGAAACTGTGAATGGTTCTCTAAAACCTTTTAATGACGGGCTTTATGCTTCAATCGAGCTTGGGGTTCAAAACGGCTTAACTGTCGATAATAATACTGTTTTCCCTTCAAAAAAGCTTTTCCTGCAAGAGCTTTTCGCCGCACTTTTAAAGCTTGTTGACTCTGCACCGGAAAACGGAAAAGCATTTGTCAAAGATGGTGCTTCCGAGATTGCTGCTGCAATTTTAATAAGCGGTGAAACACTTTCTGCGCCCGCAGATATTCTTGATGCGGCTCTATTAAAAAAATCGAACTTTGTGGCACTATTTGCAAAGCCAATTGGTTTTTACTCTTGGAATAAAGAGCTTTCCTCAATATTTTCACAGGATAGATTTCTCCAGAATAACACACTTGAGCGTGACGCATATCCTTTTACCGAACAAGAGATCGGGAAAGCTGCCGCAATTTTTCTTGCTATCAAAAATGATGAATCGCTTAAAACCAGATATGAAAAATATCTTTCTCTTTATGCCGGACTTACAAACCCATTTTCCGGCATTCCTGTAAGTGCGCTTGAGAGCTATGTTAAAACAGCATCTGATTTAGATAAAGTTGCCGGAATAACTGAGCTTTTTATGGGTGATTTTGATAAATCGCTCTGTCCGCACAGGATTGCTCTTTTTCCGCCGAGCAACAGCAAAGAGTCCCAGTTTTTTGAGGAAGCATTTTGCGGCACACCGACAGAAACAAAAAATCTGAACTATCTTGATTTTCTTATCGCAGCAATAAAAGATGGCTCTCTAAACCTTGCTCCAGACAAAAATTCCGGCTGGTACGATTATCAATCATACGCTCTTGAAATTCTTCTTCTGCCCGAAAAAGCTGAAGAAAAAGATCACATATTCCTTACAAAAGCCTACAAAGAAAAACTTGTCGAAACATTTAAAACCATAATGATCCAAAACCGTGAAACTCATGCAAAACAGCTTGGAATGAGTTCGTCAAAGAGCAGCGGTGTTTCATCAAGAACAATAGACCTCTATCCGCTACTTAAGGCAGAGCCATTTCCAACATTTTATTTAAGAACTGCAAGAGCTTACAGATTTCTTTCAACATATCTTGATGCTGTTTTAGGCAGTGATTTTATGGGCTCTGCAAAGAGACTTAACGAAGATGGACTCTTCTCTGAGATTTCAATAAAAGAAGAGCTTCTCGGAAAAATCAGACTTCTTTACGGACTCTATTCCCTGACAAGCGATTCTCTTGGCTCAAAGCCGCAACTTCTTCAGGATGAACTTGCCGAATTTGCTGAAAAAGATTCAAGAGAAAAAGCATTGGAGTGGCTCGGTGTCTGGAGAAATGATGCTGATATGCTTAAAGATTTTAGAGTAATAGTACCTGTTCAGATTGATTACAACACAGAAGAGATTGTTTACTGGGCTGTTTTAGGGGCAAAAGCCTACAAGCTAAAAGCTGAGTTTTATAAAGGATTTGAGCCAGAGGTTGTTTCCTCTGACTATTGCGAGATAGAGTCAATTATTCCGCACGAATACTATATTATGAGCGAGGTTTCCTCAGAGATAAGAAGACCGCTTGATGCGCCTCCGTTAAACCGTGATGAATTCCGCGGAATCTGTAATAAATACGACTCTGTTGATGAAATTGTTAAAGCAGTGGAGAAGTTCTGATGAGAATAATTGCACTTGTTTTTTTGATAATAGTTCTTTCAGGTTGCGGACATGGACTTATGCAGAGTGCTAAAACTGTAAAAAAAGGCGAGGTTAAGGTTACAATCGGGCAAATGGTTATCTCAAACGAGGCGAGAGAATCGGAGGTGATAGTTTCAACACCTTCAGAGCTTGACCTCCGCTTTGGTCTTCATAAACAGGTTGACGGAGGAGTTAAACTCTTTTTTTTAAAAGGAGCTCTAGCTGATGCAAAAGTAAATTTTCTTCCAGATGAATGGAACAGCGCATTAGCTTTTTCAGCCGGATTTGGATATGCGATTGATCCAATTGACAATACTGCAACAATAAAACATCTCCCGCTAAAACTTATTGCAAGCCATAAACTTGGAGCTGCGACACCTTATGCCGGTTTTGAGTATGGTTTCTGGTGGATTAATGGCAGAAAATATAGCGGCGAAGAAGAAATTGAAGAAGGTTTTGAGCCTGTTAAAAAAACATGGCACGGCGACATTGTTCTAAAATATACAGGCGGCCTTGAGTTTGCAATTAACAGTAACACCTCGATTTTTCTCGAATATACCTTCTTCAACCCCTGGATTGATGATGGCTCTGATAACTATGTTTTTGTTGAAAATCATATTGCTGGCGCGGGAATCAGGTTTTGATTCACAGTCGTCGGCATGGCTCGCCAATAATCAAAAACAACAGCGTTGGTTATAAAAGCTCATTGAAAAAATGCTTTTTTGCGCACCAAAAAAATATTTGCAAAGTCGCTTTGACAAAAAAACACCAAAAATGTAAAGTAGGATAGACATTTTTTTAAAAGGTGCTGAAAGAGAATCTTTTTTTGCAAGTCAGCTTTCTGCAGAAGCTGATATTGCAATTCCAGAAAAAGGCGATTTTCTTGTAAACGGAAAATATCTTTTTGAGATTGGCGGAAAAAACAAATCATTTTCGCAGATTAAAGATGCTGAAAATTCATTTCTTGCGCTAGATGATATTGAAACAGGTTTTGGCAGAACAATTCCACTCTGGCTTTTTGGGTTTTTGTATTAACCCTGAAATATGTGGGTTGAGTTCAAGAATGTGACGCAAATGCTCGCTTTTAAAAATTCAGAAAGGCTAGACGCTTGAAAAGTTTCTAACAATCCGCAAAGATAGTTCTGTAAACATTGTTTGCGGATTATCTGTGTTTTTGTTGCTTAATCCGCAAAGATAGTTATGATTATCCTGTTTGCGGATTTTACAGAGAGGTGTTTTGTGGATTTTATAGGTAGATCAAAAGAGGCTGTAATTCTTGAGAAAAATTATAATTTATCAGAAAGCAGGCTTGTTGTAATTTATGGAAGAAGAAGAATCGGCAAAAGCACGCTTATTAAAAATTTTGGCGAAAAAAAGAGCGATTTTTATTCATTTGAAGCAGTTGAAAAGCTTGATACTCAGTCTCAGATTATTCATTTTCAGGAGCAGCTTGCCAAACAGTTTAGCGATTCTTTTCTGCCACAGATTGTTTTTACAGACTGGACTCAGGTTTTCAGCTATCTTACTGAAAAAATTGTTGTCCGCCGTTCAAAAAAAAAGGTGATATTCTTTTTTGATGAACTGCAATGGATGGCTGCCGGTCAGGAAAAGCTTGTGAGTCTCATCAAATTTTTTTGGGATAATCACTGGAAAAACCGAAATATTATGCTGATTTTGTGCGGCTCAGTTGCCTCTTTTATGGTTAAAAAAGTGTTGGCATCAAACGCTTTGTACGGCAGAGTAAACGAGGAAATTCTTCTGAAAGGTTTAACGCCGCCGGAAGCTTTTCTGATGTTTAAAAACAAGAGAAGTTTTGAAGAAGTTCTTAAATATATTATGATTTTTGGCACTGTTCCAAAATATCTCGAAGAGATTGATCTCTCAAAATCTTTTAGTCAAAATATTGAGAAGCTCTGCTTTTCAAAAAACGGACTGATGCTTAATGAGCCAGAAAGAATTTTTTACAGCCAGTTCAAAGAGGCAAGAACCTACCAGCAGATTGCAACTCTTTTAAAAGACGGCATTTTTTCGATGGCTGAGATAAGTGAGAAGCTTAAAATTGCTTCAGGCGGCGGGCTCAAACTCTATCTTGACAACCTCGAACATGCAGAAATTATCCGCTCATTTATTCCGTTTGACAAAGAAAGTGGCACAAAGCTGAAAAAATTTACGCTTGCTGATGAATTCCTTTCTTTTTACTTTAAATATATGGCACCAAATCTTGCTGCAATCCGTGAAAGTGGCTCTTCGAAACTTTTTGAAACAATAACCCGAGACAGTTTTGACATCTGGCTTGGCTTTGCCTTTGAGCGGTTTTGTGTTAAAAATGCTCAGCTTTTTGGAGAACTTATGGGTTTTAATGATGAAGTTCTCAGAGCTGCGCCATATTTTGAAAAAGGCAATTCTGCTTTTCAGATCGATCTTTTATACAAACGGGCAGACAAAGTTATCACTCTTTGCGAGATTAAACACTACAATGCTGAAATTACTACAAAAATTATTCCCGAAGTTGAACGCAAATGCGCACTTTTAAAAATTCCAAAAGGCTACACGCTTGAAAAAGCACTGATAAGTTTATACGGCGAAGATGAGCCGCTCAAAAACACAGGATATTTTCATCATTCAATAACTATGAAAGATATTTTTAAGGAGAAATCAAATGTCTGAATACTGGCAGGAACTAAGAAAATTTGTAGCTTTCTCTCTGAACTGTGTAATGCTTCCAATTTATGAATATTATCAGTCATTTGCTTGACCAGTTTTCGTTTTTTTATTATATTTTTTTGTCTATTGGAAATAGATTTAGAATAAGAGAAGTTTGACGGAAATTAAACAAATTATGACCGTTGCAGTTATAGGAAAAAGATATACGCAATGCGATTCATTTTACAGAGGTCTCCATGATTAAAAAGAAAAATCAAATAGCTCGCAATGATACTTTTAATGAGTTCCTGCTCTACACCACACCAAATGGCAAGGTAAAGGTCGAAATATTCCTGCATAATGAAAATATCTGGCTTACACAAGAAAAAATAGCGCAGTTATTTGGTGTGGACAGGAGTGTTATAACAAAGCACCTAAAGAATATTTTTGAAACCGGCGAACTGCAGGAAGATTCAGTATGTGCAAAAATTGCACATACTGCCGCCGACGGAAAAAATTATCCGACTAAATTCTACAATCTGGACGCCATCATCTCGGTAGGCTATAGAGTCAACTCTACAAAGGCAACCCATTTCAGGATATGGGCTACAGAAAGGCTTAAAGAATACATTATCAAATGCCCCGGAAGGTCAAATCCGGAAAACCGATGTTGGAATTGCTAAAAATTATCTGAATGAAGATGAAATGGATAACCTTAACCGTATTGTGACGATGTATCTTGATTATGCCGAGTTGCAGGCAAAAAATAAAAAACTCATGACCATGGCTGATTGGATTGGCAAACTTGACGCATTCTTGCAATTCAATGAAAAAGATATTCTAACAAATGCCGGCAAGGTAACGGCAGAAATAGCCAACGCCCATGCCGAAGCAGAATTTGAAAAGTACCGTATTGTGCATGACCAATTGTATGACTCTGATTTTGATAAAGCTCTTAAAGCACTTGAAAAAAAACGAGACAACTCATGAGCAGTGTAACTTTTATTGTGGAAAAATAAGCTCTTTTTTTGAAAGAGAAAAGCTTGTTATAGAAACTGAATATATACGCTGCGGGAACTTCAGGGAATGCTGCTAAAACTGAAATAATTTTAGGCAGAATAAAGCTTTTCAGTTATCTTCAAACATTTCCTTGACCGGCTCTGGTTTTCTTATTATATTTTTTTGTCTATTGAAAATAGATTAGAGTGGACGGGATGTTGGATAAATATATCCTCAACCTGAAAATTGAAGGATTTGCCCTATGATATTAGAAAACAAATTAAACATTACTATGAAAGCTGTAGCGAATTTAAAACCGAGGAGCTGTAAGTATGAATAAAAAGAAAATATCAGCACCCACGATTCGCTCATCAGCAGCAGAATATCTTACCTTTATTGCCGCCACCGGCCAATGCAGCGTTGAAGCTGTCTATGCTGATGAAAATGTGTGGCTCAGCCAGAAAATGATGAGCGCGCTGTATGATGTTGAAACCAATACTATAAACTATCATCTTAAAAAGATTTTCTCAGACAGCGAACTGAAAGAAAATTCAGTTATTCGAAATTTTCGAATAACTGCTCAGGACGGCAAGGATTACGACACCAAACACTACAACCTTTCAGCAATCATTGCTGTTGGCTATAAGGTAAACTCCGAAAGGGCTGTTCAATTCCGCAAGTGGGCAACAACTATTCTTGAGTCTTTTACCATTAAAGGCTTTGCCATGGATGATGAACGGCTGAAAAATGACGGTACGATTCTTGGCAAAAAATATTTTGAAGAACAATTACAGCGCATTCGTGAAATACGGCTAAGCGAGCGCAAGTTTTATCAAAAGATTACAGATATTTATGCAACCTCTATAGATTACGATGTCACAGCAGCAGCCACCAAACGCTTTTTTGCGACAGTACAAAACAAGTTACATTGGGCGATTCACGGGCAAACAGCAGCCGAAGTTGTTTACACTAGGGCCGATGCCGAAAAGGTTCACATGGGCTTAACCTCATGGCAAGACGCTCCCGCAGGTAAAATTCAAAAATTTGATGTCAGCATTGCAAAAAATTATCTGACTGACAATGAAATTGCCCAATTGCAAAGACTGGTCAATGCCTATTTGGACATTGCCGAAGATATGGCGCAAAGAGAACTGCCAATGACAATGGCGGACTGGGAAGAACGGCTGAACCGTTTTATTGCAGCAACCGATCGGGAAATTCTTCAAGACGCAGGTAAAGTCAGCGCTGAAATCGCTAAAGCCCACGCCGAAAGTGAATTTGAAAAATACCGCATTGTGCAGGATCGTCTTTACGAATCTGATTTTGATAAGCAGATAAAGGCACTTGAAAGCCGTGAAAAAAGAATAACGAAAAACGATAGCGATAATGAATAAGCAGAATTTTTTGGAGAAACTGCTGGCTGGCGTGACGGTGGAGTGGAAGGCGTTGGGAGAAGTGCTTAAGTCACGAAAAACAGGGCTGGCTGAATCCTCGTCAGAATTTTAGACAGAACAAAGCTTTTCAGCTATCTTCAAACATTTCCTTGACTGGCTCCGGTTTTTTTATTATATTTTTTTGTTTAACAACCTTATGAAGAGCTTTGCTCACTTTTTAATAATGAAGCAGCTGGCGGTATGAAAATGGACAATGTTATACGACCCAACCGAAGAAGAAATCGCCATTATTGAAGGAAACAGCAATGAAAAATAACAATAAATCCTCTTTTATTTTATTTAAAACTGAAGACGAGAAAATATCGGTCGATGTCCTCTTTGAAGAAGAAACAGTGTGGCTTTCACAGGAGCAGATGGCATCGCTTTTTGGTAAAGCAAGAAGCACCATAGCCGAACATATTGGAAATGTATTTGCTGAAAACGAATTGGAACAAAATCGAACCTATCGGAAATTCCGACAAGTTCGTCAAGAAGGCAACAGAGAAGTGGAGCGTGAGGTTGACTGCTATAATCTTGATGTAATTATTTCTGTGGGTTACCGGGTAAAATCGTTACGGGGAACGCAGTTTCGTATTTGGGCAACAAAAAGGCTTAATGAGTATATCCGCAAAGGTTTTACGATGGATGATGAACGGCTTAAAAACCTTGGTGGTGGCGGCTATTGGAAAGAATTATTACAACGGATTCGCGATATTCGTGCATCCGAAAAAGTATTTTATCGTCAGGTACTGGATATTTATGCAACAAGTCTTGACTATGACCCCAACACTGAGGTTTCTATTGAATTTTTCAAAAAAGTGCAAAATAAAATCCATTATGCTGTTCACGGACAAACAGCCGCCGAAGTTATTTTTAATCGGGCTGATGCTGAGAAAGAATTTATGGGGCTGATGTCATTTCCCGGCAATCGTCCATACCTGAAAGATGTGATAGTCGCAAAAAATTATTTAGACGAAAAAGAGCTTCGCGCTCTTGGCCAGATAGTGTCGGGATATCTCGATTTTGCAGAACGACAAGCCGAACGTGAACAAATGATGACCATGAAAGACTGGGCAGAACACTTGGATAAAATATTGACCATGACAGGTGAAAACTTGTTGCAGGGAGCAGGCTCAATAAGTCACGAAACTGCTATAGAAAAAGCCACCGCAGAATATAAAAAATATCAGCAAAACACTTTAAGTGAGGCCGAAAAAAATTATCTTGATAGCCTGAAAACATTAGAAAATAAAAGCAAATGTCTAGGTGAAAAAGACGAAGAATGATCTTTCAACTGTGTTTTTAGACAGAACAAAGCTTTTCAGCTATCTTCAAACATTTCCTTGACCGACTCTGGTTTTTTTTATTATATTTTTTTGTATGTTGAAAATGGATTAGAGTAAGAGGAAGATCCGACATAATACATGAAAATTTACAAGAATATTAAAAATAGTAAACAAATAACAGTTAATAAACAACATAGATTAGGTAGTCATGGAGAGCAGCCTTTGCTATCATTAGTACACCTAATCTTATGTTAGGCGGCTCACGCTCGAAATGGAGGTCTCATGCGTAAACATCTTGCTTTAACTTTCGTTGCTGTTCTATTTGCTGCCGTGTGGGGCTACTTTTCAGACCTGCAAAATGGGCAGACGGGATGGTTCGTTGGCCGATTGATCTTCATTGGTTCAGTGGCATTCCTGTCTTCGTACTACGATACTAAGTCAAGACTTACTGCGGCAAGTGGAGAGAAAAGGTTACTTGGAAATAAAAAAGGAAAAGTCAAATAATGCTGAATCGTTCGATTCTTGATTAAGAGGTTGAACAAGCATATATTATAAATTTATAGACAAAAAACAGGGTTGTTTTTGTGTCAGCAGAGACAAAATACAAGGATGTTTTCACACAACCGAAGACAATATGCAAGGATAATACCTCAAAATTGAGTGATAACCTGCAATTAATATTGGAAAGAATTGACTATCATATTCCGGTTTGTAGTTGTTATTTATTTCCGTCTTTTTAGCATCGCACACTTTTCCATTGTATTTTTGTCGTAAAATCACACTTTACGAACAATTTTTTGTCATTTTATCACAAAAATCAATGATAGCCTGCAATTATTCTTGTCATTTCACAAAAACAAAAAATCTTGCCTGCAGAAAGTTTTTAAACTATATT
>CAZISX010000107.1:0-2882 GCA_964542005.1 uncultured Spirochaetales bacterium
GGAAAAAGATTATCATTTCAGGAGGATATGTCAAATATTTTTTGGGAGAATTTTTGTTTCGCAGCCGTTATGGACAGGAACAGGAGCAGTTTTATAAAACCTATTTCTTTTTTTTCTTCTTATCCTGTTTTGCGGGTGATTCGCCTACGCCTTCAAGTGCTTTCTTTTTCTCTTTGAAATACTGATCCAGACTCTTTCTCATCTCTGTATTTGCTGCTTTTAGTGTCTTGATGAATTCTCCCTTGTTCTTTTCATGAAAGTCTTCATTGAGTAATGGAGCAATTTTGTCTACCCAGGTATTTCCAATAGTTTTATTCTGATAATAAAAGTATGATCTAGCTGCAGTATCGCCAGGACATAAATCTGTTGCCCATTCAATCCTCTCCTTGCAAGTTAATTTTTCATCTCCTATGTTTGTTCTACATATTTTAAATAACATATCAAGACCTTCACAAACTCTTTTGAAATCATCAAGAGCCTCTTGATTTAATTTCGCACTTTCCGTAAAATCGGGGTAATCTTTAGAAAGATTCTTCATCGTATTTATTCTCTTAGTTCTTGCATTTATAACATCTGCACATTCATCTCCAATTTCTTTTATGGCATCACTATATTGAATCGTTTTTTCTTTGTATGTTGAACAATCTTCAGCAAACATGGTAAATGAAGATAACATTATTAATCCTGTTAAAATATATTTCATCTTTACGCCTCCTATTTATTCATACCACGGATCTATATTACCGGGATTCCATGGACTATTGATTAATCCTTGTGCTGTGTTGCTGTAACCAAAGCCTGACGGTCTTGCCAATGGATTTTTCATAAATATTGGTCTCCCGCTTCCATCTGTACCATTGTTAATCATACTTTTGACGGGATCCTTCTCTCTGAAAAATGGATTCCTAACATATTGAAATCTTGTGCTGTATGGATTGTTGGGATCTCTTGGTGCTCTCCAGTAAGATTCATTCTTTTTCTTTTTCAGCATTTTTAGAGCTGTCCTCTATAACAGTTATTTTTACAAAAAATCTTGAAATGAATCTGGCAGCAAAGAAAGGAAAAACAAAAACACAAACAATGGCATTTAACTTAAATCCATCTTCTTGTTGAAAACGCCCATCATTTGGCATTATTGGGAACAAAGCAAGTAATAAGAGGAAGAAAATAAAATATACAATAAAAACAACGCTTATTTTCAAAGATGCAGCCATTAAAGAATTGCATTGAGAACATCGTAAAAGCCAGAAATTGTCCATATCTTTATTCTTTGGCTCAAACAAGTGTCGGGTATTTATTTTTGAGCTGCATACCGGACATTTTATCCCAAATCTGCTTGTTATTATTTCTGAAATACTCACTTCTTAACCTTTTTATTCTTTTCTTCAGATGGCTGCCGGTTTTGTAATGGAAGCTGTGGCAATACTTTTTTATCCATTTCTTCTAATTTTTTCAAGTCTTCAGAAAGCACTTTATTTGCCTCCTTCATTCCTCTGTCGGTTAATGAATCCTTGTGCTGTGTTGTTATAACTGAAGACTAACTTTCTTGCAAGAGATTTCTCATCTGCTTTTCAATTCAAAACAAATTTACAGAAAATTGTTTATACTAACCTCTACCTCAGAGAAGACTCATTCTTTTTCTACTAACATTCGTGAAACTATTCTTGGTAAGATAGAATGCAAAAACATTGACTTTAAAAAGATAATATGCAATAAAAATAACCTGTTATTTAATATCGATATATGGGTGAATCTAATGAAAAAACAGTTGTTTATTTATGCACTTTCTTTAATGTTAATATCTTGTGCGACAACAAAACAGGAATCAAAAGATATTACGCAACCTGCAAAATCGGCAAAAAAAGAAAATCTATTGGAAAGCAAAAATACCGTATCCGGGGAAATTCCTGCTTGTGCAGATAAACAGACAGAACTGATAGAGTCCATAAAAAACAGCGATTTAATGAAAGCTAAAGAATTAATTTTAAAAGGAATTTCTCCACTCTGTACAGACAGCTTAAAAAATACACCAATGCACTATCTTTTCAATCAATATCCATTAGAAAATGAGAAAATATCAAGAGAATCTGTTTTTGAAATTATGCCAAATAAAAAAGAGCAGCTTTTGTCAAAGAACAATGAAGGAAAATATCCGATTGAATATGCTATTTTTTATGATGTTTCAAAAGAGAGTTTCAAACAGATACTGGAGACAGCTTCTGAAGTTTTAGAGTTAAAAAAAGAGATTATCATTCTTCCGGTCATGTTTAAAAAAAAGGATTTAGCCGATCTTATTTTTGAAAAAAAGAGTGTTAATACACTCATAACATTAAATAGTTTTGAAGCTTCACCGTTATCAATGTCTCTTTTAATGCTTGATGATGAAACTGTTGATTATCTTCTCTCAAAAGGTGCTGATATAAATAATGGTAGAACATTTTCTCCTCTTTTTGTCGCAACATTAACTGGAAGAGAAAAATATGTTCAGCTTTTTATTGACAAAGGAGTTGATATAAATCAGCAGGACTCAAATAAAAGTACAGCTTTAAGTTGTTCTATTATTGGAAAACATGCTTTTGAATCAGTAAAAACAGGACTTCTGCAAATGATGAAAATTGATGCGACAGGTCTATTGAAAGATTTGTTTTTTTCTTTTAAATCAGATTATCAAAATGTTTTTAAAATTCTATTAAACAAAAAAGCAAATCCTAACATAGCTGACAGTACCGGTGCGACACCTCTTGTTTATGCAGCAAGCACTATGAGCAAAATGATGATTTCGGAATTAATAAACGCTGGAGCAGATGTAGAAAAAGCGATTCAAATACTCGAGGAAAGAGAAAAGAGCGGCAAGATGAATTCTTCTGCCAGACTTTATCTTT
>CAZISX010000107.1:2892-6657 GCA_964542005.1 uncultured Spirochaetales bacterium
TTTATCTTTTTTATGCTGCCGGAAAAGAAAATAATATGATGGAGCTGGGTAAAACACTTTGCAAAGAAAACAATATATTTGGCTGCGCAGTTCTTTCTGATTTTTTTTCCAATAAAAATAACTACAAAGATGCTCTTATCTTTTCAAAAAGAATGATTGAAATTGATCCTCTTAGCATTGTCGGGCTTAACAATATTGGGTGGTCAAATATTGTCCTTGGCAACCTCAACGATGCGGAAATCAGTCTTAAAAAATCTATAGAAATAAACCCGACACCAAACGCCAGATTCAATCTTGCGCATATATACACAATAAAAGGCAAAGAGGAAGAAGCCAAAATCCAATATCAGATATCAATCGTTGAGATGCTAAGAGAAGGTCATGACTGCAAAAAAATAATAAAAGAAGACTTTGAACTTCTTAGAAAAACTTATCCAAAAGAAGTGAGAAAACTCAACAAACAAGAGGATAAACTAAGCAAGTATCTTGATGAAGTATCAAACAAAAAAATCAATCAAATTTAAAGTCTCCAAACATCCGAGACATCATTTTTGCTATCAATAACTACCGATATTAAGGATTTTTTTACAGATTGCTATTCTTTCGCACCGGATTTGATGAGAAAATCCACAACAGGCTTATATTCTGGATATTGTTCTGTGGCTTCTTTTGTGTACCGCAACAAAGACTTTCCATCTTTTTCTTTTTTATTAAGATCTCCGCCTCTCTTTTTAAAAAGTGTCAGTATCTCTACAATTGTTTGTGCTTTAATTTTTTTAGCTATCCCTTTTTCTAAATCTGTTTGAAATAAATGCATATAAGGAATGAAATAGAAAACTGCTGGCAATGAATTGTATTCACTAGTTATTTCAATATTAATATCGGCACCGGCAAGAATCAAGAGCTCCATTATTTCATAATTTTCACTTATTGAAGCTATGGCCAAAGGGAAATTCGCATATTTTTCTTTTGATTTTTTATTAACATCAGCTTTTGAAGCTATTAAAAATTTCACTGTTTCCAAGTCTTCTCTTGCTATTGCATAAAATAATGGTGTTTCCCCTTGCTCATCTTCTGCATTTACTTTTGCACCTGAATTAATAGCTTTCTTCATCGCCTCAACATCACCTTTTATAGCAGCCAAAAAAAGTGTTCTATCCTGCAAATTCAACTTTTTTCCATATTTTTTCAAATCCAGTTCCGGAACAATTTCACTTGCCACTCTCCCCCAGAATACGGCTCCTTTTGGTCTGTAATCGTCTTTTATATTTGTTTTCACCATTTTCATTCCTATCTCTTTACCTGATAGCTGAAAAGAGTTTTTTGTTTCAATATTTTCAGAATATATGTACTCATCCATCCATTCTTCTGTTTTTAGCACTAATCTATCTTTACTTACACTCCATTTCCCAGGAGTTGTTTTTACCCATGTGCCTTTTTCAAACTCTTCATCTCCTACGCCCTCAATGCTTGCTGTTATGTACTTGAATGTATTATCAGAATTAATTACAAGCCGCATAACTCCTGCCTCAACACATTCATAACAATAAAATGTTTTTCCCATAATTTTCTCAACAGGAAATTTCTTTTCTCCACAGATAACAATCTGAAAACTGATTACAAGTAAAATAAAAATAATTTTTTTCATATCTTCCTCCCTATTCATACCACGGATCAATGTTCCCCGGATTCCATGGACTGTTAATAATTTCCTGTGCTTTATTACTAAAGTATGGAGCATTTTGATGAACCAGCGGATTGCGCATATAAAGTGGCTTGCCATTGCCGTAATCACCTGTTTTTATTATTGCCGCCATAGGATCCTTGTGTTTATAAAAAGGATTTTTTATATACATTTGTGGAGGACTCTGATAATCATCATCGTCTCTAGTCAATTTTATAAATTGATCATCATTTTCATTTTTTTTAAATATTCTTGACAACATTTTCATCATTACAAGTTTTTGATATTTATCTAATTTATCTTCTTCTCCTGGAGCCGTCATTCCGCTTGATGGAATTTCGACTGAAACAACTTCTGTTTTACAAGTACATTTTCGTTCAAAAACAGCAACTCCATTTTTCACCTCTGACTTAATTTCACACTCATAAGTTGTTATTGTCATTCTTCCTGTTTTTGTTTTTTGTTCGGCTGGTTTTTTCTCATCTTTTCCTTCAGGCTTGTTTGGTGTCGGTGCTGGTGCTGGAGACGGATCAGGTTTTGAATCTGGATTTGGATTAGGTTTCGAATCATCATCGTCTTTATCTGAAGGCTTTTGTGAACCTTTCAATCCAAGATGTATAACATCTCCAGAACCATGTCCTTTTTGAATACCTCCTTCTCCTGGAATAGGAGGATAGCCTGGTTTTTTTGAGTTTTTTTGAGGTTTAGGATATTCTTTTCTCTCAATAATAATTTGAATCTTAGATGTCCAGTTTGAGCCAAATTTCTTATGTAAAATGTCTCTTAATAGTCTGGCAAAAGGTAATTGCAAGTTTCTAGGCACTCTGATATCCACAGCTCCACCCCAAAAATGAGCAGAGCCTGGATTGTTTGATCGTGTAGATTTTCCGCTAGTAATTGTAGCTCCTCCATTTGTTCCGGATGCTGAATTGAAAGCATTATCTACAGCATCTTCTAAACTCTTAATTCTTGTGTCTAAATCTTTTATATTAACACCCCCATTTGCTTCTTTCCACAGCCCCGTAGGATCCGTATGCTCCACCACCATTCCAGCAACATAAGCAAAACCATTTCCGAGGTTGTTTGCATCGCCCCAGATTCCAATTGGATCCTGATTGATGAAGCGTTTCATATCTGTGTTGTAATAGCGGTTCCGCATCCAGTAAAGTCCTGTTTCGGTGTCGAAATAGCTGCCGCTCCAGAGAAATGGCGAGATCTGAGATGACTGATCTGTTTTCGGGGAGAAGTCGGGATTCAGGATTTGGACTTCGCCGTAAACTGTGTAGCGGTATCTTTCGAGAACTGTTCCTGTGCCGTCTGAGATTGCTGAGACATTGCCTCTTTCGTCTTTATGGAACCAGTATTTTGTGGTTACGCCGTTTTTGATTACTTCCATCATTATGTGGTTATCCATGCCGATGTCTATAAAGTTCCTAACTTCTGTTACGCCGTTTGTGGTTATTTCCTCGCGGTATATTTCCCAGCCGTCATAATAATAATTATGGGTTGTGACGATATTACCGATTGTTACGATTTTTGCAATTCTTCTCATAAATCCGTCATAGATATATTCAACGCTGGTTGCGCTGTCATCGTAGCTGATTAATCTGTTGAGGTCGTCGTAAGTGTAGGTTTTTGTTGTTGTTCCGTCTGTTTCTGTGATGAGGTTGTTGTTGGAATCGTAAGTGTAATCTATGTTTTTGTTGTTGCCTGTTTTTTCGGTGAGGCGGTTGAAGCCGTCAACTGCCCAGTCATATTCTTTTCCTGATTCTTTTGATTCTCTTATGTTGTGGACTCCATCAAGTGTGAAGCTGTCGCAGTTTGTTTCGCTTGGGTTGCAGCTGAATATATCGGCACGGCTGTTGTCACAGTTGCCGGTCGGGCAGTCATAATTTACGCGGCGGAGTCTGTAGCCTGAATCGTAAGTGTAGGATTCTCTTCTGTTTTCGACTGTCTCTTTTTTGGCTGTGAGATGCCATGCTTTGGAGTATTCATACTGATAGTTTGTGATGTTCTGATTTGTGGCTGTGAAGTATTCTTTTCTTTCTGTTGTTTTATTCCAGTTGTCATAGGTGTAGTGG
>CAZISX010000107.1:6667-8580 GCA_964542005.1 uncultured Spirochaetales bacterium
AGTTTTGGTGTGGTGTTTACAAAGTTTTTCTGGATGTCGATTACTCTGTCGTTTTTATCGCCGGTTGCGTAGATGTATTTGAGGATTGTGCTGCTATTATATTTCAGATTGTCGAATCTTCCTGCTGTGTGGGTTTCTGTTCTTGTTATGTTTCCGGGATAGGTCACTGTTTCTACAAGTTTTTTTGCTGATTCGTCATAGCTGAGAGAGCTTGTTATTGTTTTTGTTGCGGCTCCGGTTATTGTTTCTTTGAATACTGCGCCGATTGAATCATAATCCCGCTCAACTGTATTTATCACTGCATTGGTTTCAGGATTTATTTCGCTAACTTTGGAGAGCATATTTCTTGGGCTGTATTGGTATGTCTGAATAACTTTTTTGAAGAGGTTGTCTGTCTCTTTTTTCTCTGTTCTGCCGAATCCGTCACGGGTTATTGTCACTGTCTGAGAGTTGTTGTCCTGCAAATAGGTGATTGTGTGGAGATCGTAATTCGGATAGTAGGTGTAGTCAACTTCCCGTTTCTGCTGACAGTTTAGGTTGCCTGCCGCACAATAGGTTTCATTTTCAATCATGCCGTTTGAATAGGTAAATATTGTTGTGCCGCCGCGGTCATCTTTTTGTTTGAGGATTCTTCCTGTGTTTTGTTCATACTCGATTGAGGTTGTGATAAAACCGTCAAAGGTGTAGTAGTCATTTAATTCTGTTTCATCGCCGCCTTTTCCTGTTTCTGTCATGCGGCGCATTGTTTTTATAACCTGACCGTGAGCGTTGTACTGATAGAAAACTTCATTTCCGATATTCAGGAAATCTATTCCTGCAATTTCGGTGTTGTTGCCGTCTGCCTCTTCATCTGCGCTCCAGATTATCTGTCCGCCAGTGTTGTAGAGTGCAAAGCTGCATCTTTTGTCTGACAATTCTTTCGGATTATAGGAACAGCTCTTGCGCGGACGGCCGAGATTGTCATAATCAAGGTATTCTGTGATAATTGTCTCATTGTCTGAGGTGCTTCTAACTTCTTTAATTCTGCCGTTTGACGGTTCATAAATAATTTCTCTCCATCTTAGAGCCAGACAGTCTCTTTATTTTATTCAAGTTTTCCGCATTTATTCTTTTCATTCTGAAGTTCTCTCATTATTCTGTCAACAAAACTCTGATTCCCTGATTTTTTTGCTTCTTCTATGAAAATATTCAGATTTTTTTGAGCAAGGTCACACTCGCCTTTTTGAGCATGAATCTTAATCTTCATTTCCAGTATTGTTAGTTTTTCTGGCTCCAAAATCTCTGATTGAGTTAATAAAAAATCAATCTCTTTCATTGCGTTATCTAAATTTTTGGTATTCCACAAAATTGAAGCCACTATCATTTTTACAACAATTTTATATCTGTTACCAAATTCTTTTTTCAGCAATTCATCTGCAAGCTTAAGCCCTTCATCAAATTTTTTGAGAACTTGCAATAATTCAAGTTTTATAATAAAAGCTCGTTCACACTGCTCACCACATTCCCCTGAATTAATTGCCTTTTCTATATCCTCCAAAGCAGCTTTGAAGTTTCCTTTCGCTTTTTCTGCATAAGCTTTTGCTATCAAAAGTTTTACATTCTTATTGCCGGAAACTATAAGTTTCTCTGCCAGTTTAAGAGATTCGGTATACTCACCATTGTTAATTAAAGAAAAAATCTTCTTTTCGACAACTTCGATTTTTTCTGATTTATCCTTTGAAATATTGATAACATATATCAAATCCTGATTTTTTTTATTAATTATTTTCATATTAGGGTTGTAACTCAAAACCATTTCAAAAACAGATGCATCACAATGTGTTGCTGCCAACATAGAAGCTGTATAACCATAATCTGCATCCTGAATATTTATATCAGCTTTATTTTCATCGACTAAAGAATGATTTTCTGTC
>CAZISX010000107.1:8590-12506 GCA_964542005.1 uncultured Spirochaetales bacterium
TATATTTATTTTGAATAGATTTAATTTGAATTATACCAATATTATTTTGAATATTTATATCAGCTCCAGAGTCTAAAAGAATCTTTGCAATCTCTTTATCGCATGGCTCTGAAAGAGATTTCATCAGTGGCGTAAAACCTGTGTTTTTATCATAGATATTTGGATTTGCTCCGTTTTTCAAAAGGAACTCAACCATTCCTTTATTCTTTTTAGCCACTGCAAGCCATAATGGGGTAAGATTCTGACCATCCATAGCATTAATGTCAGCACCATCTTTAAGGAGTTTATCAATAGTTTTGACATCATTGTTCATTGCAGAGTAGTGAATTGACGCACATGATGAAAAAACAATAACACAAAATATGAAAAATATGTTTCTCAAAATATTGCCTCCTAATAACCTATATTAATTATTGGAAAAAATTTTAACTGACTGCTTCCTGTTGCAAAATTAAGGAGGCCAATCTGAACACCTTTCAAATAGCGAGTATGGTTGACAATGCCAACTTGAAGCCCTTTTGCAAAACCTGTCGTATTATAAATTCCAAGTTGAATCCCGACAAAATCTTTAGCAGCATTTAACCCGCCGATCTGAGCGATTCCTCTAAACTTATCTGAGTATGCTACCAATCCCATCTGAAATCCACCATAAAAATTATCTGCACTTGCTACCCCTCCCATCTGAAACCCGCCATAAAAACTACCAGCCATAGCTAATATTGGGGCTAATTGAAAAAATCCCTTGAAGATTCCGGTATTTTTTTTATCTTCTTTGTCAGGCATAGCTCCAGCAATAATACCAATCTGTCCAATTCCATAAAAATTGTTTGTACCTGCAATACCTCCAATCTGGATGCCTCCATAAAAATCATTTGCTCCAGCGATTGCGACAGAACCCAAATGCAATGGACCATAATAAGTTCCATCACTGCACCAGCCTAAATTTGCCGGCCCATTGTAGCTTTTTTCGCAGAAAAATATTTTTTTAGCTATTGAAACATTTTTTTCAATATTTTTATTTTCTTCTGCAAAAACAAAAAAAGTTATTAGAAAAATTGTTAAAATCAACAGTTTTTTCATGAAGTCACTCCCTAATTAGATGGTGGATCAATTTCGCCTCTTGTAAAACCGCTATCAACCATTGATTGGGCTGTGCTTCTGTCATCTGAAGGATTTGCAATATATTTTTTAAATGGAGTGACAAAAAAAGGACTCCCGTCATCATTTTTGGAAATCATGTAAATAGCCTTCATTGGATCTTTTTCTCTATAAAAAGGATTCCTTTTAATTAATACAAAACCCGAAACATCTCCTTTTTCAATATATGTAGATGAAATTTTTTCACTATTTTTTCTCAAAGCTTTTTTTAAATAATTTGAAACAATAAACTGCTGATATTTATCCATTATATCAGGTTCTGATGGATAAAAAGAAACCGAAAGATAAACCATAATAGACCAGCCATTTTTTTCATTTTTAGCATTTCTGTCACTCTCTTTAGTATCTTCCGAATTTGCACTTATAATCTGGGGAATTATCCATGTTGCAGCTTTATACAATGCTTCATCTTTATCAGAAGGTTTTTTTCCCTTTTCTTTATTGTTTTGAGCAGTTTTTTCTTTTGCCTCCTTTTCATTTTCTTTTTTTGCTTTTTGTTCTTCGGTTTCTGGTTTAGGTGCCGAAGCTGTGCCTCCGGTAACTTTTACATTTACACCCCCCAGATCAAAACCGTTTGAAATCCAATCTACAATTTTTCCTATTAATTCGCTAGCCGCCTTACAAAAATCACCCCAGTCATTATACCACTCCAGCCCCGTCGGATCGCTATGCTCAACCACCATTCCCGCAACATAAGCAAAGCCGTTGCCGAGATTGTTTGCATCGCCCCAGATTCCGATTGGATCACTGTTTATAAATCTTTTCATGTCAATGTGATAATATCTGTTACGCATCCAGTATAAACCAGTTTCATCATCAAAATATGAGCCGCCCCAATAGAAATTATTGTTCAGCGTTGCGCTATTGCCTGCTTCTTCTATAATTTTGCCGTAAACTGTGTAGCGGTAGCGGGAAACGACATTGCCGGAATTGTCAGTGATTGCAACAACATTGCCTCTTTCATCGGTGTGGAAGAAATATTTTGAGTTATCAATATCCATCATAATATGGTCGTCCATTCCGGAATCTAGGTAGTTGATTTTGCTGTATGCCTGGATGTAAAAAATTTCTTCTGTAACTATATTCCAGTCGTTGTAGGTGTAGCGGTGGATTGCGCCTGGGATTGATTTTTCTATGCGGCGGTTGAATGGATCATAAGTGTATGTTGCGGTTATTGTTCCGTTTTCGCGGACTTCGATTAATCTGTTGAGGTCGTCGTATTTGTAATTCCTGCCGTTTGATTCTGATATCAGGTTGTTGCGGGAATCGTATTGATAAGTTTCAGCGTTTTTCGCGGTTAATCTGTTTAAGCCGTCAACTGTCCAGCTGATTTGTGTATTGTTTTCAGTGCTTTGGCGGATGTTGTGTGCGCCGTCGAGTGTGTATGTTTCGCTGGTGTTGTCGCCATAATCTACAGATTTCAGGCGGTAATAGCTGTCATAAACGAAGTTTTCGGCGCGGTTTGCGAGGTTATCGGTTTTTGTTTCAAGATGCCATGCGCGGGTGTAATCAAATGTGTAATCGGTGATTGTGGCTGCCCCTTTTTGGGTGGTGAGTTGGTCGAGTTTCCGCCATTTGTTCCAGGTGTAATTTTCGGTTGTGCCGTTGCTGTTTGTGACTGTTTTCAGCATATCGTTTTGGTATGTGTAGCTTGCAACTGTTGTTCCGTTGTAGTTCATGCTGGCGAGTTTATCAAATGCGCTGGTGATGGTCAAGATTTTGCCGTCAGGATATTTGAGTTTTGAGATTTGCGGGGTTTCCCGCCATGTTTCTACTGTTTTTGAGATTCCGTTTACTTTGGTACTCTCTTTCCAGACTGCGCCGGAGGAATCGTAATTCCGCTCAACTTCTATATCGCCTTCTGTCGCTTTTGATAATAAATTCCGTGCGTTGTATGTGAATTCTTGTGTGACTGGCTCGGTGCCGTCTGTGTATTTTTTGTCAACTCTGCCGAAAATGTCAAATTCCTGCGTGACGGTGAGTGTGTAGCTGCCTTCGGTGTAGGTTGTTTTGAACTGGTCGCCTAAACTGTTGTAATCGTATTCATATTTCTGGATTTGTTCGCTGTTTCCAGTTGTTGCCGGGATTATTGTTTCTGACTCAAGCTTGCCTTTTTTGCCTGTAATATCAACGAAGTAGTCATATTCTGTTCTGCCGCCGCGGTCATTTTCCCGTGCTGTAATTCTACCTGCGCTGTCGTATTCATTTTCAGTTATGAGATAGCCATCAGGGTTAAACGGGTTTATTTCAAGTGTGTCGCCGCCAAAACCGTCATTTGTCATTTTTCTGATTGATTTTGTTACCTCGCCGAATGCGTTGTGCTGATAGAATGATTCGTTACCAAAATAATCGGAAACTGAAATAAAATCAAGTGTTCTGGCTGTATCTGCCTCTTCATCTGCGCTCCAGATTATCTGTCCGCCAGTGTTGTAAAGTGCGAAGCTGCATCTTTTGTCATTTGCGCCGTCTGAAGCATTTGTTTTGCAGGTTTTTATTACTCTGCCGCCTGACAATTTTTATTTAAGTTTTTGAATTTCTTCTGCGGAAAGTCCTGTAATTTCAGAAATAGTTTCATTATCAAGACCTTTATTAATCATACTTTTCGCAATCTCGATTTTGGCTCTCTTTTCTCCAATTTCCTCGCCTTCAGCTCTGCCAATCTGAATTCCTTCCACTTTTCCAATCTCAATTCCCTCAGCTTTTCCAAGCTCGATTCCTTCATCTTTTGCGGTTTCGATAACTCCTTTCATGTCGCGGT
>CAZISX010000108.1:0-8936 GCA_964542005.1 uncultured Spirochaetales bacterium
AAATTATTGAGTGCAAGCCTAATTATTGGATATTTTTTCCATTCGTAAGGCTTATCATAAATATAAAGACCTTTGAAAAGCTCTTTTTCGCCAAGAAATATTGATTCAAGTGCAGAGAGAGTCAGCGATTTTCCGAATCTTCTGGGACGGGAGAGAAAATATTGGCCGTTGAATTTGCTGACAAGTTGATAAAGCTCTTTTGTCTTATCAACATACATCCCATTTTCTGTGATTATTGTTCTGAATGTATAAACACTTGTCGAAAGCTGCTTTCTCATTTTGGCTCCTCAAAAAATTCGGTGGATTATACAACGGCGGGAAATATTTGTCAAACTGCCATATTTGGATGAATTTCAGCTCTGTGAAATTAATGCCCAACTTGCTCGCTAACTCCCAAAATTCCCCTTCTTTAGAAGGGGTGGTAGACCAAGTCTGCGGGGTAGCCGTAATTCTATTTTAACTTGCAAAGACCAAATTCTTTTAAAAAACATTTGTTTTTGTCATTCCAACCACCTGGAATTATCTGACTTTATTATACAAAACCTCACCAAAATATTCTAAAAGAAATAATGGAAATCCACTTAGAACAGCAATTCTTTTATACAACACAAAATTTTCCAACTGTTTTGAAAAAATAAGATTTTGAGTTGTGCCGGAAAAGACATCATAATCAGGTTTTTCGCATAAGTCATTGGTTATGCAGAATGTTTTTGATATTGTTTTTGAAATTATGTAGTACCAGTCAACTTCATCAAACTTTCTGAAATCTTTAAATGAAGAATACATGTCAATCAGATGTTTATATTTTTTTTCTGATATTAAAATTGAGCACTCATCAAGGCAAAAATCAGCATTTTTGTTAAAATGCTTTACTGCTTCAACCATTGGATAGCTAATAAAAAGTCTGCCATTTTCGGTTTCTTCATTAAAAAGCTCCAGCATTTCAATGATTTTATCATCAGACGCCATTGTTGAATGCCTGTCATAATCAAAAAACAGATAAATCTGTGAAACCTGCTCTCTATTTATTTCTTTCAAGTTCTCTTTGTTTGTTTCGTTTCTTTCTCTTAAAATTTCTATTAAATCCAAATCAGAATCATTTTTTATTTCTCTGTAAAGTTGATATATTTCAGCATTATAAGTTGCATGAATTAAAGTGTTTGTGGTGTTTTGAAAAAAGTTCTTTTTTAAGCTGTTAAAAATCTGAACCTCTGTTTTTTCTCCTTCAAAAACAAGCAAAACAACATTAGTCATCAAAAGCTCCGGCACGATACATTTTTTCTATATTGTGAGCTTCTCTGAGTTCTTTGTCTGTAAATTCATAAATTGGTCTGATTTTATCTTTACTCATTAAAAAATAGCAGTCAGGTCTGAGTAAATCATTTGTCATAATGCTTGTATTGTGTGTCGTCAAAATAACCTGACAAGGACTATTCTTAAGCTCATTTACAATAAATTTGGATAACTGATGATGATAATAGGCATCAAATTCATCTATAAACAAAAGTGATGATTCACGAGGAATTTTAAACCTCTGGAGCCAGAAATAGAATAAAGATAAAGAGCGGGTTCCCATTGATGCTATTTTAAAAAACTCTATTGATTTTTTTCCAAAATCAAAAGCAATTACATCTTCACCGTTTTGTTCTACAGCCTTGATTTTACAGACTACGCCAGCATTATTAAGGAACTCTTCAAATTCTTTAAGATTGTTTCTTTTTAAAATATCATTTGAAATAATTCTGGAGCCTCCATCTGGGCCAAGTGATGTATTTCCCCACACCGCTCTGGAAAAAATCATTTTATCCACAAAGTTGAAGAATTCCTTAAAAACCTTATTTGTCTTATCATCCAATAATACGGTGCTGCTTGCAATATACTTAACTATTGATATTTTGGAATGACTTAAGTCCTTATTTAAAGTCTCTGCTCCTTTCAAATCAATTGTTGCAGAAACTTCTCTTCTTCTGTTATAAGATACAACAGCTTTTCCATTGATTTTCAATTCTTCATAAACCACCTCTTCTGGTGATTTTTTGCCATAAGAATATTCAACAATGTTTTCATCAAATTTAAAATTGTAAATAAATTCAGCAATATCAATGCCTGTTTCAGCATTTAAATAATTCTCATAAAATTCTGCTGAAACAGGTTTTTTATCACTTAAATGAGTGGAAATATCATAAATAGCAAACCCCAGATTGGATTTTCCAATTCCGTTAGGTCCTTGAATTATTGATTTATTTATCACATTGTTTTTAACGCATTCAGGATTAAATGCGTAATTTTTTGTTGAAGAGAGATCAAATATAAAGTTGTCGGAAAAATTCTTGAAATTTTTCACTTGAAATTTTGTCAGCATTAAAGGCTCCGTTTTTAAAAAGCAGATTTTGTTGAATAATATAATAATGGCAAAAAAGCGTATAGCAAATATTTCCGTAAAAAAATTACGGCAAGCTGTTGTTCGTTTTTTATAACACCTTTCCAGTATGCTTTGAGAAAAAGAGTCAGGCTGCTATTTTCTAATCAAGTCCACGACTTCTCTTTTAAAAATTTACAGCAAGATTAATCGGGAAAATTGAGAGATTTTTTTTGCTTATAACTTTGTCATTTGTAAATGCGAATTGCGGTGGTAAAACATTGAATACAAAACTTCCTCTTTCTCTCTCAGTAATATCTCCGGCAACAACAGAAAAAAGAGGTGGAAGAAAAATAAATGTTACAGCAAAAGCTGAAGCTGCCACAGCTGTATTTTCTGTGTAATAATCCATAATAAAAAAAGCACCGACCGCAACTGCTTCTGCAAGAAGGCTGGCTCCAAAAACTGCAAGCCCCGAAAATCCTTTGTTTGCAGGCTTTTTATAGGAGTCAACGCCCCATGATGCTCCCAGATTGTGTCCTAAAATTCCTGCAGAACTGCCAAGAACAAACCAGATCATCATTTCTCCTTCTGTTAATGCTTCCTTATTCTCTGAAGAACTGTTGTCATTGCCATCTTCCCCATAAATTTTTCCTGCAATACCGAGAATAATTAGAAATCCTGCAGCCATTCCTCCAAGCTGATATTTCAATGTTTCCAAATATTTTTGTGAAAAATTTAATTCACCTGATGAAAATTGTCCAAGAGATAAATTAGCAGAAGGAATGTTAGTTGTGGAGATTTTAGGCTCAACATTGCCTAAAGAAAGATTGTATTGCTGTGAAAATATAGGAAATGAAAAAAGAAGAGGCAAAAGAATAATAAAAAATCTCATAAACACTTCCCTCGTGATTAAAAACAATCAAATTATAAAAAAACTATTTCACTTTACAAAGTAGTCCAATTTTGTGATTCTCTAAATATTTGTCAATAAAAAACCAATAATTATTGGTGCGCATAGACTTGTTGAGAATTTAAAAAGAGATCTTTTCCCTAATTCTTGACAAAGAGAGTTCTCCAATTATAATCAGGCAGCCTGATTGGGCGGGTATTTGTGTTGGAAAAATGTTAATTATTACAGGCGGTTGTGTTGGTCTCTATTATTAAAAGGTTTCGTTTTCTTTTTATTCTTTTTTTGAGTGTTTTAGTTATTGCTGGGTCTCTTTTTTTTGCTCTTAACAGTTCCTTTGTTCACGGGAAAATTCACAGTATTATTTCAGAAAAAGTTAAAAAATATCCTTTTGATATAAGGTTTTCTATTGGAGGGATTTCTCTTTTTCCTCCTTCTATTACTTTTAAGATTTTTGAAATAATTAAGGATTCTTCAACTCCGGTTACTCTTTCAAACTGTCTGATTTCTAACCCTTACGATGTTTATAAATATTACGCAGGACCAAAAATCATTTGTGAATCAGGTGTTGTTCTTCCGCTTCTTTTTAAAAAACTTATGCCTGAAAATAGTGAAAAAAATATTTCTAAATCTGCAGGGAATTCCGCAAAAAAGAAATTTGCTGAAATAACTATAAAAAAAACAGAGATAGTTGTTGAAGATAAAAAAATAACAGCTCTCATCTTTTTAAAATATGAAAATGGTCTGACTTCTGCATCTTTACGGGATTGGCGTAAAGATAAATCTGATTCTTTCTCTCTTGATGTCTCTGCTTCAATAGAAAAAAAGGAGCTCACTGCATCATTAAATCAAATTGAGACAGCCTATTTTACTGATATGATTTTTCCTGAAAAAAAAGGGATGCTTAGTGGAAAAGTTTCGGGGAAGGTGTTTGTAAAAGCTCTTTTGCCTGAACTTTTTATAGAGACTTCAGTCAGAGCTGATTCTGTAACAATTTCGCATGAAGTTATTGATAATGCACCAATTATTATTTCTTCTCCAATATTGGAGGGAGCGTTTAAAATAAATAAGGATGAAAAATCACTTTTATTTGAGAAGTTGAAAATAGGTGCCAAAGGTGTTTTTGCGTATTTTACAGGTAAGGTAGATAAAACAAAGTTTTCCCTGGAAATGGAAGAGTCAATAATGCCGCTTGTTACGCTGGCATCAATTATTCAAGATCCGGTTCTTAAAGATTATGGTGTGATGGGTTCCTTAAAAGCTTCTTTTAAAACAGAAGGGGTACTTGAGCCTGAAAGAAAACTTACTGAGATGAAACTTAATGCTCAATTTGTTGATGTTAAGGTAGAGTCAGGGCGGCTTGATTATCTTGAAAATTCGTTTTCACACAAATTCACAGACAAAAGAGATGTTTCATACAATTTTGTTGTAGGTCCTGAAAATAATAGCTTCACACCAATTTCTACACTTCCAAAATTTGTATATATGGCGGTTGCAATTAGTGAAGATGGAGGATTTTTCAGACATCCAGGAATAGATTTTGCCGAAATAAGCGCGGCAATTGATGATAATATAAAAAATGGGAAAATGCGAGGCGGCTCAACTATTACACAGCAGCTTGCAAAAAATCTTTTTCTTACCCGTGACAAAACTTTTATGAGAAAGGTTAAGGAAGCATTGCTGGCTGTAGAACTTGATGCAACGCTGGAAAAACAGAGAATTCTTGAAATATATCTGAATATTATTGAATGGGGGCCTGGATTATTTGGAATAGGTAGTGCGGCAAGACACTATTTTGGTAAATCCGCATCAGAGCTGGCTCCTCAGGAAGCTGCATTTCTTGCAACTATTATTCCGAATCCAAACCGTTTTTACATGTATTTTGAACGAGGCGGAATAACTGAACGGTGGGATGGCCGCCTTCAGTTTCTTCTTGAAAGGATGTATGACTATGATATTTTGACTTTTGAAGAATATCATGATGCAATGCTTTCTGAAATTGTATTTAATGGCAGAACTCCGGAAGAATAAAAATTCACAATACCCGAATATTTATCAATTCATTCTTTGACAACCTTTCTTTAACCTGCTATATTAACTAATCCGTTTAATTTTGGAGATTTTATGCTGATTTGTGCTTCATGCAAAGAGCCGATGGCTATTCTCGAGCTTGAAGGTGTTGAGATTGACTATTGTTTTAATTGCGGGTCTATTTGGCTGGATAAAGGAGAGCTGGAACTTCTGGTTCACAAAAATGGTGATAATATTGTTTCATCTCTTTTCCGTGAAATTTCATCCGAAACTTTAAAGGAAAAATCAAAAAAATGTCCTATTTGTAATAGAAAAATGAAAAAAATTAAAGGGTGTGAAGATAAGTTTTGCACTGTGCTTGATGTGTGTTCTTTAAATCACGGAATCTGGTTTGATAAGGGAGAGCTTATGACTCTTGTTGAAGAGCTTTCCGGTGCAGACAATAGGATTGTTGATTTTTTGAAGTCAGTTTTTTCCAATAAATAATGGAGGTTACAATGATGTTTCTTTTTATTCTTCTTGGACTTTTTGCTCTTGTGGTTATTGTTTTTATTTCTATTTATAATGGGCTTGTATCGCAGAGAAACAGGGTGAAAAATGCCTGGTCTCAGATTGATGTTCAGCTGAAAAGAAGACATGATTTAATCCCAAACCTTGTTGAAACTGCAAAAGGATATATGAAACATGAGGCAGAGACATTGAAAGCTGTAACAGAAGCTAGAGCAAACGCGGCATCTGCTGGTTCAGTTAAGGAATCTTCTGTTGCAGAAAATATGTTAAGCCGTGCACTGGCAGGTTTTATGGCAGTTGTTGAAAACTACCCTGACTTAAAAGCAAACCAGAATTTTCTTGCTCTTCAGGAAGAATTAACAACAACAGAAAACAGAATAGCTTTTGCAAGACAGGCCTACAACGATGATGCAATGTTTTTAAATAATAAAATCGAGATGTTCCCTTCAAATATTGTTGCCAACTCATTTAATTTCAAGCAGGCTGAGTTTTTTGAGATTGAAAATGAGTCAGAAAAATCAGCTCCTAAAGTTCAGTTTTAGCATAATTTTAATATGTGGGAACTGATAACAGAAAACAAACAAAAATCTCTCTGGATTTTTTTTATGATGCTTCTTATTCTTGTTTTGAATGGATTTTCTGTTGGTGTTTTGATTTATTACCCAGACGGTGCCTATATTGGAATTATTGTTTCTCTTTTTTTGTGGATTTTTCTCTCAACAATAAGCTGGTTTTTTGGTGATAAAATTATTCTTAATGTTAGCAAGGCAACTCAAGTTACCCCCGAATTTTATCCGCAGCTTTACAACATAGCAGAAGAGATGAAAATTGCTGCCAATCTTCAATATATGCCTGAAATTTATGTAATTGATGATGATGCTCTGAATGCTTTTGCTACAGGAATGCGTCCGGAAAAATCAGCAATTGCAGTAACTTCAGGGCTTCTTGAAAATCTTACAAGAGATGAGCTTCAAGGTGTAATTGCCCACGAAATGAGCCATATTATAAACCGAGATGTTATGTTTATGACTTTTGCTGGCATTATGCTTGGTGCAGTTACAATGATTTCCAACTTTTTTTTTAGAGGCGGCGGTTCTGTTGGCGGAGAGTCTCGGCGTTCAAAGCTTCGCGGCGGAAATGGAATTCCTCCGGTTTTATTAATTGCTGCTCTAATTATTGCGGCTTTAGCCCCTTTATTAATCAGGGTTTTTTACTTTTCACTTTCAAGAAAAAGGGAGTTTTTGGCGGATGCCTGTGCTGTCCGGCTGACTCGTTATCCCGAAGGTCTTGCCGGTGCTCTGGAAAAAATTTCAATGAGTTTGACTCCATTATTTTATGCAAACAAAATTACAGCTCCAATGTATATAACTAATCCATTTAAAATGGAATTTGATGCAGATACAATGTTTGCGACACATCCGCCAGTTCATGTCAGAATAAAGGTTTTGCGAACTCTAAATGGCAATGTGAGCTATTCAAATTATCATCAGGCTTACCGAAAAATCACAGGAAAGCTTGAGGGAATTATGCCAAAAACAGGAGTTTCAGACAGAGAAGCCGTTGCTGCAAGAAGTGCTTCCTTGGACGCTCCAATAAAAGAAAGATCAAAAAAATCGCTTCACGATGTTATGCTTGCTTCAAACGGTTTTGTTTTTATGCCTTGTGACTGCGGATTAAACATAAAAGTTCCACCATCAATTGGAGCTAAAGAACTGGCTTGCCCAAGGTGTGGAAAAATCCTTACAATCCCTTCAATAACTGCAGGAATTAACTACACAAATGAGACTTATAAATCTCAGGAAAAAGAAGTTGAAACCTTTAATTATAAAAGAAAAAGTGATTCGTGGGAGAGTTTTATATGCAAGTGCGGACATATTATCCAAATTTCTCCGCTTTTTAAGTCTGAATTTTTGAAATGTCGTGTCTGTGGAAGAAAAATTAATATAGATTAAATTGTTGTGTTATTTTGTAATTTTGGTAGGATTTGAATCTGTTTTAAAAGTAATTTGAGGAAATTATGAAGCTTTACCAGAAAAATTTTATAGAAAACTCTTTTGTGGGGGTTTTTACCAACATATTCCTTTTTTCTATTTTGTGTACAATCCCAGGTAAAATTACTGATTTTATTAAAACTCCTCAAATTCTCATTATTGCGGTACTTGTTTTCGGGATTAGAGGTTTATTCGTTTTTATCGGGCAAGGAACAAAAAAATGGGAATACGCAACCTATACAATAATTTTATCAGGTGCGGTTTTCTGGTCTTTCATCTATTCATACAGTTTTTACTTAAAAAACGAGCTGCAAGTTGACCATTTTGTCCTTAACACAATCGTTTTAGGAGTCTCTGCAGGCGGTGTAATGGGTTTTTACCGTAGATTCAGGTTGGCAATTACCTATGTTCTTGGAATTCTTATGTTTCCGACAATATTTGCTTTTTTCTTTGTAAAAGATTATCCGATAGTATTTGGCGGGATGCACGCAGCATTTATGCTTTATATTACAATGTATGTCAAAAAACATTATCTGGTTTGGCAGGATTTTCTTAAACAGAAAAACATATCCGATGCTCAGGCATCTGAACTTGAAAAAGTAAATCAAAAGATTCAGGAAGAGCTGGCAATCCATATAAATATGGAAAAAGAACTGAAAGATGCAAAAAAACAGGCGGAAAATGCAAATAAGCTCAAATCTGAATTTCTCGCCAACATGTCCCATGAGATAAGAACTCCGATGAATGCAATTATGGGGTTCACTAAGCTTTTGCTGGAATCAGAAACAGATAAAGAAAAGGCTGATCAGCTGGAAATTGTAAACTCGGCAGGAGAAAGTCTTCTAAGTCTGATTAATGATATTCTTGATTTCTCAAAAATAGAGGCGGATAAATTAGAAATAGTTCCCCACCCTTTTTCCATGAAAAAGCTGGTTTTTCATATTGAAAAGATGTTTAAAATGAAGTGTGAGGAAAAAAATATTTATTTAAAAGTATTTTCAGGAGCCTCGGTTCCTGAATTTGTTCTTGGTGATGAACACCGAATCCGTCAGATAATTGTTAATATTATTGGCAATGCTGTTAAATTCACGAGAAAAGGAGGAATTGAACTTTTATGTAGATATTATGATGGTGT
>CAZISX010000108.1:8946-12377 GCA_964542005.1 uncultured Spirochaetales bacterium
AGCTTATTCAGTTGATGAATGGAACAATTTCTATAACAAGTGAAGTTGGGGCAGGCTCAAGTTTTAAAATAATTATTCCTCTTCAGATTGCAGAAAAGAAAGAAGAGTTTGCAAAAGAGGCTGTTGTTTCTAGTATTCCAGGTCAAAAAATTGGAATAATTGAAGACAATAATGAGGAACGAAGCTATATAAAAGCAATTTTATCTAAAAACCAATACACACCTGTTGATCTTTTAAATGATGAAAAAATTATAGACCAGGTATTAAAAGAAAATGTCTCGGTTATCCTTCTTGATCTTTTGATGGATGGTCTTGATGGTATCAAAATCAACGCAATACTTAAAAAAGATATAAGAACTGCCCATATTCCGGTAATTGTGTTCAGTGGCAGTGAAAATGCGGCAGAAATGCTTGGGAAAGGTGTTATCGACTATATAAAAAAACCAGCAGAAGAAGATGAAATAATTCAAAGAATTAATGTTGCGCTTCATCTTTATCCAACAATTAGAAATATTTTTGTTATAGATGATGACTCCGATATGCTCAAACTTTACGGAAAATATCTTCACAAACATTCTTATAACGCATTTTTATACAATAATCCGAAGGATGCGCTTGGAGATTTATCCAAGGGTTCCAGAGCTGATTTAATTATTTTAGACCTTATGATGCCAGTTATGAGTGGCTTTGAATTTCTGAGTATTTTAAAGGATGAGATGAAATCAGATGTTCCGGTTATAATTGCAACAGCAAAGGATTTAACTGCGGAAGATATTGGATTTCTTAAAGAAAAATCTCTTTCTATTTATAGAAAAGGTGAAAATTCTGATAATTTATTTGTGAGTTTTATGGATGATTTCTTTAAAAGAAGAGCTTCGGAAGGGAGAATTATTGTAGAAAGCTGGCTAAACAACATGGAAAATGATGAGGTGCTTAAAGCAATCGTACTTGAAGCTATCAAAATTCTTCCTGAAAGTATCATTAATCTCGAAAATGCGATTCTTCATAATGACATTCCGGAGATAAAGATATTTTCCCATTCAATTAAAGGGTTTGCTTTAAATGTTAGAATGACCGATATTTATGAACGAGCTGAAGGTTTAAACAGTGAAGCGAACAAGTTGATATTTGATATGGAAAAAATTAAAAGACTTTTTGTTGAAATTAAAGAGATTGTTTCTTCTATTCCTTCTCAATATTTTTTAGGGATTGAAGATAAAAAAGAACAGCTCAGAATTGCTGACGGAGATGGATTTTTAATTCTTGTAGTAGAAGATGATAAAATAAATCAAAGACTTATTCAGACATATATGCAGAGAATGAATTTGCAATCTGATATTGCAGAAAACGGAAAAGTTGCTCTTGAAATGATGCATGAAAAAATTTATCCAATAATTTTTCTTGATATGCAGATGCCTGTTATGGATGGACTTGAAACTATTCATAATATAAGAGCTTCTGCTGTTTTGAAAAACACCCATGTAGTCGCTTTGACAGCAAATGCAATGAAAGGTGATGAAGAGCGATATATTGCAGCAGGGTGCAATGAATATCTTCCAAAGCCTGTATATTTTGATGCTTTAAAAGAAAAAATAGATTCTTTTGCCACAAAATATTTTTTACACAAAAATAACTAAAAGCCTACAACAAACACAGCCCTAAAACTTGACTATGGTTTTGGGATTTTTTATACTGTCTCACGAACTTTAAGAGTGGAGGAATTTATGATAAAAAGGCTGTCAGCAGTTTTGGGAGTTCTTGTTTTTTCTTGTGTTTATGCTGCCGAGGTAACAGAGGTTGCTGATGCTTTCGATCCCAAAAATCCCTACGACATTAATCTCAATATCCAGTTTGTCAATCAACACCATTTTTCAAACATTAAAAGAGAGTACAACAACTATAATCAGGATCAGTGGTATACAGACAACAATGGTCAAAAATATTACACAACAGATTCAAGGCGGGTGGAAACTCTTGAATTTAAAGGTAATCCGGCAGCAGAGTACAAAAGCACGCTTCTTCTTTCCGGAGAAGTTGGGCTCTATAAAAATCTTTCAGTTTCTTTTGATTTGCCATTTGTTTTGACAGATGAATATTCATTAAAAACAATGAATTCTGATAAATCAAAAAGCCTGAAAGGGCAAGGATATATTCCCGATTACGATCAGCTAAAATACAACCATAAAGGTGTGGGTGATATTTCGTTTGGGACACAATGGGCACCTTTTGACCAATCAAGAGGGGTGGATGCTTTCTCCTGGCTGCTGGGACTTAAGGTTAAATTTCCTACAGGTGAAGTTGCTGATCCGGAGGGAATGAATACAACAGAAAATGGAGCTTTAATTGTGGCAGGGAAAGAGGGTGGAGTAGGTGACGGTCTTTTTATGTTTTATCTTCGTACTGCTGTTTCAAAAAAATATGAAGTTTCAGAACCTTATCTGCAGTTTCAGGTTGGACTTCCGGCTAAAGGGAGTAAAACAATTATTGATAAACCAAAAAAAGAGTATGCACTCAACATGGGTTCTGATTTTTCAGTTTGGGAAAAACCTGAGGATAAACAAAAAATTACAATAAGAACAGACCTTGAAATGAAATATGTTACAAAAGGAAATTCCTACAACACAATTACAGATGCCAGATGGGTTTATGATGACAACAATCCCTTTGGTTATTCTGAAAATGAAATGGATAAAAATAAACTCGGAATGGAAGACCCTTATCTTGAGACAACATTCATGTTTAAGCCACAGTTTAAAGTTGCAAAATTTGTTCAATTTGGAGCATTTGCATCAGTTGGTTACAGGCATAAACATTATCTAACAAATGCTTCGACAGGAGATGATGGCTATATTCCTGGACTTGATGATGAAAATACAGACCATCTTGACAAGACAGATGTTGAAGATAAGTATACAAAACTTGATGGCGGTCGCCTGATAGATGAAGCTCATATCATTTTTGGCTGGGGGCTTAATCTGGAATTTCTTTTCTAATTGTTAAAATCTTTTTTTCGGAAAAAATCAAAAATTTAGTTAGGTTTTATAGGAATTGAAATAATGAATTTTGTGCCAATGCCTTCTTTTGTTTCAAGTAAAATGGTTCCTTTATGCTTTTTTACAATAATAGAATGAGATATTGCAAGTCCCTGCCCACTTCCAACGCCCACCTCTTTTGTGGTAAAAAACGGGTCATAAACTCTATCTTTAATTAAATCCGATATTCCTGAACCATTGTCTTCAAACTCAATTACTATATTATCTCCTTTTTTTCTAGTTCTTATTGTTATTGTTCCAGTGTTGTGTTCTTTAGTTTTTTCTTTTTTGTCAAATTTTTCTTTTATTGCATCTGCTGCATTAACGACCATGTTTAAAAAGACCTGATTAAGGTCATCTATACTGCATTTTACCGAAGGAATGTTGTCGTCTAAATCA
>CAZISX010000109.1:0-12125 GCA_964542005.1 uncultured Spirochaetales bacterium
ATGCCGAACCTTACAAAACTGATTCAAGAAATAAGTTCATGGTTGGAGTTTCATTTGATGCAGATTCAAAGAGATTTCAGGCCGTTGAGGTTGAAGGGTTTTAATCTGTTTTCTTCAAAAACAATCTAAAGGTTTGTCACAATTTTTTAAGATGGATTCCCGCCTTCGCGGGAATGACACGACTTTTTTTTGTAAATAGGCACTATCCCGAAAGTTTATGACACA
Organism: uncultured Spirochaetales bacterium; assembly: GCA_964542005.1. Classification (GTDB taxonomy): domain Bacteria; phylum UBP6; class UBA1177; order UBA1177; family CALOFP01; genus CAZISX01. The sequence goes on from CAZISX010000109.1 coordinate 226, forward strand.
ATTTTTCTCTAAATATGTGTTTCAAAGAAATAATATTATTGCATGAACAAATCTTTTGGTGCTTAATTTGGTGTAGAAAGATAATTACCTGAACCGTTCAATTCTCCAATTAATTCTTAAAAATTCTTTTTGTTTATAAGAACTTATAAAAATCATCGCAATACCAACGGGTATTGCTCAAATGTTTCTAAGTCTTTTAAATCAAAAATCTTTTTTCAACCTCTTAATCAAGAATCGAACGATTCAGTTATTTAAAAAGTGTCTCAAGATAATGTGATTTTATGCCGTAGAAATCTTTTATGGTTTTGATTTGATTCATTATTTCATTGCTGTTTTTAGGTGGATTCCCTTTTTTGCCGACGATCATTATGTTTTTTGCTGTGTGTTCGTTTGATATAAATTCAAAAACCTTTGTTTTGTAGCCGTGTAATTCCATAAAAAGGGCGCGTAAGCCGTCTGTAATTATTTCAGATTGTCTTTCTGCAAGGATTCCGTGCTTTAAAAAAGATGAAAAATCATTCTTAATATTTAGCTCTTTTCTGATTTGTTTGTGACAGCATGGTGCGCAGACAATAAGTTTTGCGCCGCTTTCTATTCCTTTAAAGATTGCATCGTCTGTTGCGGTGTCGCAGGCGTGAAGAGCAATCAAAATATCAATGTTTTCTATATGTTCAGATTCGATTGTCCCTTTTTTGAATTTGAGATTTGTAAATCCTGTCTGTTCGGCAATTTTGTTGCACATTGAAACAAGATCGTTTCTGAATTCAATGCCTGAGGCTGTGACTTTGAGATTTTTTTTATTTGTAAGATAGTCGTAAAGAGCAAATGTTAGGTAGCCTTTGCCTGAGCCCATGTCTGCAAAATTTATTGATTCGCCAACTTCAATTTCTGGGAGTAATGAATCAATAATTTCAATGTATTTGTTGATTTGTCTGTATTTGTCCTGCATTGTTTTTTTGACTTGCCAGGAGGAATCTGTAACGCCTAGCTCTTTTAGGTAGATGTTTTTTTCTGTAGGAATCCATTGAGTTTTCAATTTGTTATGGCTTTTGTCCGGTGTTTCTTTATAGGTTGGTTTTGTTACAGAAATTTTTGCTTTGCCGCTGGATGTGACAAGATGGTAGTCTTCGTTTTTGGTGAAAAGATCAATGTTTTCAAAGGAGCTTTCAAAGGTGTTTTCAATAACTCCGATTGCTTCTTCTATTGAAAAATTCTTTTCAATATCTTTTGTCTGGTAGCGATATGTCAGCGAGAGTCTTTCTCCTTTTTTTGTTTCTATAACTCTTCCAAGAAGGTTTGTCAGTTCATTTGTTTTGTCTTTTCTGCTGCTTAGTGTAAGTCTGATAAAGCTTTTTTCTTCAAGACTTGTTTTGATTTTTCCGAAAAATTCGCTGATTGTGTTTTTTTGTTCTTGTTCCATGTTTTTTCCTCAAAAATTATCTTCCTGCAATATACGAAACATTTATAGGTTAAGCAACAAAAGATTCCGGCTATTTAATTTTTTAAACAAATGACGGGTTCTGAATTGTAATGCAGTACTTTGAATCGGCTTTCATGTTAAGAATAATGATAGTGAAAACAAATAGATAGCTTTGGTTAAAACTTTAAAGGTTTTGTAGTGTATTTCAGGACGAATTGCAAAGAAAAAAACATACATTAATCTGGTCTTATATTAATTCATGGAGGTTTTTATGAAAAAGTGTTTTTTTGCAGGCTTGATTTTAGCTTGTTCTCTTGTTTTAACATCTTGTGTTGCTGGTGATTCTTCTGATCCAATTGCTTTTAATGATTCTGATAATTTGCAGTCGGAACAGGATGTTGTGCCGGAAAAAGAGGTGGTTGATAAGGATCTTGTTGCTGATGTTGATACCACGCCAACACCTCTTGATGAAGATGTTGTTGCAGATGTAACTCCAATTCCTGAAGAAGATCCAATTCCTGATAATGAGCCACCAGCACCGGATGCAGATGTGGATACGCCAAAATCAATGGCATGTCTGCTTCATTGCCAGATGCCGCAATCTCTTGAAAATTACACTACCCAGATGTCTGATAATGCAGCAAAACAGGTTCATAAGCAGTGCGGACAGACCGATAACTGTGGCGGTGATTGTGGTGTTTGCAGTTATGGTGTGTGTAGTGAGATGGTTGGAGTTTGTGTTGACAATTCTTATCTCCAGATAACTCTTGAGAAAAAGCCTAAACTGCCTGAAGATATTGCTGGACAGTTTGCTTATATAAATGAATTTACAACAACTGAGCTTACTAAAGAATATGCGCGCTTTTCCGCAAAGTATACTGCAAAAAAATTTGATTCAGCAACCACAGCTTTTGTTGATGCACCTGTTGCTGAAAATGATAAATTTGTTTTTGAAGTTCGCTCAACAGATATGTTCAACTTGTTGACTGGAGATCTTGGAATCTACGAGCTTGGTAAAAACGAAAACGCAAACTACAAAACATGTAAACAGTGTTTTCTTGTTAAAAAAGGACTCAAAGAAGATGGTACTGCTGAAAAAACATTTTTCCAGAGATCCGGCACTGTTGTTATGGTTTATGTCAAAAAAGAGGCAGCACTTAATCCAAAAAATGCTCTTTTTACAGACTTGACTCAGCTTTTTCTTAAACATGCGGTTCTCGAAGAGGTTACAATTGATGCAACTGGTAATTCAACTCCGGTTCCAAATGGTGAAGTAATCCAGATTAGTGAGCCAGTTTTTATGGATAAGAGAACAAAATATCCTCCAAGAATATAATCTGAATTTGTTCGATTCTTAATTAATATCGTGATTTCTTGACTCAGTTGAAATATAAAAATATTATAACTGAGCTCAAAACTGTTAAATGGGAAAATGGAGGTTTATTTTGATATTAATGAAAAACGATGTTTTGCGAAGGCTTCGCTATGCTTTGGATATTTTAGATGCAGATGCAATTGAAATTTTTGCGCTTGGTGATTACAAGATTGAAAAAGAAGAGTTGACCAATTATTACAAAAAAGATACTGATGAAGGTTTTGTTGAGTGCAGCGACTTTGTTCTTGCATGTTTTCTTGATGGTCTAATTACTAAAAAAAGAGGGCGCAAAGATGATGCTCCGGTTGCACAAAGAGATAAAAATATGCAGCTTTCAAACAACGCTATTCTCAAAAAAATCAGAATAGCACTTAATTTTCAGGAACAGGATATGCTCACAGTTTTGGCGCGTGGCGGAAATGTAATTTCAAAGTCAGAACTCAGTGCTCTTTTTAGACAAAAAAATCAGAAAAACTATAAGGAATGCGGCGACCAGATTTTGCGCAATTTCCTCACAGGATTAAACGGTTACACAAAGTAAAATTACTCCTGTTTCAGCTATTTTCGCCAATCTGTTCAGCATTAATCAGTTGTATATATTTCTCTGCAACTACTATTTTCTCCATATCAAAGCGTTCCTTGAGAGACGCGGAGTGAATTTATCTTTCTGTGTCTGAGAATTCCTCTTATAAAATTGACATGACAAATCTTTGCCGTATATTTTACGGGACTACCAACTTTGAGAGTATGAAATGTCTTTAGTAAATCTGGTTAAAAATGCGGGAATTATCGGCTGCGGCGGCGCAGGATTCCCAACTCATGTAAAAATTGACACCCGTGTTGATGTTGTTGTTGCAAACGGTGCCGAGTGCGAACCTCTTTTAAACAGCGATCAGCGGACAATGGAAAGTTACGCTGAGGAGCTTGTTGAAGGTATTCTTCTGATAATGGAAAATTGCGGTGCGAAAGAGGGTTTTATTGCTCTTAAAAATGACTATCACCACGCTGCTGAAATCCTTCAAAAAAGGGTTGAAAATATTCCGAATTTACACATAAAACTGCTCAAAAATTTCTATCCTGCCGGCGATGAGCAGATTCTTCTCACAGAGGTTACAGGCAAAATCGTTCCTGAAGGTGGAATCCCGCTTATGGTGAACGCGGTTGTGAGTAATGTTCTCACAATGGTTCAGATTGCGCGGGCTGTAAAAGGTCTTCCTGTCACAGAAAGGCTGATAACGATTACTGGCGAAGTAGCAAAACCGCAGGTTGTAAACGCACCGATTGGAACTCCGATAGCTTCACTTATAGCACTTGCCGAGCCGAAAATCGCACTCGAAGATATGGTTGTGATTGACGGCGGCCCGATGATGGGAAAAATCACCGAGCTTGACGGATTTGTTAGAAAAACAACCTCTGGATTAATAATTCTCCATAAAAAACACGAACTTATTGAGTGGAAGACAATTCCAATGGAATATATGATCAGACGAAGTGTTGCTGCGTGCTGTCAGTGCCGCGAATGCACAGAAATCTGCTCAAGATATATGCAGGGACACAAGATAGAGCCTCACGCAATGATGAGACATCTTGCTTACGGAATTGAAACTCCGCTCTGGCCTTTAACTGCTGCATTTTTATGTTCGCAGTGCGGACTTTGCGAATTTGCCTGCCCGATGGATTTATCGCCGAAACGGGCTTTTGCCGAAATTCTTAAAGGATTTAGAGCATCTGGCGTTAAAAATCCTCACTCAAACCAGCCAAAGGAAGTTCACGAATTCAACAAATACCGGAAAGTTGGAAAACAGCGACTTATCAACCGCTATCAGCTTACAGATTACGATTCACACGATTTGCCGCTGACTGAATTTAAGAATCCTCTGATTGTCGGACTGGCTCTTAATCAGGCAATTGGCGCGCCATCACAGCCGGTTGTAAAAGAGGGCGATAAAGTAACAAAAGGGACATTAATAGCAAAAATTCAGGATAACAAACTGGGCGCAAACCTCCATGCCTCAATTTCAGGCGTTGTAATCAAGGTTGACAGCCAGCACATTATTATAGAAGGTGAAAAATGAACTATCCTGCTTTAGGAATGATTGAAACAAACAGCATTGCGCGCGGCATACTTGTTCACGATCTGATGATTAAAAAATCAAACATTAAGATAGTGCAGTCAAATACAATCTGTCCGGGCAAATATATTGTAATTATTGCAGGTTTAGTTGATGATGTGAATGAAGCAATTAATGAAGGTCTTCATTATGGCGGAATGTCTGTTGTTGACAGCTTTTTTATTCCAAACATCAGCGAAGAGATTTTTCCGGCTATGGTTGGCGGAAATTTTGATATTGAACTTGATTCTGTTGCGATTTTTGAGACTTTTTCAGCCGCAGCAACAATCAATCTTGCAGATATGGCACTCAAAAGAAACGATATCCATCTTTTGGATATCAGAATTGCTCAGGGTCTTGGCGGAAAAGCTTATTGCATTTTCACAGGCCCGCTTCCTGAAATCGAAGAGGCGGCAGAGTATGTTCGTGACAACTGCGAACCTGGAATGCTTACAAATATTGAAGTAATCGCAGCACCTTCAAAAGAAATTACCCGTCATATTGGCGGAAGAATTATCTAGAAAAAACAGATTCTCCGCTACCTCCCCCGCAAGCGGGCACTCCTTCTAAAGAAAAAGAATTGTAACTTAAATTCCCCTTCTTCAGAAGGGGTGGCAGACGAAGTCTGACGGGGTAGCTGTTTTTGGCAGTCGGAGACCGAGGGATAGCTGCTTTAGTCCGATTTCTCCATCGTCTTAGCATTTTCCTTCTCTGTTTTTGTTTTTGTTGTTTTGTTCATATCCTTAAAAAACATCGTATAATCTGTTTTTGAGCCGTGAAAATAGCCTCTATATAGATATCTCAGCTTTTGGAACTGATCTAGCCATTTTTCTTTTGATTCTGCAAGTTTAGTTACCTCTTCTTTTGTATCTGTTTTTGTTACAGAACTTTTCTTGAAAATCTCATCACCAGCTCTGATTAACTCATTGATATTAGTTATTTTATCCGCAAGGTCTTTATGATTTCTAAGCTCGCTTGTTGTCATAATTCTTTTAAGTATTGAGAGTCTTTCAATATCTTTTTTTGTAGAAATTCTGCCATTTGGAATATAGGTTTTATATTCTGTTTCACTGAGAGCAGATTTAAGGAACAGACTTGTTCTTTTCAGCGTGTCATCTGCTGTTGTAAGCCAGTTATTTTTACTCTCTATTGCTGTTTTTGTTTCGCTGCCAGAGTTTGTTCTTGATTTGTAGATAAAATGAAATTCTGAAAAGCAGGTTTTTAGTGTTTCAACCTCGTTCCTGAAATATTCAGGCATTGCTGAATAATGTTTTTCGTTTGTGTTAATAAAATGTTCGTGATAATACACAAGATTTTCATGCGGGATTGCTTTTGACATTGTTGCCTCCTAAAAAAATGTTATGGTTCACATAAATAATATGACATTAACTCTTTTTCAAATCAAGAAATATTTGTTCCGGATGCAATAAACTTTTGGGATAATGCCTCAGGATTCGTTCCGGATGCAATAAACTTTTGGGATAATGCCTCAGGATTCGTTCCTGGTGCAATAAATTTTTGGGGTAACGCCTCAGGATTCGTTCCTGGTGCAATAAACTTTTGGGGTAACGCATCAGGATTTGTTCCTGGTGCAATAAACTTTTGGGGTAATGCATCAGGATTTGTTCCGGGTACAATAAAACAGATTTTTGTTATTTATTTTTTTAAGTTGGCAGCATTACCCTTTACCACTTTTTTCTTACTTTCTTTCACCAGAGGAAATAAACTTGTATATTTCTGATAAAGTTCAAAAAGAAATGCAACTCGCTCAGCTTCGGTTTTGAAGTTGGTTCTGCCGTATGCGGTGTCAACTGCTTTGTCGAGTGTTTGGTGTGCTTTGAGTAGTACCGGCGGCATTGTCAGCGGATCATAAAGGTCGGCGAGCGATGCTTCGGGGAATTGCAGACGGGCATCAAGCACAGCCTGAGCACATTTTTCTATATTTTCTTTCTGCTTTTCTGTCGGATTTTCCGGCCACGGGAAGTTGTTGTAAACTATACCCGCGGAATATCTGTAATCGCTTTTCAAACGACCGCAAACAGTCCTCATCCATGAATTATGCATTGTGGAAGTTAGTATGCCAAAATGATATATTTCTGAATTCGAAACAACAAAAACAAGATCACTAACCATTGTCTTTGGTAATTCGTGTCCTAAAGGGATAAAAAGTCTTCTTTCAGATGAAACTTTAGGAATAATAAGAAAACTCTTTTGGGGCATGTTTTCGACATGGAACCTTGTTGGTGTTGCTGCTAATTTTTGTGTCGGTGCACTTTTGCTTGCAAGTCGAAACTTCCTAACTGCTTCAACTCTTTTCATTGATTCAGGCATGTTTTTTAATTCTGTCGGAGAACAGTCACCAAGCCAAAGACAATACCGGCACCAACCGTTTATAAACTCATCAGACCCCAACCATTTATGAAAATAAGGCTCAGCCTGTGGCTCTTTAAGTAAAAATTCATTTTTTTCTTCTTCGGTAAATAAATAATTGCCGTCGTCAATAGGCTTGTTGCCAATTCCTATCTTTGGAACATTACAAATTGGTGATGTTCGATTTTCCAGCACTATGTTTGGTGCATCAACCAAATAAGGATTTATGTTTTTCACCTCAATTTTTAACGGAAAACCTTTTATATCCTCGTATTCAAAAAGATATTTTGGCGAAATATCCTGAGTTGAAAATCCTATTATTACACAATGAACAGCAGCCATACCTCTTGCTTCGTTATTCCATTGAAAAGTTCTGTGAGCAAAAAATATTTTTATTCCGTTTTCAAGCATCCATTTCCAGAGAACGCCAACTTGTTCACCCTGAGTAATTGAATTTGTTGAAACAAAAGCACATCTAGTTGAAGTATTTTGGATCATTCTTGCAGCTTTTACATACCAGGCGGCAACAAAATCAAGTAATCCTGCACTTTTTATATCACCAAAAACTGATGTGACATCTGCTCGTTGAACATCATCCATGAATTTTGCACCTACAAACGGCGGATTGCCGAAAATATAATCAAAATGAATATCCAAGTCTGGTAATTGTGCCACTTTATCAACAACATTAAACGAATTGACAAAAAGATTTACTTTGCCGTATTCATGCTTGGGCTCTTCAACTTTAATAATGTTTGCTTCTTTTGCATAAATATCAATTGTGCGATGAGGATTTAATAGAATTTCCCAGTCGATTCTGAGTGCATTTCCGCAAATAATATTTGCTGTTGATTTGAGGGGGATTCTGGCAAAATACATTCCGAATTCTTCCGAGACTTTCAGATTCATCTGATGATCCATAAGCCACATTGCAACTTGTGCAATCTGTGACGGAAATTCCTCTATCTCAATTCCATAAAACTGGTCAACATCAAGCTGTATCATCGAGTGGACATCCCACATTTGCTGTCTGCTGTCTCTTGATGCTCTGAGCACTGCAAGCTCAAGCAGTCGGAGTTCTCTGTAAGCAATTACAAGAAAGTTGCCGCATCCGCAGGCTGGGTCAAGGAATTTGAGGCGTCTCAGTTTTTTATGGAAATCAAGCAGCTTGTTTCTATTAGTCTTTATCTTTTCAAATTCTTCCCAGAGTTCATCAAGAAACAGAGGTTTTATGAGCTTAAGAATATTCTTTTCGCTTGTGTAGTGAGCACCGAGATTTCTTCTTGCTGCTTTATCCATTATCGACTGAAAAAGTGAACCGAAAATAGCGGGAGAGATTCTGCTCCAGTCAAGGGCGCAACAATCAAGTAAGCTCTGACGCATTGAGCTGTCGAAACTTGCCGGAGGAAGCATTTCTTCAAAAAGTTTACCATTAATATAAGGAAAAGCGGAAAGCTGTTCATCAAGATTTTTCAGCCTTTTTGATTCATGAGTGTTGAGAACATAAAAAAGGGAGTTAAGATGGTGAGCAAGATCGGAGCCGTCTTCATTTGTTTTTTCTTCAAGGTATTCCTGAAACTGCTGTCTTTCAAAAATGCCTGTATCTTCTGCAAAAAGACAGAAAAGAAGCCGTACAAGATATAATTCAAGCGGATGTCCGTCATATCCCACTTCTTTCATCTGGTCATGAAGTTTTCCCATTTTTTCCGCAGCGTTTATATTCACATGATCCTGTTCCTGTATTTTGTGAGTCTGATAACCGGCAACAAACCCAAAAAGATTAACATTTTTATGCAGCTCCTTTAATTCAAACTCGTTCATTTCGCTATCTTCAAGATTGTAAAGTCTAAATCTTGCAAAATCAGAAACCAGAACATATTTTGGCAGATCCCTTTCCGGAATGCCGGGAAAATAATCTAGTGCCTGAGTATAAGCCTTATCAAGATTCTTTCCGCGAGATTTATGCTCAACAAGAAGAACTCCTTTCCAGAAAAGATCAATAAAGCCCTGTTTTTCGCCGAGCTTTTTTACTGGCTCTTCAAACGATGCTATTCTTTTTCTGCTTATTCCAAAAATGTTAAAAAATCCATCCCAGAAAGATTTTGCCTCGGCATCTTCTGAACATTCTTTTTCCCATTCTTTTGAAAATGCCAATGCACGACTTTTTATTTCATTCCAGCTTAATGGCATATTAAAAACCTCCCTCTTGATTGTGAAGGGCTGCCGCGGAGGCGCACACACTGCAGTTAATCCTGCCATAGTTGTGACAGCGGTAATCCCGACGCGCCAATTCTCAGCCCAGTTTATTATACCTGAACCGTTCGATTCTCCAAATAAAGAATCGAACGATTCGGTATTAAGCAATTTGCAAAGACCAAATTCTTTAAAAACATTCGTTTTTGCCATTATTTGTTTGACAAACCTGGAGCCAGAAGCTAATTATTATTCTCCGGGTGACAGTAGGAAATTTTCGGCGTTGCCTACGGCGTTTCCCTTTGGGGCAGCGATATGATGGGGAGTAGCCGGCCATCCACCCGGAATTATCTGACAGACTCAAATATCCTGCCTTTTTTATATTTGCCAAAAATGACAAATTCATTATGATTTTTTTGGGTAAGAGAACTTAGAATGACCGCTGCGAATGCACTGCAAAGACCCGATTGCAGGACTTAATCCGGGTGCGGGCGGTGACCGGAAAGTTCTCGGATAGATTTTAACCGAATAGGTATAAATATGGATGAAAACAACAAAAACAGCTTTGACTTGGGTGATTTTTTTATTGGTTTTTTTGTTGGTAGTTTTGTTTTTGATGCAATTCGAAAAAATAAGAAAATCAACCTGAGCATAGCTTCTGATCTCTCTCCTTCCTTGTCTCAAAAAACATTAAATGAAAATGGCGTTATAAAGATTTTTGTATTATATGGATTTTTGCTTCAATCTTTTATTGTTGTTTTGTCTGTTTTTATTCTGCTTAATAGTGAACCTTTTCTTACAAAAGTTGCTTTGTCGCTGATTGTTGATGTTTTGTTTTTTTTCTCTATTTTTCCAACTATTATCTTTGCTTTTTTGGCTAAAGTAATTGTTTCTGTGGTTAAAAAAATATTTGCAGCTATTACTTCTTTTGGTTTATGGCTTGTAAGAAGAGAGCTGGATAAAGCAGCAAAACTTGTTGAGATGTATTTGAAAAAGGGTGAGAGAGAAAATGCTGAAAAGATTTTAAGAGAAATTTGCCGAATTAGACCGGAGGGAAAAGCTTTTGATTATTACAGAGTTTTTATTGAAAAACTTGCAGAGATAACGCTTGTGCATAATGCTTTTTTTATTGAGGAAATGATTAAAAAAGAGCTTAGCACACCTCTGTTTTTATTGTACAGAAAAAGGATGGAGAAGATAATGACCGGTGATATTAATAATAACAAAACAAACAACTGGTGCTGATATGGATGTTTTTTTTAATGAAATAATACAAAAAATAAGATCTGAGAGTTTCCAAAAACTGATTGAAAATAGTGACTTTGATAAAGATGAAGAAGAGATACTCTGTTTTTATAATTTTTTTGAGACATATTCTGTAGAGGATATTTTAAGACTGGCAGAAATAAAAGACGATGCCATTCATTTTTTGGAGAAGAAACTCTCTTTTACCGACAAGTTTTTTTGTTTAGATTACAAGGAAGTGGAGCGTGAAATATCAAAAGAGCTTTTAATGATGGACGAGTGGGGGCTTTATTCAAGAATTATACTCAAAAGGGAAATGGATCTTTCTCATAAGGAATTTGTTACTGCTCTTATTGAAAAGATTCCAAATCAATATTATGAAGATGCCAGAGCGTCCAGTCTTGCATCTGTAACAAAATTTTTTGATGAATTGTCACCTGATGATTACAGAGAAATTCATAAGATTTTTCTGGGTAAAGTTTGGGAAATGAAGAGTTTCTATTATAAAGGGAGAGTTATTTCTGCTCTCGCTGAAACACTTGTTAGAAGAAGAGAATATGACTGGGCAATAAATTTTGTTAAAAAACTGCATAACTATATGAATGAAGAGGATGAGGATGCTGCCGAAGCCTTGTGTTATGGTTTTGATGAGTTTGATGAAAAGCTTTTAACAGAGGAGTATGAAATATCAACAGAAAGGCGACTTACTATTGAGCGTTGCTATGAGTTTATTGCAGAAAAAATGTATGATGATAATCAAAAAGAAGATGCTCTTGTTTATTTTACAAAGTCAATAACGGAATCATTAAGCAAATCAGGCACGGATTCAATAAAGATAGTTCTTGCAAAAACAATTCACTTTCTGGCAAAAAAGAATGATGTTTTTTTCATTGAAAAGATTGAGAATTTTTTTCTTAACGGGGTTTGTGAGAAAGAGGAATTAAGAATAACTATTGGTGCAGGGATAGACTCATGGAAAGAAACGCGTGATAATAAATATTTCTCAGAACTCTTGAGCTGGTTAAAAACAAATATATTAAAAAAACATCAGAAAGATTTTTAAAAGTTGCCATTATTTGTTTGACAAACCTGGAGTCTGAAGCTAATTATTATTCTCCGGGTGACAGTAGGAAATTTTCGGCGTTGCCTACGGCGTTTCCCTTTGGGGCAGCGATATGATGGGGAG
>CAZISX010000110.1:0-1511 GCA_964542005.1 uncultured Spirochaetales bacterium
TATCTCTATGACTTTGATTAAATCCTGATGATATATTAGAAATAAGATGGGCTGCATTTATCCATGACATAGGAAAAATCATTACCGACCGCTCTGTTTATCAGAAAAAAGAAAAACTAATAGAAGGCGAATGGGGCATCATCAAATCTCACCCGGAAAATTCATACAAATTAATAAACAGCATAGCCGGTTGTCAGAAACTTGCATACTTTGTTTTGTATCATCATGAAAATTTTGACGGTTCAGGTTATCCTGAAAAACTTAGAGGCGAACAAATTCCCCTTGCCTCACGAATCCTCAGAATTGCTGATGCTTTTGAAGCAATGACATCTGAGAGAATTTACCAGCGTAAAAAAGATTGGCAGCTTGCATTAAAAGAGATAAAAAAACATTCAGGAACGCAATTTGATCCTGTTCTGGTCGAAACAGCAATAAAAGTCTTGCAAGTTACATAAATATCAATAATCTACTTCAACATCCACTATATTATAAGTTTATGATACACCTTCTTTTAAAACCATCACTAACCCGAAAGTTTATGACACATTTTTTCTTAAAACCAGTATAACCCCGAAAGTTTATGACACATTTTTTCTTAAAACCAGTATAATCCCGAAAGTTTATGACACATTTTTTCTCTCAGGTGTCATTCCCGCGCAGGCGGGAATCCATCCTTAAAACCATTTTCAGACTATTTTACAAAGCAACAATATATTTATCAAACAAATCAATACTTACCAGAATAAAAATCACATAGCATTAGAAATTTATTTGATTTCAGAACAACTATAAGCCATATTATTAATGGTAACCATAACATTTTTAAAAGGAGTAAACCATGGCAAAAGTAATCCCTCACGAAAATCTTGTGCACTGTCACGAACATTTTGTAAACACAACAGAAAAACATTACAACACAATGCCTGAATATTTCAGAGGCGAGGTTGATGTTCTGAAAAATCACTTTTCATCATTTCTCTTTGTTTACAAATCAAGAACAAATTCAGGCAGCGAAACAAAAACAGCAATTGGAAGCAAAAAAGAGTGGCTGACAACAGCAGATGACACACTCAAAAGGACAAATCTTTTCCTTAAATCTATTCTCAGCGACACAGAGTATAAAACTTATATTCCAAGCGGAAAAGTAAGTTCAACAAAAGAAATAGACAGACTCTCAATACTCAAAAGAATCATGACAACAAGCGAACTCAGAAACCACAAAGATTTGACAGACAGAATAAACAATATCAATGAGTTAATCAGAACTGGCGATGAGATTTTCAAGAAAAATTCTGTAACAAAAACAGACACAAAAGACGAAGTAAGCAAACTTACAGAATCAAAAGAGAAGTGGATTGACCAGTTTCAAAAACTTAAATATCTCTACAGAGGCTATTTTCACGGCTCCAAAACAGATTACACCATGTTTTTCAAGGATATGAGCGAGACAACAAAAACAAAAGTTGAAAAAGAAGAGATAAAGCCTGAGGAAAAGGCAGAATAAATAGGCT
>CAZISX010000110.1:1521-4585 GCA_964542005.1 uncultured Spirochaetales bacterium
ATTTTTTATTGAAAAATAATGCTTAGTCATTGCAACTATTTCTTCGGGGGCATATTGTTTATCGGTTTTGAAATTATTGCTTGTTATGCTGCTGTTGAAATCTTGAAGTTTTTCTATAGGGAAACTGTCCTTAATAATTGGATAAAGTTCATTTAACTTAATAATTTTATTTAAAGTATTTCTTGCATTCTTAAAAAACTGAGGAATCCTTCTCTCATATTTTAGATCTTTTTTTTCCATATATTCATCAGCACACACATAAATGCTCTCGATTATAGATCTGTATTCTTCCAAGAATGACAAGTAAATCTCTTTTTTCTTTAATTTGTTGTTGACCTGATTGTTTATGTCAAATGCTAAAAAAGCAATAACTAAAGTTGTGATAACATTTATTATTTCAAATATTTTTGCACTAAAAAAACCTTCAGTTTCTATCAAATTATATAGCAACAAAAAAACAAGAATTAAGGCAATAATAACAACAACTGCTTTCCTAATATTCATTGTCAACCTGCGCGATTTATATAATGTTTTATATCATCTATAATTAGAGGGTCTTCATTTGAGATAAATTCAAGTCTGCTGACGCATATCTTCTTGCCGTATTTTCTAGCTAAACCGCCAAAAGCTTCTTCAAGAAAAGATGTAGCATAGCCTTCAACGCCATCAAGTATTATTGTAATTTTTGTCAAATCATTAGAGTTTTTAAATAATGGCTCAAGAAAACCTTCTCTAAACAATTCTCCGGAATAATCTCCATCACTTTTATATCTGGCACCAGGTGTGCTGCTAAAATCCTTTGCAATATTAATAATCGTCATTTGTTATTCTCCTGAGAATCAATTAAACACTACTTTTTACCTTAAAACACCATGAAAGTAAAGTTCCATTGAACAATTCGCTGGCTTTTTTAGGTTTTACAGTGCAATCATCTGTTGTAACAGCCCCTCTTCCTGAAATGATATTTAAATCAAATATCTTTCCGTTTTTTATCAAACTATAAATTTTAGGCAGTCCAAGTCCTCTTTGTTTTTGACCTGTACCTGATCTATCATCTCCTTTTAATGCATCAATAATAATATCACTGGGGGTTTTTCCAGTAATTTTCCAATCTAACAACTTTTTTTTCACAGTTGCAGGAATACCTTGGCCGTTATCAAGAGATGTAAAGCTAATTAGATTCTGCACTTCAATAGATTCAGCAGCAAGCCATCGGTTGGGAAATGCATCTTTTTTGCTATATGCATGATTGTCCGTGTTTGACATGCATTCTATCAAAATTTCATAAATAGCTCTAGCTTCTGCTGGATGGCTAAGCCTTAGTTTTTCGACAACAAAATCCTTGCATTCCTTTGATATTAATGGATCTGTTTTGGTGCCCGTTACTGTTCTGAAAATATTATTGTTGGGCAGTTGATTTATAAAGCTCAAATGATTAGGTTTTCTTTTATTTACAAATTTAAAAAAGTCTGAGTTTTCGATATATTTACGGCAACCGCCATCATCTGGAACTGTTCCTAATATTGAAATTGTTTCTCCTCTTTCTTTTCTAATTGATACATGATAATCAAAACGAGACAAAAGATAGAGGAGTGCATCATGTGTAACAATTGTAGTTGTTGTCATATCAATTTTAATCTTGTTATTTTTTTTCACTTCTTCTTCAAGCTTATGAAAGAATTTCATTGTTTTTTCATAATTGGAAACCAAGCTAAAATGAACAGGTACATTTATTTTTATGTAATTTTCTTTATTTATGCCTTTAAATTTAAACCATTTACTTTTTTTTGTTTTTTTCTTACGCAATGATCTTAGTTGAGCCTTTTTTATTCTTTTTTTTCTTTTTTCTGATTGGAAATATTTTTTCATTTTATATCCATAATGCAAAATCTCTCTCAAACATTTCGAATTAATATATCAAATCAATTCTCCAAATCAATATTAAAGTCCTTTTTTATTGAATGATATTTGAGCCTATCTAATAATTCTGAACGGATGTCTAAAAGAAATAGGCCGTTTAGTTCTTATGCTAAAAACGAGTAAACTTATAAATTTGATTCTTAAGAGAACTTTGTCAAAAATCTGGAAAGAATATTGTAAACATCTGCCCCACTCTTTCTTTGAGATGAATAGCTCTTATCTGTATAATTCTGAGAAACTTTTTTGAGTGATGTCGATTTTTTAATTATTGTTCAGAGTTCAGAGATTCCTTTTTATAAAAGATCAAGAATTGGTTATTCAGCACTTTCAGGAATCGGCTTTTCCAAAGATATTTTTGTTGTAACTAAGAATATCAATCTCTCTTAAAAATTTACCTGTCAGACTTTTCTTATTTTTTGCAACCTCTTCAGGAGTCCCTTCAGCAACTACAAAGCCGCCTTTATCACCGCCTAAAGGCCCGATATCTATAATATAATCGGCCGATTTGACGATATCGGGGTTATGCTCAATAACAAGGACTGTCGCCCCTTTTTCTACAAGTCTCTCCAGAATTGTGATAAGTTTTCTGATATCATCGAAGTGGAGTCCTGTTGTCGGTTCATCAAGGATGTAAATCGCATCTTCGCTCCGTTTTTTCGAGAGTTCTTTCGAGAGTTTGATTCGCTGCGCTTCGCCGCCGGAAAGTGTGTGAGCCGGCTGCCCAAGTCTGATGTAGCCGAGTCCGATGTTGTCAAGGAGTTCAAGCTTCCTTTTTATCGGAGGAAATGGCGCAAAAAGCGGAAGTGCCTGGTCTACTTCCATTTCGAGAACATCGCAGATTGAATGACCTTTAAGTTTTATTTCGAGCGTCTCTTTGTTGAATCTTTTACCGCCGCAGTCGGGGCAAGTAATGTATGTGTCGGGCATAAAATTCATCTCAATTTTAATGATTCCGGCACCTTCGCAGTGTTCGCAGCGGCCGCCTTTAACATTAAAACTAAATCTGCCGGCTGAGTATCCGCGGGCTCTTGATTCGGGAAGTGCTGCAAAAAGGTCGCGAATCGGGCCGAATGCCTGTGTGTAGGTTGCCGGATTTGAGCGCGGCGTCTGACCGATAGGGCTCTGGTCTATCTCGATTAAATCG
>CAZISX010000110.1:4595-7413 GCA_964542005.1 uncultured Spirochaetales bacterium
ATTGATTTCAAAGCTTTTCACTTTCGCAGTCTGTTTTTTAAGAAGCGGAATCAGCGTTTCCATTACAAGCGAACTTTTGCCTGAGCCTGAAACACCTGTGACTGCGACAAAAACGCCGAGCGGAATTTTCAGTGATATGTTTTTCAGATTGTTTGTTGTAACACCTTTTAGGACTATTTCGCCTCGGGATTCTCTTCTTTTTTCAGGAAGCGGGATTGAAAGTGCGCCTGAAAGATATTTTCCTGTGAGCGATTTCGGTTCATTTATGATGCCTGATGATTCGCCGGCATAGAGAAGATAGCCCCCTTTTTCGCCTGCGCCTGGACCTAAATCTACAAGAAAATCGGCAGCTTCCATGATTTCAGCATCATGCTCGACAACTATGACATTGTTTCCCTGATCTCTGAGATTTTTAAGTATTGAAATCAGTTTTTCAGTGTCTGCCGGATGAAGCCCGATGCTCGGCTCATCAAGAACATAAGTAACGCCGGTAAGTGCTGAGCCGATTTGAGTTGCAAGGTGAATTCTCTGAGATTCGCCACCCGAAAGCGAGCCTGTTTTTCTGTTTAGCGTCAGATATCCAAGCCCTACTTTGTCAAGAAATCCAAGTCTTGAGCTAATTTCCTTCACCATTTTATCAGCAATTTCCCACTGATAATTTGAAAAATTGAGTTTTTCCCTGTCATCAAAGACCTTTCTGAGCGATTCAATCTGAATCTCGCCCATTTCGTGAATATTAAGTTCAGCAATTTTAACAGCAAGAGCTTTCGGCTGTAATCTCGCACCGTTACAGGTTTCGCAAACACCTGGAACAAGGAATTTTCCTAAATCCTGCCTGATTTCTTCAGAGCTTGTTTCGCGGTATCTTCTCTCCATCATCGATACAACACCTTCAAACTGCCGCTCAAAATCGTGCTTCATATTTTGGGTTTTTATCGAGTCTTTAGAACCATAAAGTATTGTTTTTTTTATATTTTCAGGCAAATCAACAAAAGGTGTGCTTTTTTTTATGCTATAATGATCAAGCAGCTGGTCAATCATCTGGTTTGTAAACGGCCATGCAGCCGAAAACGCCCCTTTTGAGGCAGGCTTTTCAGGATTTGTGAGAATCTGCGCTACATCCATGTGAAGTTTGAATCCAAGCCCGTTACACTCAGGACATGCACCGCCAGGACTGTTGAAAGAGAAGGTTCTAGGCTCAATTTCATCATAATAAATATTGCAGTAAGGGCAGCCGAATTTTTCAGAATAAATCTTGTCAACACCTTGATCATGCTTTTTATTCTTATCAAGCGGCGCAATTTCTTCATCAAGCCTGTATTCGGAATTATCAATAATTACACGGAGAAAGCCCTCTGTCTGAAGCTCTTTCAAAAGCTTTTCGTACTGACCTTTCCGTCCGATTATTAATGGTGACATAATATAGAGTTTTTTCCCGGCAAGCTTCATAACTTCATCAATAATTTTTGAAGCTGGCGTTTTTTCTACAACCCTGCCGCAATCGGTGCAGTGAACAGTTCCGGCACGGGCAAAAAGAAGCCTCATATAATCGTAAATCTCTGTAGTTGTTCCGACAATCGAACGGGGCGACTGGTTAAGACCGCGCTGTTCAATTGCAATTGAAGGAGACAAACCTTCAATATGGTCAACATCAGGTTTGTCTGAAAGTTCGAGAAACTGCCTCGCATAACTTGAGAGCGACTCAACATATCTGCGCTGACCTTCAGCATAGATTGTATCGAATGCCAGAGAAGTCTTGCCTGAGCCAGAAACTCCAGTAATTACAGTCAGTTTTTCATGTGGTATTGATAAATCAAAATTTTTTAGATTGTGGTGTCTGACACCTTTTAAAATAATTGCCCGTTCCATAATATCCTCCCGAAAAAGGTCTGATAAAGCATAATCAAGAGAACAAAAAAAACAATGTTTGAAAAATAGATTTTTTTCTGTTATATTGCGCCGATTTTAATATAGGTAAAACATGAATAAAACATCTTTTTTTCTCCTTTTTTTTAAAGAAAAAGGGATAACTTCCTCGGGTGCTCTTCAAAAATTGAAAAAAATTATGGGAATAGAAAAATCGGGCTATTGCGGCACACTTGACCCGATTGCTGAAGGACTTCTGATAGTTGCATTTGGCAAATCAACGAAACTCATAAGATTTGCAAAAGATGCAGACAAAATTTACTCAGGAATATTCGAACTTGGCAGAACAAGCAGAAGCTTTGATACAGAAACTGAGCAGCAAATAGTATCAGAAAATCCCGACAGCTATTCTGTTGACTGGTCATTGTTAGAGACTGAATTTACTGGAGAAATCGTTCAAATTCCACCCGTCTACTCAGCTGTAAAAATTGATGGAGTTAGAGCCTACAAACTTGCAAGAAAAGGGCAGACTCCCGAAATGCCGGAGCGGAAGATAACAATTAATTCGCTTGAACTCAAACCGCTTGATAAAGTGAGAGTTTTTTTCAGAGTCTCCTGCTCGCCCGGCACCTACATCCGTTCGCTTGTCAGCGATATTGGCAAAAAAACCGGATTCGGCGCAGTTTTAGCAGAACTTCTCCGCGAATCAGTCGGCGAATATTCAATAGAAAATGCAGTAAAACTCTCTGAAATAACTGATGAATCTCAAATTTCCGAGAAAAGTTATATCTCTGTTTCAGATTTTCTTAAATCCATGCCTTCAATCCATGTTGATGAAAAACAGTTTGATATGCTCAAAAACGGCATCCCGATATACACAACATGGCTTCCGGTTGAACACCAGTTCACACTTATCTACTTCAACAATGTGCCTGAAATGATTATAGAAAAA
>CAZISX010000110.1:7423-11986 GCA_964542005.1 uncultured Spirochaetales bacterium
TATTGTTTTGGTAATTATATAAATTTTCACAGATCAAGGCTGTTGCAGGTGTTGAGTAGAGAGCTTTTCTTTGTAAGACAAATTGAATCAAATTCTCTGAACATGCCAGTCTATTAATTTTGCTAAAATCTATAATAATTTCGTGATTATGGCTTATTTGCAAAGAAAAATGATAAAACAAAAGAATTTTTTTGGTTTTTACATTTCTTTGGTGTATAAGGAGCCTGCAGTTCATTTTTGTAACATAACATATTAAATGGAGTTTCAGATGAGTTTCATGGAAAAAATCAACGCAATGGTAAAAAGCCACGGCAATGTTTTTAACAACATCCCTAGAAAAGAGCTTATAAAACACGCTGTAATGAACAAAGAGGCGGTAACCAGCCCTAATGGGGCTCTCGTAACATGGTCTCCAGACGATTCGACGGGAAGAAGTCCTCAGGATACAATGTATGTAAAAAGAGCTTCTGTTGAGAAAAATATTGACTGGACAAGCGCAAACAATCTTGCTTGCTCCCCTGAACTTTTTGAAATGATTTTTGAAGATGCGGTTTCTACTCTTTCCAAAAAAGAGAAACTTTATATAACTGACAGAGTAATCGGAGCTGATTCAAGATGGGCAATGCCTACAAGAGTTGTTTGCGACAAAGCTTTAACTCAGGTTTTTGCTGACAATATGTTCAGACCAGTTCCATCAGATATTGAAAAAAGCATTTTTGCGCAAGAGGGTTTTACACTTATAGTTCTTCCTGCAGACAGACTTGATAGAGATAAGTACGCTGGAAAACTCAGAAAACTGGGTAATGGCAAAACAAGCAACATGGTTATTCTCATGGATCTTGAGAAGAGAATCGGTATTGTTTACGGCTCTGCTTACTGCGGCAGCGTTAAAAAACTTATGTTTTCAGTTATGGACTACTACCTTCCTGAAAAAGGGATCCTTCCCCTTCACTGCTCAGCAAATGAAGGAAAAAACGGAGACTGCGCACTTCTTCTTGGACTTTCAGGAACAGGAAAAACAACACTTTCCGCAGATCCGAACCGCGCTCTTTTAGGCGATGACGAGCACGGCTGGGATGATAATGGTGTTGCAAACTTTGAATACGGCTGCTTTGCTAAGCTTATAAATCTTAGAAAAGACAAAGAACCTGAAATCTGGAATGCTACTTTCCAAAATAAAGAATACACTGAGCACGGCGCAATTATCGAAAACGCGATGATGTACCCAAATGGCACATTTGACCTTGATGATGGCAGACTTACTGAAAATTCAAGAGTCTCCTTCCCGCTCAGCTATCTTTCAAATATTAAGGAATCTTCTGTTTCCGGCCATCCGAAAACAATACTTTTCCTTACAGCTGATGCAAACGGAGTTTTACCTCCGATAGCAAAACTTTCTCCTGATCAGGCAATGCTCTGGTTTATTATGGGCTACACCTCAAAACTTGCCGGAACAGAAACCGGAATCACTGAGCCAGTTTCAACATTCTCAAGATTCTTCGGCGGACCTTTCATGCCTAGAAATCCTCAGGATTACGCTGGAATGCTTGGCGAAAAGATGAAAAAACACGGTTCAACTGTTTATCTTGTTAATACAGGCTGGAGCGGCGGAGCTTATGGCGTTGGCTCAAGAATGGATATCAACCTTACAAGAGCACTTGTAAATGCTGCACTTTCAGGCGATCTTAACAATGTTGAATACGAAACAGATCCGCTTTTCCATTATGGAATTCCAAAATCATGCAAAGGTGTTGATGCTCACATCCTGAAACCAATAAACACCTGGGCTGACAAAGATGCGTACAAAGCAAGAGCTGAAAAACTTGCTGGCGAATTTTCAAAGCATTTTGACAAAGCTTTCGGAAACTCAAATATAGAAGAAAACATTAAAAAGGCTTGCCCAGGAAAATAATTTTCTAAGCAGAACAAAGCCTTATGTCTTTAAAAAGTTGACTCAAAAACATCTTTTCTTAAAAATATTTATTGCTAAACTTCTTATACCTGATAGAATGCTGTATTCTTTTTTAGAGGGGGGAATATGAACTTTTTTCAAATGCCAAAACTAACAATCGGCAATACAACATTAACTTTACCGATTGTTCAGGGCGGAATGGGAGTAGGAATTTCTCTTTCACGCCTGGCGTCAGCAGTTGCGAACGAAGGGGGAATCGGCGTAATTGCAGCGAATGCTATCGGCATGATTGAACCTGATTACAGAACAAATGGCCGCGAGGCTAATATTCGTGCACTTAGAAATGAGATAAGAAAAGCAAAAACTAATTCAAAAGGGGCAATTGGCGTAAATCTGATGGTTGCAGTAAACAACTTTCAGGATATGCTTGCTGTCACGATGGAAGAAAAAGCCGATTTTGTTTTTCTTGGAGCTGGTCTTCCTATAAAAAACATTCCGGTAAAAGAGCTTCGCGCAGCCGGAGTAAAGGTTGTTCCAATTGTTTCTTCCGGTCGCGCCGCGAAACTAATATTCAAATCATGGGAAAAAAACTACAATGATATTCCTGACGCTGTTGTAGTAGAAGGGCCTAAAGCTGGAGGACATCTCGGATTTTCTATTGAACAGCTCAATGATCCTGCATATTCTCTAAATGCAATAGTGCCTGAAGTTGTTAATGAAATTGCTCTTTTCGAGAGTAGCTTCAAAAGAAAAATTCCGGTAATTGCTGCTGGAGGTATTTTTACTGGAAATGATATTTATGATTTTTTAAAACTTGGAGCATCCGGCGTTCAGATGGCAACCAGATTTGTTGCTACAGATGAATGTGATGCTGACAGAAAATTTAAAGAGTCTTATGTTTCATGCAAAGAAAGTGACTTAACTATTATAAAAAGCCCTGTCGGAATGCCGGGAAGAGCTATCAAAAATACATTTCTGGAAAATGCGGCATCAGGAATCAAGGCAAAGTTCCGTTGTCCGTGGCGCTGCCTAGCAAGCTGCGAGGCTGCTGAATCAAACTACTGCATTTCTGAAGCTCTTGATAATGCCCGCCGTGGCGAACTTGACAAAGGCTTTGCTTTTGCCGGAAGCAATGCGTGGATGGTTAATAGAATTATGCCTGTTAAAGAGCTTGTCTCAAGCCTGAAATCAGAATATGAAACAGCAAAAATCAAGGCAATGACCTCTTTTGTTGATGATTATAAAAAATTCAAAGAGAAAATCGGCGGATTTATGGACAACTACGGAACTCTCATTGGCGCAAGATTTGCCAACATGAAAACTGACTATGACGAGGCTGTAGAAATGGCATCTATTATGAAAAGAGAATATGAAATTGCTATAGAAGAGCGTTTTTATGCTTTTAAAGAAGATTATGAACAAAGAATTTTATCAATAAAAGAAGATTATGAAGCAGCTCTTGAAAAAGCCGCACTATTAAAAGAGGAATTCACCAAAAAATTTAAAGAGCTTACCGAACAGATTCAATCCTATGGTTTAATTTCTGAGAGATAATATTTTCCAAAAAACCATTTCAACAGATCTGACTGCATTAATTTTGTAACAATTTTATGAGAAATCAGCAATATTTCTTGACTTAAATCATATAAATGTATTAAATTTGAGCGGTTGAATCGGGTTTTCTGTTTATTAAAAAAAAGGAGGTTTTATGAAACTTTTACTTGCGCTTATTTCAATTTGTTCAGCAGCGTTTATCTATGCGGCTGATGGCTGGGGCGGAAATGATGGCGGCGAAGGCTGGGGTCCAAAATATGCCGGCTACAATGAAAGCTGTGAAGTTGAATCCTGCAACTCAGGACTTATCTGCTCAACAAACAACAATGGAAACAAAGTTTGTCTGAAAAATGTGAATCAGGATTGCGGCGGATTTGCCGGTTTCCAGTGCGGCGACAATCTTTACTGCGAAATTCTTGAAACAAATGTAGCTGATGCTATGGGAACATGTAAAAATGCTGTTGTTTGCGATAAAATCGGAACAAAATCAGAAGGTTGGTACTCAGAAGAAGGCCTTGTTATGTGGGATCAGTGCAAAGACAAAGAAGCTCCTGCAGTTTGCGGCGAAGTAGCTGAAGGAACTTATTTAAACTGCAATACAGAAGGCTATTCCTGCTATATCAACAAAGGCTACGGCCACAAAAAAGGAATCTGCGTAGAACATTCCTGCATCAACCTTATGCCTCCTAAACCTGACTTATGTCCAGGCGGATGGGATACTGTTGTTGATAACTACGGCTGCATCACAAAATTTGTATGTGCACAGAAAAATTGCGGCGGATTTGCTGGTTTTGTCTGCAATGACGGATACTTTTGCCAGATGACAGAAACTTATCCTGATGCGATGGGTAGCTGTGTTCAGTGCCCTGCATTTGTTGACTGTGAACCTGGAACAGATACCCCTAACCCAATATGTGCAAATACAGAAGCTTTCTCCACAGCTTGTCCAAGCACTCAAATAGCTTACTAATTTCATCAACTTAACATCTTTTAATTAGATTCCTTTTATTAAATAATTCTTAAAAATCCTTTTAATCAAAAAAAAAATGGTTCTAATTCAGAAACTATGGAAAATCTAAAGATAGCCGGATAAAAAA
>CAZISX010000111.1:0-11779 GCA_964542005.1 uncultured Spirochaetales bacterium
AGGAAGTTTTTTATGAAGACTTTGCCAAAAAAATTGAAGACACCGTTGTGAAAAACAGCTATCTTTCTTGGGTTAAGCTTAAAAGCGGAAAACATGACGAGGCGATTAAGTTCGGGCGTGCTGTGTTAAAGGAAGATGAACAGAATGTTGATGCAATGATACTTTTGGGAAGTGCCTATTACCAGAAAGAAATGTTTGAGCTTTCTGAAAATATATTGCTGACAGCAGAAAAAATTAATCCTAATAATTTTAGATTAAAAAGACTTTTGGGGTTTTTAAACTATAAACTTGGCAAAAAAAACCTGGCTGCAGAACATTTCAGAAAAGCAAAAGAGCTTAACCCTGAATTGCCTGAAGTTATGAATATGCTGGCAGTTCTTGCCCTTGAAATAGAGACTTATGATGTGGCTAAAAATGAACTTGAGGCAGCTTTAAAGTTGGAGCCTGAATTTAATTCAGCGAAAATTAATCTTGCCAGTGCATATAAAGGGCTTCAAAAATTTAAAGAAAGTGCCAAAATATTAAAAGATTTGGAAGCGAAGACAGACATTTCTGCTGAAATGAAGATGCAGATTTATTATAATCTTGCAGTTTTATATCTTGATGCAGATGTTGAAGGAACAAATACAACGAACAGATTTGATGAATCTGCAGCTTACTTTAAGAAATGTATTGATTTAACTGACAAAAAAGATAAAAAGGAGATCAAAAGACTTGAGGACTATGTAAAGGAGACTCTTCTCGAAAAGAAAAAGCTGGAAAAAGCTTTAAAGTTTAAAGAAAAGTTGGAAGCTAAAAAACGGTCTGATGAAGCAGAGCAAAAAGCTTTTGAAGAGCTGAAGAAAAAACAGAAGGAAGAAGAGTTGAAGAATAAGCCGGAAGAGGGCGGCGCGAAAGATAAAACGGCTGCTCCAGTAGAGCAGACAGCCCCTCCAAAAGAAAATTCAGACAGCAGCGGAGCTGCGGAGCAAGAGAAAAAATGATGATGATTGTGCGAATTATATACAAACAGTTTGCGATTGTTTTTGGGCAGGTTAAATTCTTTTTTACAAAATACATTAAAAAAGTTGATTTAGCGGCACGAAGTGAGTATTTTGTGTTATGTTGATGAAATTTTAAAATTGACTTATGAAAAAAATAACTGTTTTATTATGCTTGATTTTTTTTGGTTTTGTACTAATTGGGGCGGAAAATAGTGTCCCTTCTGGAGCTGGAGTGAAGAAAAAGAAGACAATCGTTTTTAAAGAAATGAAGGTTAAGGGTACAATTCAAAAGCCTGAAGCCATTTATATTCTTTCCAGAGCCAGATTTAATTACCAGACATTTGACTTAAATATTAGTTTTGTTAGTAATATAAAGGAAGTCATCAAAGATGGTGACATTTTTTAATTTTTTTATGTAGGAGGTTTTCTATGGAATGGTTCGCAAAGTTTTACCGTGATGGTGGTCCTTTCATGCACTTTATTTCTATGTGCGGAATCTACATTTTCGCTACAGCGATTTACAAGTTCATTTTCCTTTTCGTAAAGTTTAACACCAACGGCGCTAATCTTATGAATCAGATTCAGAAACTTGTTCTTGCCAACAATGTTGACAAAGCAATCAAGCTCTGCACCGCAGCTGGCGACGCTGCACTTGCGCATGTTCTTAAAGCTGGTCTTTCAAGAGCAAACAGAGGCGAACTTGAGATTCAGACTGCAATCGAAGAAGCTACTATGGAAATTACTCCAAAAGTAACTAAACTTACAGATTCTATTCCTGTTATCTGCGGCTCTTCAACTCTTCTTGGACTTCTTGGAACAATCCAGGGTCTTATTCTTGCGTTCGAAGCTGTTGCTAATGCAGCTCCTGAGCAGAAGGGTGCTCTTCTTGCAAACGGTATTTCTATGGCGATGAACACAACTGGTTACGGTCTTGTTTTTGCTATTCCTGGTCTTGTTCTTCATCTTATTCTTAAAGGTTTTACAAACAAAATCCTTAACGAAATGGATCTTTACTCATTAAAGCTTGTTAATCTTCTTGTAAGCAGAGACAAAGGAAGTGCAGAGTAAATTTTAATTAGTTGGAGGGTTTAAGATGCCTAGAAAGAGAAGAGAAGAGGAGCCGCGAGGTATTGATTTAAAGCCCGCAATGAATCTTATTCTTATTATTATTCCAATGCTTCTTATGACTCAGGAACAGGTAAAGGTTGCAACTATTAATGTTGCTACCCCACAGATCGGTCCATCCGATGTTGCAAATCCACCTGATCAGAAGCCGGATGAAGTTCCTCTTAAGCTTACAATAGCTCTTACAGACAAAGGGCTTACTGTTTTTGCTAGAGGTTCTGTAATAGAGAATAAAGATGATCCGCTGGGGCCAACAATTCCTAAAATTGATGGCGATGAAGAAGATGCTTCCGGTAAAAAAGTGCCGGGAAAAATTCATGATTATAAAAAGCTCCAGGAGCTTTTGGCAGATCTGAAAAATCAGCATCCAACAGAAGAAGCTGTAACTATTCAGGCTGAAGCTAACACAAAGTATAAATACATTATCGAAGTTATGGATGCCTCAAGAGAGCAAAAAGATGGCGACAAAAAGAAGAATCTGTTTCCACAGGTTGTTCTCAGTGCCGGTCTTGCATAAGGGAGTGAAAAATGGTTGACGAAAAAAGAAATTATGAGTATCTCCCGGATAATTATGACGAGGAGATGCTGAAGAGAAAAAGGACGAAGCATAAAAAGGGAAGAGGCGAGGAGGGGACTCCAGAGTTGGCAATTGATTCGCTTATGGATATTCTTACAATTCTCCTTGTTTTCCTGTTGAAAAGTTATGCAACTGATCCTGTTAATATTACTCCATCTGCAGATCTTCAAATTCCAAACTCATCTTCGACTCTCAGGACAGAGGCAACTGTAAATATTTCGATTTCAAAATCGGGTATTTCTGTTGATAATATTGCAATTCCTGGCTTAGAGGTAAAAGAAGGCAAACTTGACGCAGCTCAGAAAAGAGGCGGAGAGGATAGCTATTTTATCACTCAGCTTAACAAAGTTCTTGTTGATGCTGTTGAAAAGAAAAGAAGGCTTGCCAGCGTAAACCCTAATATTAAGTTTGATGGGTTGTGCACAGTTATTATGGATAGAGATATGCCATACAGACTTTTAACCGAAGTTATGTATACTGCGGCTCAGGCTGAGTTTGCAAAATTCAAGTTCGCTGTTATATCCAAAACCGGCGAAGTAGGATAGTAATTGTTTTGTAGAGGAAAGCGACTTGTCGTTTTCCTCTATTTTTTTTGTAGGATTATTGTGGTTTTTGTAGTAGAGGTTGGCTGATGACGAATATAAATCAGGCGAAAGTGCTTCGAGTAGGCCTTATATACAATGGAAGAATTCTTGATGAGCAGATAATTCGCAAGCCCGAAACAATTTATATTGGGGATTCGCCAAAATCTCATTTTGTTGTTCCGAGTAATGAGTTGCCTAGCAAGTTTCCGATATTCTATTTTAAAAGTGGCAAGTATGAGCTTGTTGTTCTGAAAAATATGAGCGGAAAGATTTTTCTGAAAGGAAAGGTTATTGATATTGAAGAAGCAATTTCAAAAGATCTGATGAAGAAAAAAGGGAAAGCTTTTGTTTTGCCATTAAGCTCAGATGCCCGCGGAAAAATCGCTATAGGAAGCGCAATAATTCTATTTCAGTTTATTACACCACCGCCAAAACCTCCAAAATTGAAACTCCCAAAATCAATAAAAGGTTCATGGCTTCAGTTTATTGACTGGACTTTTTTGGGTATTCAGTTTTCAATGTATGTTTTAAGTTTGTTGTTTTTCTCATGGCTTTACACTTTGCCTGAGCCGGCACCTGTTTCTCTTGATCAGATGTCTAACAGATTTGCAAAGCTTATTGTTCCTGATATTGAAAAAATAAAAGAGAAAGCAGAAAAAGAAAAAATAGATGATAAGGCTCTGGGTGAAGGAAAAACTGTTAAGAAAGAAGAGAAAAAAGAGGAGCCTGACAAAAAAGAAATCACTAAGGGTGAAGAAGATTCCAATAATAAAGATAAAAAGCCAAGAGATGCTGTAACTAGAGCAAAAGAAGACGCTATGCGAGTTGAACAGATAAAAAGTAAAGTAGCAGGCATGGGGCTTCTTAAGATTATCGGAACAACAGGCGAAGGTAGTGCTGGCGGAGCAATAGTTTCAGATGTTCTCGGTGAGGGCGGCAAAGATAAAGATATTGATACCGCATTGTCGGGTGTCAAACAGATTGGTGTTGCAACAAGTGCAGGACAAAGAAGCCGAAAAGGTGATGGTACTGCAGTTACAACTCAGAAAGTTGCAGATCTGGAAGTTCAAAAAGGCGGGAAAGTTGAGGTTAAGGGTGGAATTCAGGAAAAGGCAATAGTTGCAAAGGCTTCTATTGGTGCTCCTGAGGTGGATGGAACAATTGACAAAGATGGTGTTGATAAAGTTGTTAAGATGAATTATAATGCCATCAAAAGATGTTATGAAAAAGAGCTGAAAGCAAATCCTGATTTAAAAGGTAAAATATCAGTTATTTTTATGATAAACGCAGAAGGCAGAGTTCAGACCGTTGATATAACGACAGACACGGTAGGAAATGAAAATGTTTCAAGTTGTATAAAGTCTGTTGTTAAAAGATGGAGATTCCCAAAGCCTGATGAAGGTTCGGTAAGTATTGAGTATCCTTTTATCTTTTCTTCTGGTGGATAAATAAGGAGTTAAATAATGAAAACTTTAAAAGCTTTTTTATCTTTTCTGGTATTATTGTTTGTTTTTTCGTTTGTATATGCTGAAAAAACAAATGGTATGGAATTAAACCCGGAACAAATGAAGAATCAATCCGAGGAAAGCTTTAAGCGAGTTCAGGAGATTGAAAAGATTATACTTAATCTAAACAATGAAGCTATTAAGGAAAAGGATATTAAGTGGAAGCTTTGTCTTGATGATGTCCTTGTTTCCATAAAAGGAATTGTTGCAAGTATTAGCTCGGCTAAAGCAAGGATGAGCGATTTGATTAATGTTCAAAAGCTTGATGCAGCAAACAACCAGTTTATCTTAATTAAAGGTTTATCTGATTCTGCTGAGAAGTCGCTTACAGAAGCTTATGCTTGCCAAAAACAGTTGACAAAAGTTGGGACAAAAACAAGTGTGGTTCAGGAAGAGGATAAAGAAGAGACAGGAACTTATGGTAAAGAATCTTCTGTTGATGAGGCTATGGGTGTTGGTTTTGGTGATGATTTTGTGAATGAAAATCCTTCTGTTGATGATATGAGCGATGGTTCTTCTGATTCAGCTGGAACTGATGGCACAGGTGGTCCTTCAGATACTCCAAATACAGAAGGCGGCGATACAAATAGTGAAAATCAAGGTGATGACATAATTAAGATACCTCCAGATGCACCAGTTAGTGCTGAATAATGTTGACCCAGATGAAGGAAGTTAGTTGCTTGATGACAAAAATATTTAGTATTTTATTGCTTTTTCTTTTGACTGCCAGCGTTGTTGCAGAGGAGGCTAATTTAGAAACAGAGTCTGCAGAAGACGAGAGGGGTTTTAAAATAACAGAAGATTCTAAAATTGATGTTTCACTTGCACTTTCTCCTGAATATAATTCCAATGTTTCGAGGGTTTCAGCTAAAACTGAGGTTCGTGGTCAAAAGAGTAACGAGATTTCAGATATTATTATGCACTTCACTCCAGGTATGAGATTTAAAATTAATGATACAGCTAAGGTTTTGAATATTTCCTTGCAGATGGATTACAACTATTATACTGGTTATGAAAACAAAGATACCACAGACAATTACTCATCTATGAACATTAAATCAAGAGCTCTTGGTGAGTTTAACAAAGGTTCTCTTTGGAGAGTTTCTTTTGAAAATAAATTTTTAAGAAGTTCTGTTCCCCAAAATCAGACAATTAATGGTTTGAGTACAAATCTTTCTGAAAATTTTGAGCTTTCAAGTACTTGGACTACCGCAGAAGAGACCTTGCTTGTTAAATTGACAGGCGGTTTTAATATGAATTATTATGAAGACAAGGCATTTAGTCCTCATAATTTTAATTCTTATGAAGGTTCAATTTACGGGAAGTGGAAGTTCCTGCCTAAAACAGCTGTTTTTTTGAATTCTTCTTACAATTACCAGGATTATTACAAGGCAGGAGCTACAAGAGCAGAGCAGAGTTCAACGCCGCTTAATATTCATGGAGGTATTATCGGCCAGTTTACACAAAAGCTTTCTTTGAAATTAAGCGCAGGTTATGTAAATACTTTTTCCTACAGTTCAAAACAGGATGTTACTGCCAGTGTTGAGGGCGTTTGGAAGTTTTCAGAAAACAACCTTGCATCTATTGGTTTTTTGAGAGCTTACACGCCGGTTTCCGGTTATCAATATTTTAAGATGAATAGAATTTATGGCGCATACAAACATAAGCTGTTCTCCAGAATTCTTGCAAGTCTTGAAGGTGGCTATTCTTTTATTGATTATGGTAGTTATGTTGGCTCTGATCCCGACTTTACCGGTAAAGGCAGAGGTGATAAGATATTAAATATCAATCCAAGCCTTTCTCTCAATTTGACTCCGTGGGCTGGTCTGAAACTTAACTATACTTACGAAAACAAATCTACTCCTTTTTATACAGATTTAACTTATACTGATCCAGACACAGAGGCGGTAACACCAATTGGTAGAAATTATTATGATTATACGGCGCATACAATAATGTTTACCGCGCTGATAGATTATTAGTTTTATGTTCGTAAAATTTCTCAGAATAATATCAACAATAACTCTAATTATGACAATTAGTTCTTGCACCCTATATTTGAGAGACCAGACACCTGTTTCTGCCGAGAATAGTTCTGATAGAAAAGCAAAGACAAATCAAGTCTCTGACATCTCTTCAAATTCTGCTTCTTATAATTCCTCTGGAATAGGCGCAGGTGATATTGTTGAAATTGTTGTTTATGGCGAAAAGGAACTGAGCGGCACTTATCAGATAACGCCGGAAGGGATTTTGATTTTTCCTTTTATTGGAGAAATAAAAGTTTTGACACTCACAATTTTTTCTTTGAGCAGCAGAATCACTGAGGAGTTGAAAAAAGGCTATATAAAAGATCCGCAAGTTACTGTTATGATAAAAGAGTATCGAAGTAAGCGGGTTTTTGTGCTTGGCCAGGTCAATAATGCCGGAGCTTTTTTTATAAAAGATGAAATGAGTGTGGTAGAGGCGGTGGCTTTGGCGGGCGGTTTTACTAGAATTGCAGATACAAAAAATGTTGTTATAACAAGATATGAAAGCGATAATTCAGAGAAAAAATTCAGCATTGACATTGATGCAATTATAAGAGGCGAGAAAAAGCGGTTTCTGCTTAAGCCTGGTGATGCTGTTTATGTTCCTGAAAGGTTTTTTTAATTTAGGAGATTCCCCGCTTGTTTGAAAAAGAATTTGATGTTAAACAAATATATTATATCATCCTTAAACATATATACATTTTTATAGGTATTTTTATAATTGTGCTCGCTTTCTTTGGCGGGTATCTTTTAAAAGCTAAAAAAGTTTATCAGGCAACCTCAACTATTGAAATTGAGCCCAGAGCTGCAAATATTTTGGGAAGAAATGTTGAAGATATCGGAGGTTCTTC
Source organism: uncultured Spirochaetales bacterium (assembly GCA_964542005.1). Classification (GTDB taxonomy): domain Bacteria; phylum UBP6; class UBA1177; order UBA1177; family CALOFP01; genus CAZISX01. The sequence continues at coordinate 7,653 of CAZISX010000111.1, forward strand.
CTCCGGTTATTACTGGTCGAACAGAGAATATTACAATACTCAGTATGAAATTATAAAGAGCCGCGCGGTTGCCGCGAAGGTGCTTTCAAATATTGGCGATGAAAAGTTGATGGAAAAAATTCCGGCTAAAAACAAATCCGGAAGCAAAAATAAGATTGATCTTATATCTATGGTTCAGTCTAAAATTACGGTTTCTCCTTTAAAAAACAGCAATATAGTTCATATTGGTATTTCTGATTATGATCCTGAGCTTGCTGCTTTTCTTGCGAATAGCGTTGCTGATGCTTATGTTGATTTTAATATGGAACAAAAATTCAATATGACAAAAAATGCGGCTAAGTGGCTTTCCGAGCAAAGTATTAATCTTAAAAAGCAGCTTGAGGATTCGGAGCTTGCTTTGCATGATTTCAGGAAAAGAAATGATGTTTTAGCGAGCACTTTTGAAGATCGTCAGACAATTCTGTCTGATAAAATATTAAATATTAGTAAAAATCTTACCGAAAAAGAGATGTATCAGAAGACTCTTTCCTCAAAAATTGAAGAAATCAAAAAAATAGATAAAGTTGATGTTGAATTTGCATTTTCAAACAATCCCAACTCTGTTGTGATTAAAAACCTGAAGGTAAAATATCTTGAAATAGATTCTAAACTTGAAGAAAAAAGGAAGTTTTATGGCGAAAAACATCCTGAAGTTATGAAGCTTAGCGAAGAGATGCAAAATATGCAAAAAGCATATATGCAGGAAGTTCAGGGTGTTGTTGATGGTTTTGCGGTAGAGCAGAAATCTCTTGATAAAGAACTTGTAAAATTGAAAACAATGCTTAAAGAGGCGCAGACAGAGGCGCTGAGCCTTAACAAGCTTGAAATTGACTATAATAAGTTTAAGCGCGAGGTGGAGACGAACAAAAAACTTTATGATATTGTTCTTGAAAGAACCAAGGAAGCAGATTTGTCTGCTCTTTTAAAATCTAATAATATCAGGGTTATAGACAGGGCTTTAATTCCAATATTTCCAATAAAACCAAGGACTAATGTTATCTTATTTATTGGTTTGCTGGCTGCTCTTTTTGCTGGTTTTTCTGCTGTAGTTCTTATGGAGTTGCTTGATACTAAAATTAGAGATATGGATGAGCTTGAGCGAATTGTCGCAAGCCCTGTTTTGGGTTTTTTTCCAAAATTTCAGAATCCAGAAACAGCTAAAGTTAAAGAAATTGTTTTTGAGGGAACGGGTTACTCCTCGTCTATTGAGTCGTTAAGAACAATTAGGACAAATATAAGGCTTGCATATCCTGATGAAAACATTAGATCAGTTTTAATCACCAGCTCTGAATCTCAGGAGGGTAAGACTACAGTTTCATCAAATCTTGCTGTAAGTTTTGCATCAACAGGAAAACGGGTTTTACTTGTTGATACCGATATGAGAAAGCCTCGAGTTCATAAAGTTTTCGGAATTTCAAATGCAGAAGGTATTTCTAATTATATTCTTGGAGAAAAAAGTCTCGAAGAGGTTATAAAACATGATGTTTATGGCGGTCTGGATGTTCTTTTTTGCGGCCCGATTCCTCCGAATCCTGTTGAAATGATTGAGTCTAATAAATTCAAAGATATGGTTGCCAAGCTTGAAGAGATGTATGACCTGGTTATATTTGATTCTCCTCCGATAGCTGCGGTTGCAGATGCGGCTGGACTCGCACCTCTTTTGGATGCTGTTGTTCTTGTTGTAAAGGTTCATCAGCTTTCAAGAGATACTTTAAGGCGGGCGATGAAAACACTCTCTTCAACATCAATTCCAATGCTTGGAGTTATTGTAAACAATGTTGACCTCAAGACAGGCAACAGATATGGTGCTTATTATTACTATTATCACAACAAATATTATGGCGAAGCTGAGTCTGAAAATAAAACATAATTCTTTGTTTTTCCTGGCTTTATTTATGTTTAACAGTTGCGCGCCACATCTTTATGTCAGGCATCCGGTTTCTGTTGGTGATGTTTATTTTCTCTCTGCAACCTATTATTCAGATGATTTTCAAGGTAAAAAAACAAGCTCTGGTGAAAAATTTGACAAAAACAGTTTTACCTGTGCAGCCAAATCTTTTCCTGCAGGAACAATTCTTGAAATAAAAAACATCTCCAATGACCAGAAAATAGCGGTCAGAGTAAATGATACTCCTGGCAAAAATGTTGTGGATTTATCAGAGGCAGCTTTTAAAAAAATAAGTTCAAAAAATGAAGGTCGGATTAATGTGAGAATCAAAGTGGTTGGTTTATTCGGTGACAACGATATTCTTGCCAAGAATGATACCGATGGCGAAAACCTCTTTTATACAATCCAGCTTGGTGCTTTTAAAGAGCTTGATGATGCAAAAGTTTTAAGAGATAAGATTTCTAAAGGTGCTTATATTTATGTCAGCCAAGGCGAGACGGCTCTTTACAGAGTCAGGGTAGGCAAATTTGATTCAAAAGAATCTGCAAAAGAATTTTCAGCCAAAAACTTATCAGGAATGGAATCCATTGTTGTTGCTGTCAAGGAGTAGAATCGCACTAATTTTCTTTAGTCTGCTGGCTGGAATAGAATGATTTCCGGTTTCAATCGCGGAGCAAAAAGGATTTTTTTAATATTCATATTTTTTTCCGTTGACATTCTTTCTGCTCAAAATGTTGCTGATTTCCTCAAAAAAGAGGGTGCTGATGCCGGATTTTCCCCATTTGTCAGGATTGGTATCAAGGAAAGAATCTCAAGTTTTGAACTGGAAGGCGATGCTCAAATTGAGTTAAACAACACTGTTTCAGGGTCAATTCAAGGCAAATATTTTGTTTCTGCCGCTGGGAAAACTGCAATTAAAGTTGGTGATGAACTCTATTTTTCCGATGCTATTAAATTTATTCCAAAGTTTTCATTTCTTTCTGTCGGGAAGAAGATTTTTCGAGGTTCAATAGAGGTTCACAACAAAAACGGATTGCTTGTTGTTGTAAATGATCTTGATCTGGATGATTATGTAAAGGGTGTTATTAACAAAGAAATAATTCCATCATGGCCTCCGGAAGCGAAAAAGGTTCAGGCAGTTCTTGCAAGAACTTATGCTGTTTATCAGAAAATATTCTCTCCTAAAAACAGCCTTTACGATATGGCGCCAACAGTTATTGATCAGGTTTATGGAGGCTTAGGCAAAGAGGATTTGAGTGCCAACGATGCAGTTTCTGAAACAAGGGGCGAGATTTTAACTTATGGCAATATGCCAGCGCAGATTTTTTTCCACTCAACTTGCGGTGGTGCTACAGCCTCTGGCTCAGAGGTTTGGGGGAAAGAGACTCCGTATTTGCAGTCTGTTCCATGTCTTTATTGCTCAAAATCAAAACTATATCGCTGGAGAAGAGCTTTGCCGGAAGCAGGTGTTCTTAAATCTCTGAAAAAATCGGGAGTTAAGATTGAAAATATTGAATCAATTGAGGTTTTAAGAACTGCCAGACGAGTCAAATTTGTTCTAATTAATGGTTCTATAAAAATTCCGGCAAATACATTCAGGAGCTATCTCGGATATTCTGTTATCTGGTCAAATGATTTCAGTGCAGAAAAGAAAGATTCAGAGCTTGTTTTTAGCGGAAGAGGCGGAGGTCACGGTGTTGGCTGCTGTCAGTGGGGAATGGCTGAGATGGCAAAAGATGGCCGCAAATACGAAGAAATCTTAAAATATTATTTAAAAGGTACTGTTATAAAGAAGATTTACTAGTCCGAATCTGCGAACCTTTTGATATTCCTAGATTTTAGCAAGAATCTAACGGTTCAGGTATAAGTCATAAAATTTCAGTCCGGAAGTTCCTGATAATTAATGATTCAATCTTTCCATCTTCCAGCTCTTAATCTCGCCGGTTTTACTTGTGAAACTTACGCCAATTAATATGAGCTTTCTTCCATCAAGCAGATATTTTTCGTAATAATCTCTCTTTTTGATTTGTTCCAGAGCTTTTGAAGCAGGTTTGTCGAGCTTAAATTCAAAGATATAGATGTTTGAATCTGTCTTGATAACAGCGTCCATCCGACCTTTATTTGTGTTGACTTCAGCCTTGATGCGATAACCTAAAAGCGTGAAAATAATATAAAAAACTGTCTGGTAATACTTTTCCTG
>CAZISX010000112.1:0-6000 GCA_964542005.1 uncultured Spirochaetales bacterium
CACCTGCCGCGCCTCTGTCTTCGGATATGCGTAATTCGGCAGGTTTTTTTGTTTCAAGAGCAAATCATGAAATACACTAAACTTCCTAAAACATTTGAAGAACAGGCGGATATTTTAATTGAACGAGGTCTTATTGCTGATAAAAAACTGCTTGTTGAGCGATTAAATTCTGTAAACTATTACAGATTAAGCGGATATTTTTATCCATTCAAAGATTCTGATGAAAATTTTAAAAAGGGAACAACCTTTGATGAAATTTGGCGCAGATATACTTTTGATAGACAATTAAGATTGTTACTTATGGATGCAATAGAGAGAATAGAAATAAAGGCAAGAACTATTGCAGCCTATACAATAGCACATCAAACGAATCCATTTGATTATTCAAAACACGAAATATTTCCAAGACTTACGCCAGATAGACACAGCGAATGGTTTGATTCTATAAAAAAAGAAGCTGAAAGAAATAATGAAGTTTTTACTAAACATTTTTTCTCAAAATATGGCGATGAGCATAATATTCTGCCAATATGGATGGCCGCGGAAATAATGTCTTTTGGTAATATTGTACGGATATTCAAAGGTTATGATGCAAAACTTTCAAAATCATGGTCTTCGGAACTGAATATTCCTGACAAAGTTTTGGAATCATGGCTTTTATCTCTCAATTATATTCGAAATCTTTGTGCTCATCATTCAAGGTTATGGGATAGAAATTTGTCTATGAAACCGCTGCTTCCCAATCCGAAAAAACATAAAGAATTGAATTTTATTGATCAAAAAGCTCAGGCTAAAATATTTGTTATTATTGCAATCTGCAATTTTATACTAAAAAATATTGCACCGCAAAGTAAATGGATTATCAGATTATGTGAACTGTTTAAAAAATATGAGGAAATACCTTTTTCAGATATGGGTTTTCCTGAAAATTGGAAAGATTTTATTTATACGGAGTCATAAATGCCGCGCGAAACATTACAAAAATTGATTGAGAATTTTTCTGTTGATTCGTTGATTCAATTTTTCAGAAAAAAATCGGAAAACTTTGAGCGAGAAAGAGAAACGCTTGAAAGATATAATGATGAAAGATTCACAGAAATCACAAAACTGGGAACAATTAATTTTACAAAAACATCTAAAATTATTGTTGTTTCTGCTCTTGTTACGGGTGAACTTTCTGAACGCTCTTCAAGAAAAGCCCAGTTTGAAAAGGCAAAAAGGATAATTTCTGACATTTTTGCTGATGGCGGAATCTTTGTTTTTTATGATGAATCTGGAAAATTCAGATTTTCCCTTGTTGTGAAAACTTATAAGGGAATCACGCCAGAGTTCAATAAATTCAAGAGGTTTACCTATTTTGTGGATAGGGAATCAAAAAACCGCACATTTATTGAAAGGGTTGGTGATGCTGATTTCAAATCTCTGGAATCTGTTAAATCAGCATTTTCTGTAGAAAAGGTAAACAAGGAATTTTATGCAGGAATTTCAGAATATTTCTATAAACTTGTCGGCCTAAAAGAGGTTTTGCAGCAAATGAAATATCCTTATGAAGAGTATAAAAAAGAGTTTGCTGTGAGGCTTATCGGAAGAATTATTTTTTGCTGGTTTTTGAAAAAGAAAAAATCATTGTCTGGAAATCCGCTGATGCCTGAAGAGATAATTTCTTCAAAAGCATTATCAAACTATAAAAACTATTATCATGCAGTTTTAGAACCGCTTTTTTTTGAAGTTTTGAACACTCCAATAAAAGAGAGAAACAAAGATAAAACGCTGCAAATATCAGATTATATTAACGGCGGACTTTTTGATCCTGAGGTGCACGATTATTATGGTGCGATTGGTGCAAGTTTTGGTGTTGTTGAGATAGAAAACGGCTGGTTTTCTGAATTTTTTCAACTTTTGGAGCAGTACAACTTTACAATTGACGAATCAACACCGCTTGATATCGAGCTTTCTATTGATCCAGAAATGCTGGGAAGAATTTTTGAAAATCTACTTGCTGAAATTGATGAAACAACAGGAGAAACAGCAAGAAACAAAACAGGCAGTTTTTATACGCCGCGCGAAATTGTTGAATATATGGTTGATGAATCAATAAAACACTATCTACTTGAAAAAACTGATATTTCTGAGGATAAAATTGATGCGCTGATTTCGTGGGATGAAAACATTTTGCAATTTGAAAATGGGGAAATTCATAAAATCATTGATGCTCTCGACAATATGAAAATTCTTGATCCTGCTTGTGGTTCTGGTGCTTTTCCTATGGGAATTTTACAGAAAACTGTTAATATCCTTGAAAAAATTGATCCAAGCTCGGAACTTTGGAAAGAGAAAATGGTTTCAAAAATTCCGGCACAATTTAGAAGGATGGTGAGAGAAAAATTTGAAAATGAGGGTCCATCCTACATCCACAAAATGGGTTTAATTGAAGAGACAATTTACGGAACAGATATTCAGACTATTGCTGTTGAAATCTCAAAACTCCGTGTTTTTCTTTCATTAATTGTTGAAGCAACCGCCGATGAAAATAAAACAAACCGCGGCATTCATCCGCTGCCAAATCTTGAGTTTAAGTTTGTTTGTGCGGATGCTCTATTAAAAATAGAAGATGAAAAAAACGAGAGTTTTCATGCAATGATGCCTGAATTTACTGAATTAAAAGAGCTTCGGGAACTATATTTCAACTCTTTCGGAAAAGAGAAAGAAGAAATTAAAAGAAATTTCATAGAAACGCAGGCAAAACTGATAATAAATGCGGGCAATTGGCACGGAAGTAAAAATATAGAATTAAAAGCAACCTGGGATCCTTTCAAGAATGAAAAAGCCGAATTTTTTGATCCAAAATGGATGTTCGGCATTGAAGGTTTTGATGTTGTTATAGGCAATCCGCCTTATATTGGACTGCAGAAAAATCAAGGCATACTTGGTGAAAAATATAAAAATGAGAAATATCAGTCATTTGCAAAAACAGGCGATATTTACGCTCTTTTTTATGAGCGGGGTGCTCAGCTTTTAAAAGATGGTGGCCATTTATGCTTTATTACTTCAAAACAATGGATGCGCGCAAAATATGGCGAAAAACTGAGAGAATTTTTTGTACAACAGACAAAACCTGAAATATTAATAGATTTCGGCGGTTACAAGGTTTTTGACAGCGCAACCGTTGATACAAATATTTTATTATTCCAAAATGTAGGGGCAAGGCATGCCTTGCCCAAGAATTCGTCCCAAAACCTGCCCAAAAATGCCGAAACAAATAACAGGGCACGGCATGCCATGCCCCTACGGGCAACTAAAATCGAGAATGATTTCAATGTTTCAACCGATATTTCGGAATATGTGAAAAAACATTGTCTTGAAATAACAGATTTGTCATCAGATAGCTGGGTTATCTCAAATGCTGATGAATATATTATAAAAAAAAGGATTGAAGAGATTGGAACACCTCTGAAAGATTGGGATATTCAAATTTATCGAGGCGTTTTGACCGGTTTTAACGAGGCATTTATTATTGATGGCGCGACAAAAGATAGGTTAATTGCAGAAGATCCAAAATCAGCAGAAATATTAAAACCGATTTTGCGCGGCAGAGATATAAAAAAATACAAGGCAGAATTTGCAGATTTGTGGTTGATAAATTCGCATAATGGTTACGATTCCGCATTATTAAATGTAGGGGCAAGGCATGCCTTGCCCGAAAACAAACCCGAAAATATCGTGCCTGAAAATATGCCCGAAAATTTCAAATCAAATGTAGGGGCAAGGCATGCCTTGCCCGAAAATGAAATTGCAGCACCAAAAGACAGGGCACGGCATGCCGTGCCCCTACAACGCATTCCGCCAATCAACATCAATGATTATCCTGCCATCAAAAAACATCTCGACCAATATTCCAACGAACTGGAAAAACGGTATGATAAAGGCGACACGCCATACAATCTACGAAACTGTGCATACCTCGAAGAATTCGAGAAGGAGAAGATTGTTTATAGAGAAATAAGTGATGCGATGAATGCCGCATTTATTAAAAAAGGCGTGTTTTTAAACAATAAACTATATATGGTTACCGGTGAAAATCTTAAGTTTTTATCAGCACTTTTTAATTCTTCTATTTTTAGCCGAGTAATTCTAAAAGGCACCAATACTACAGGTGGAAAAGGCGATGAGTTCTTAAAAAAGATCCCCATTCCCCAAATTTCCCCCGAAGCTCAAAAACCCTTTGAAACAATGGTAGATTTCATCCTCTACGCAAAAGAAAAAGGTTTTGAGCTTGAAGCAAATCTTTTTGAGCAAGTTGTTGACAACATGGTTTATGATTTATATTTTGAAGAATCAATGAAACAGGCAGACTGTTATATAACTGATGCGGTGAAGGAAATACTTGTAGGGGCAAACGGCGTTTGCCCGGATAATATTAACCCAAATGATGTTCAAAATTTGTACAATATCTTTAAAACTGATAAAACTGTGCAGCGCTGCCTGATTTACAGCAGGATTGTCAAAGAGGTGAAGATAATAAATGGGGGAAAGGAATGAAAATCGAAAAAATATATATATAAATAATTAGGAGAAACTTATGATTGAAAGAATTCTGATAGAAAATTTCAAATCTCTGAAAAAAATAGAGTTTGATAATGTTAAAAGAGTAAATCTTATAGGCGGCAGAAATAATTCCGGAAAGAGCACGCTTCTTGAGGCAGTTTTTTTCTTTTTTGACAGGTTGTCAGCAGATCAGACTATGAGACACCTTGCTTGGCGTGGAATTCAAAAACTTGACCTCGAACCTGAAAAAATGTGGTCACCGCTTTTTTATAATTTTGAGATGCAAAACGCTATAAAAATTAAAATTAGTAAAGAGATAATGTTTGTCAATTCAGATAAAAATTATAAACCAAAATTGGCAGACAAAGAAAACAATATTCTGCTCGAAAATGTAGGAAATCTTTCAACTCAGCAGAATTTTTCGCTTTCTGTTAAGGTTTCGGAAAATAATAAGGAATTGTTCAAATCTTACCACACAATTTCAGGCCTGAATATTGAAAAAAACACATCAAAACTCGAAATAGCAGCCTATCTTTCAGGACGAACTTTTAATGCGGCTGAGTTGATTTCAGAGTTTAACAAAACAGATGAAATGGGTGAGACAGGTGAGCTTGTTGAAGCTCTTAAAATTATTGATGAAAGAGTTGAAAATCTCTCTCTAAATATGGCTGGCGGAGTTTCAGTTATTTATGCAAAAATTAATGGTATTGACAGAAAAATTCCGGCAGCTCTTCTTGGTGATGGAATTAATAGACTTCTTGCAATAATTATAAAAATAAAAACCTGCAAAAACGGTGTTGTTTTAATTGACGAAATTGAAAATGGCTTCCATTATTCAACAATGACTAAAATATGGGAATTGATAAATAAACTCTCAAAGAAATACAATTGCCAGATTTTTGCCGCGACTCACAGTTATGAATGCTTAAAAGCTGCTTTTGATTGTTTTGAAAGTTCAAAAGATGATTTCCAATATATCAGGATGGCAAAATCAAAAACTGGCGAAATTACTCCAAAAATATATGACTACGATGTTCTTGAATCTGCTATTGAAAATGATTTAGAGGTTAGATAATGCCTCAGAAAATTGAAAAAGAAAAACTTATACTGGTTGAGGGAAAAGACGAGATAGGTTTTTTTGATAAACTCCTAAAAAAAATAGGTGTTGATGCTCAGGTTTTGGATTATAAAGGGAAAAATACATTTCCGACAGAATCAGGTTTTGAGGCAATAAAAAATATTGATAATTTCGATAACTTAAAATTTTTGGCAATTGTAATGGATGGGGATGATGATTTTTCTGCTGCTTTTGGTAGGGTGAAAAATGTACTTTTAAAGAATCAAATTCCGGCACCTTCAAACGCTGGCGAGTTTGTTGAAAAAAATGGTTTGAAGGTTGGAATTTATATAATGCCTGACTGCGAAAACATCGGAATGCTTGAGGATTTGTGTCTG